>JAZUSR010000175.1:0-23103 GCA_045606765.1 Treponema sp.
AAAATATCGTCAGTTTTTATCTTTTTATAGTTTGCGTTGCAAACTACATATATATTGTTGTTTCTCACTTTGTTGCGAAACAACGTAAAAAGTCAATTCCTAAAACTGAAGTTTTACTCATTGACTTTTTATGGGAGATAAAATGGCTTTAAAAAAGACTTTTTCAAAAGACAATAAAAAATGTACTGTAACTTTTACTGTTTCAAAAGAAGCTGCTCAAGGAGCAAAAACTATCAATATTGCAGGAGACTTCAATAGTTGGAGTAGCACAGAAACTCCTCTTAAACAAGCAAAAGATGGTTCTTTTTCTGTAAAACTTTCTTTAGAAACTGGTCGAGAATATCAATTCCGTTATTTATTAGACGGTCATAAATGGGAAAATGACTGGAATGCAGATAAATACATTCCAGCTCCATATTCTAACGCAGAAAATTCTGTAGTTATTACTTCAAAATAATCCGTTCTAATTAGAACCATTTGTACTAGGGTGGCAATGTTTTGATTGATATTGATAAGTACCATATACATTAATGGTGTTAAGATTTTCAAATCCAAAACAACCACCTCCATAAACAGGTGCTTCACTCTTAAGTGTTACAATTCCACATGAACTATCTACCCATTTAGTTGGTCCTTTTTCAAAAGCTTCTTGAGTTGTAGGTAAGTCGCCTGCCATAAAGAATACATATGCAACTTCATCAATATTCCATGACATCCACAACCATTTATCGCCGTACTTGCTAAACGCTCTAGTTTTTTCACAATATTCTTGAAGTGTATTTTTATTTTTTATCGTCCAAGAAAATGGAAAGTCAGGTACAGATAATGCAGCACCTTCAAAGGGAGAATTTCCACCTCTAATCCAACGATGAGGATATTCTTGAGCATTTAAGCCTCCGTTGAATTCATTTGTATCCTGGAAAACAATTACTGTTCGTTTTGCAACAGCATAACTTTCCTCACTTTCAGTATTTTTTGTATCTCCATCAAATGTTTTTGTCGCTTTTGCTTTCAAATATACGATATAACCTTTTTCATCATTAGGATTAGTAAGAATATTAAATTCACTAGTATATCTTGTAGTAGGATCTCCTGGACGGCTAAAATTTGTGGGCATAGTGTATGATTTTAAATTACTTCCATTACTTGTCCAAGTATGCTTACTAATTTCATTTTGATATTTAGAATAATAAATTTGAGCAGATGGAGTTTGACTTTCTATTTTTACCCCTACATTTTTTGGAAGAACCACAGACCCATTATTAAGATATTCTCTTTTCTTATCAATTCGAACAACAGGTTCTTCTATTTTTTTAATAATTACTTTATTTTCATAATTCTTTTCTTCATTAGGGTGTTCCAATTCATCTTTTACAATTCCTTCGGGAATTATAACATCATAATAAGCACCTTTTACAGGAAGAGCATAAGCATTTGTCAATTTTACAATAACTACATCATCATCAATAGTAATGTTATTTGAATCAATTGGCACAACCACTTTATCTGCATCCTTTGAAATTAATTTTGATTTAACTTCATTACTATTTCCATCATATTCATATTTTAAAACATATTTTGATGTAGTCGATGGCTTAAAATTGCTATCAGCACCATTTGTTGTTTCTTTGTAATAATCACTAATAACATCTTTATAAAGCTGATATTTTTCTTTAGTCAAAATAATAGGAGCTTTAAAATCTTTCTGTGTTATTACAATATCTCCTTTTCCTCTATAAACAGAATTACTAAATTTTATTCTTAATTCATTTGTTGACTCATTAAAAGTTGTTTCGATAACTTCTGGCCTAATTGTCTGCACATAAATCGAGCTAGTATCTGTCAAAGCTCCATTTCCTTCTTCTGGCAAATTACAATAAGATGAAATATCGTTTCCACTTTCATCTGTTACAATACCAATTAATTGTTCAACCTTTAATTTATCATTATCTTGAATATAATCCCCTTCTTGAATTTCATAATGATAAATTATTGCCTTCCCAGAAATAGGATTTCCTGATAGAATTTCTGCAATACAATTGTCACCAGATTTATTCTTTATATTCAACTTAAGCTTAGTATTTGCGACATTAACATTTTTTCTAAATTCTACTGTAATAGGGATTTTTTTACCAACAGAATATGTTCCATCTGGCAAAGATGTTGTCAAAGATGTAATAATTTTACCTACATCAATTTTAACATTTTTCAAAGATGCCCTGTCACTTCTATTTCCTGCCTTATCTTCCTGATAAGCTGTAATAGCATAATCCCCATCAGCTTTTAGAATAATCGGCAAAGTATAATCATTCCAAGAGTTTCCACCATCAAGAGAATATTTTTTATATTTTACAGAATCATCAGTTCCAAAATCAATTTGAACTTCTATACCATTTGAATCATAAACAACTTGACCATCTTCCACATTTTTAATAACTGGAATTTTTGGTGAAACTGTATCAAAGATAATTCCTTCAAATTCTTTATTGCTAGAAATTGTTGTAATATTATTTTCAGAATCAAATGTTCCTACCATTTGATTTTTTGCTTTATCAACAATTTTACAATTTAAACAGTTCAAATTAATTACTCCAAAAGGAGAAGCAAAATCATTTTCTTTAATTTCATATGTAAAGAATAAAACATTTGAACTTGTTTTCATTACAGAATCAGATGTAACATTTTTACTATTTCCATTTGAATCTTTAACATTTACTTTTGTCTGAATTTTTCCATCAAGAGAAGAAATTATATTTCCTGATTCATCAATAATTTCAATATCTTCCGAAAACTGCAACCTATAATAAATTTCTTTTCCTTGAGAATAATAACCAGTAGAAGTAATTGGTTCTACACTTTGAATTGTAGGAGATGTTTTATCAATTGTAATTGAACGAGTATTATTTAAGTTCATTCCATCTGGAATTTTAGTCGGATTTACAATTTTTGCACCATCAATATCAGAAAATGTTCCATTTACAACTTGAATCTCTTTAATCCCCAATTTTGGAATTGTAGAATTTGTTTCAAGATCACTATTTTTTACTTCATATATATATTTATGTTTTGAAGTTCCATTTGAACTTTCATCAAAAATTGCAATACCATTATTATTTAATATCAATTTAGGATTTTCAGAACCAGTAAATGTTACTTTTTTATTATACTGAAGAATAATTTCAATTTCATCACCAAGTTTATATGAACCATCATAGTTAGATGAACTAATTCGAACCAATTCAGGCATACTGCTACTTACATAATAACTTACAGATGATTTTGAAATGTTTCCAGCCCAATCTTTTATTGACACCTCTGCAGAGGCTGTAGTTGAATCAATCGGCTTAATAAACTCTGTTTTCCATGTTAATCCGTCTTTTTTAATTTGGATTTCACTATTTTTCATTCTTAGATTAATCGACCCAATTTTTGAAATATCATTCCAAATTGTTGTTGAATTATCATTCCATTTTCCCACAAACTGAATTTTATCTACAATTTCTTGCGAAGTATCTCGAGTAAATGCTTCTAATGTCGGAATTTCCTCACCATTAATTGTATATGTTTTTATTTCTCCATTTGCTTTTTGTACATTAATTTTTGTAAAACTAATTTCAGGAAGTTCAATATCACCTTGTAAAGTATATGATTCAATTTTTGATGCACCACTTTTATCTTTTGCCATAAAAACTAATGTTTGAGAACCTGCAAGAACATTCGCAGAAATTCCAAAATCAGTAAATATATTCACTTTTTTTGCAAATCTCTTTGAATAAATTGAATTTTCTATTTTATCACTTCCAGGAAGCCAATCTATATTAAATAGTTTTTTAGTTCCAATACTTTGTTTCCAACCATCATAATCTGCATTGTAATAATAAATTACATCTTTAATATTATTTGTTGGAATCAAAACCATCTGAATAGAAGAAATTTCACCATCATCCGAAACTGATCCTGTAATTGTAATATCTCCTTTTGAATCAGCTAAAATTGATTCTCCATTTTTAGGAGTATCTATCTTTAATGACGGAGGATTTACATCGGCAATTCCCATATATCGAGTAATCTCTTCACTTTCAATCCCATTTTTATCAATACATTTTGAGACAATTTTGAATTTTTTATTTTCTGCAATTGCTGTTACTGTAAAGTTAAAATATGTTGGATATCCTTCATCTTTCAAATTATATTCAATTTGCGTAGCATTTGCTTCATCCCAAATTCCGTTTCTTTTTACAACTGTTCTAACAATAACCTTCTCTAATCCATCATCATCAATAGCTTGCCCTTGAAGATTACAACTTGGATAAACAATTGTACTCCCGTTTTCTGTATCATCACCAAATTGCGAAACAATCCATGGTTTGTCAGAATCATTATAATATGTAAACCAAGTATTTACTTTTCGCTCAATATTACCTGCTTCATCTGATGTCTCTGTAATAATTCTAAACAAATATTTTCCAGAAGAATATTTTGGATCAAGCTTTGTGGAATCAAATTTTACACTCCAAGAACGAGAAGATTCTTCTTGTTTTACTTTGTATACAGCAGGATAATCCATAATGTTTGGATATTCTTCAAATGAAGGTGGAACATTGTCTGTTCCTTCATCAATTACTACACAAAGATAACTTAAACTAATATCTTCTTTTTGAGATCCTGTTATTTCAAATGAACCATTATATAAACTTGTTAAATCTGCAGAATTCTTTAATTGATATCCATCATGTGCAGATTTTGCTTTTTGGTACGATCGAATAAATGGAGAAATAAGGCTTACCATAGGTTCAACAACATCAACAGTTACACTTATTTCATCTTCAGAACTTACAGCATCAAAGTTTCCATATTTATCATATACTTTTGTATTAATTGTATACTGCTGCCCAGACTGAACATCTGTCAATTTTAAATTAAGATCCCAATTAATTTTTTTATGATTTCCTGAATAAGTTCCTTCTTCAAAATCAACCCACTGTTCATTTTCATATTTTTTCCAGCCATTTGACCATCTAAATTTATACAATGGATCTTCACCAGTTTTTGAAATTTGAACATCAAAATAACTAATCTCTAGATTATCTTCTGAATAACCACTAATGACTAAATCTTGAGTTACAGAATCCAATGCTCTTGGTGTTATAATTTCAATTTTTGGAACATATATATCAACTGATTCACCTAATCCAATTTCACAAGACATATTGGCAAAACTAAGAATCGAAATTACAGCCAATGTTAATAAATATTTTATTTTCTCAAATATTTTCATACCCTTTTCCTCTTATCAGATTCTCTGTATACTACCACCAATAAGTTGCATAGTTAAACGTATATGTCATTTCGCCATAACTTGAATTTATATAACCATCTGAGTGTTCCCTACACATATATAAGGCTTTCCATCCACAGACAATGTCATAAGAAATCCATACCTCATGACCATTATCTTCTGAATTATAATATGAATTCTTACAATATCGTCTATCTTGTGTTCCGTCTCGAACAGGGAACGATGCAACAGTTGGTTCTCCACCTGTTTCTGTTCCTCCCTCAATGACTAACGGTTGTTCATGATAATCCCAAGCATAAATTACAGTTTTAAATACTCCTTCAAACCCTGCATCAGAAGCCTCAAATCCAGCCTTTGTTGCATATGCACTTACATAGTCCTTTCTTGCCGTATCAATTTTTCCGTCTCCAATTACAACATAAGTATCTTTGTAATCATCAGCATCACTTGGTCTTTCTCCTAATGTTGCATATTCAATATCAGCATTTGTAGAAACTACTTCATTCTTGTTATTATTTCTATTATTTGAATCAGTATTCATATTTACACCTGGATACTTTGTTCTATACGATTGTTTCATTGTATTAGCGTCTACACTTGAAGTTTCGTACTTTTTATACTTAATAGTAGCTCCTGGTGTTTGACAATCAATACGAACCCGTGCATATCCGGTTGGAGCTATTTTTACACCAGTACCTGAAGTATCGGCATCTGTATATTTTGAACCATTGTTTTGACCACCAGCATTAACTTTATTTTTAGTAATCGTTGTTATAGTTCCATCTGAATTAACCAAGTCTGCTCCCCAACCATGACTATATTTATCCAAACGAACAACAGGAGTTGCAACTTTATCACTCCAACAAGAATATGATTTTGTTGAATCTTCACTTTCGAGAGTAAATCCTTCAAACATATTTCCTGCTTGATCTCTAAAACAAGTATCAGGAATGATTAATTCCCATTCAATTCCGTTTTGAATTTCATCAGTAAATTCAATTGTAAGAACATTTTTTTCATATCCATTAGACCCACTAATAGATATTTTTTCAGAACGAATATCTTCTTTATGTTTATGATATTCAATTGATTCCAAGACATCACGAATATCGCTAACTTTTGCTGTAAAAGTCCCTGTTTCTGTACCATCATTTAATTGTGCTTGTCCATCTTTTATTCCCAAATTAAAATCAAGTACATACTTTGTTCTTGTATCAGGAATTGCCTTTGAGTCACTTTGTATCAAACCATGAGGAATTGGAATATATGGACCAACCGCTTTACCTGTTCGCCCATGAGTTAAGTTTACTTTTTGTCCGTTTACAATTGTAGTTTTTAATAACTTTTCTTTATCAGCTTCTGAAGAAATAGCATTATAAATTTCCATAAATTCTTCTTCTTCAAATACTGGTGGAATATACCAATCCCCCTTACGCTGTAAAACAATTGTTCCTGACTCTTTATAAATATTTTCATCAAATTCCAATACAATCTTAAATGAATTATCTTTACAAGGAGAACCTTTTGTTGGAGTAAATCGAGTTATAGTAGGAGGTTTTGCATCAATAATTAATTCAGAACGAGTACATTCAGGTTTTAATAAAACATCCTCAATAGCATTTTGTGTATTTTCTGTTGGAACATTTCCATACTTATCTACAATTGTTTCTAATAAATTCAAGGCGGTAATTTGAACACCATCGTAATTATCACCTTTTTGAATTATATATTCAAAATTCAATTGTTTTGTTTTTGTGTTCGAAGGAATAACATTAATTGTCTTTTCATTTTCTGCTCCGTTACAACTTTTAATTGTCAATGTTGCAGAATTTTCAGGAACTGTCATTACTTCTTCATCTAAGTAAGCAGTTATCTTTATTTTTTGTCCAACTTTATATTTCCCATCTGGAACACGAATATTAATCAAATTTACTAAAGGGAATGTGTCTTTAATTTTTACATTTACAGTATCTGATTTTTTTGACTCGTTAGAAGCTTTATCTATTTGCATTGTACAAATTGAATAATTTCCAGAAGTCAAAAGTACTGGTGAACTATACTCATTCCAAGATTTACCATCATCAAGAGAATATTTCATTAATGCTCCAGATTCACCTTTAGATAATTCTAACTCTTTTGGTTGATTGTAATCACCAGAAGTCAAATTAATCGATGGGGCATTTACAGGAGCTGTTATATCAATATTCAATTTACATTCATTTTCAATTGAATTAATCAAAGCATATTTTAAATTTTGCGTTGTCACATTTTCAATATTAATTTCATTTCCTGCTTCATCTTTAATAAGTTTTTTATCACTTGCAGTAAATAACTTTGATTCTATAAATTGAACAATGCCTTCAGGAGTTGTATTTCCTATTTTGTATGAGAATACTACAGAATTATCTTTTATACTTTGGAAATTCAATCCAATATTACTTATTCCTTTTACTAACAAATTAAGAATTGGACTTCCTGAAACAAAAACTTTTTCACTAAATTGAACAGTTACATTTACTTCTTTATCACTATTCAAAAAATATTCACCATTATTCAAACTTACATTTTCTGTAATTACTTCATAAAATATTTTTTCAATTTTAGGTTTATTTCCGTCAACTACAATACCATTTTTATTATTTTGAAGATGTTTATCAACAGGAATATTAATTCCGGCATCTCCAGAACCAATTGTACCAGTTACAATTTTTCCACCATTTAAATCAATCCTTGAAGATTGCAACTGTTCTGAAAAATCTCCCTCTTGAACAACATATTCAAATGTTAATGTATCAGTTCCAGTTCCGTTTTTATACAATGCATCAACTTCTTTATCTTCTGAAAGTTTTAATTTAAGAATTGGACTTCCATTAACTTTTACTGTATCTGTAAATTTTACTTGAATTGGAATTATTTGCCCAATTGAATATTTTCCATTACTTTTTTCAGTTGTAACACTTTCTAGATTTGGCAACTCACTTAATACTATTGTTCTTTGTGCGGAAGCTTCATTGTCTAATAAGTCTTTTGCAAAAAATGTGAAGCTTACTTGAGTTTCGTTAGCCCATTCTTTAAGAGTTTTCTGAGGAATTGTTATCTGAACACTATCTCCATTTTTTTTCAATTTTCCATTTTCAATTGAATATTCATCTGAAGATTCTTTTCGAATAACTTTATATGAATTCTGATTGATTCCCAACCCAGAACTTTTTGACGCAGTAAAACTAATTACGAGATCCTGATTATTGTAATCATAAACAATCATATCATCACTTGGTTCATTAATTATAATTTCTGGTTTTAAACTATCACCACTAACAGAAAATTGTTTATAAATTACATTTCCTTCGTTATCAGTTACCATCATCTCAAAGAATTTTGACTTATTCTTTTCTAAAGAAAAATCATTTACAACATCAAATTCAAAAGAAAACTCTTCTTTTACCCATGACCCATCTTTTACTTTTTCACTTGGGAATGTAAATGTTTTTAGAATTTCACCATTTGAAGTATTTCCAGATTGGAAAATTTCTTTTGCTCGTGCTTCTTTCAAAACAGCAGTCGGAAATTTTTCTGATGGAATATATGCAATTTTTATATCTTTACTTCCACTTGAATCATAACAATATCCTGAAATCTTAAACTTTGTATTATTATAAATTTCTGGAACTGTATTTTCTGTTGGGGTCTCTACAATTATCAAAGGAACAGCAGAATCGACAATATTCATATCAATAATTTTTGTTTTTATTTTTGCCCCAGAATCTTTTTGCTCTTTTGCATAAGCAATTAATTTATATCTACCAGCACTTTCTGTATATTTTCCTTCAATTTGTGCAGGGTAGTTTCTAATATTTACAAATCCTGAATTTTTATAAATAAATTTTTCTTTATTTGCTTCTATATTGCTATTTGTAATAGATGTATTCTCTGGTTCTACTGTGTAATAAGCTTCTTCCAAAAGATCGTCATCAAAAATATCAATTGCAATCGCACTACCTACATTCTCTGTTAATTTTCCATTTTCATCAGCTTTAATAACATGAATTACAGGTTCATCACTTTCTGGATACCATAAAAAATAACCTACTTCATTAACTGATTGATTTCCATGCTCGTCTGAAGATGCATAACTCAATTTTAAATAATGTTTCCCTGAAGCCAAAGATGATTTATAGCCAACAAGTTCATCATGGGTAAAAGTAAAATTTGGTGCATAAATTGAAAAATCTTCTGTTGCTGATTGAACTTCTGCATCTGATGCTGTAACTGTTTTTCTACAGATTTCTTGGTCATCCTCTGAAAGAATGAATGAAATTTCTTTGATACTCATTGCATCGTAAAAATTTCCGTAAATTGTAAATTTTTCATTTTGAGGTATATCTATATTTTGTAAATCTTCTAAATTTAAATTTTCAAGAGTTTCTTTGTCTCTTAATTGAACTTGAAATCCATTTCCTCTATCAACATACCAAGAAAGTCCTTCTGGAGCTGTTTCGTCAACTAAAAGAGTTATAATTCGCTGAGATTTATCTGAAGGATTATTTGCTGCATCATATGCAGTAATTACAAGAGAGACTTCTCCTTCTTTTAATGAAAGTTTTGCATGCCATTCATTTTTATTTATTGAAGCATATGCATAAACTTTATTTGTACTCTTATCTTTAATTTCAATACTTTTTACTTTTTGATTATCATAACAAGTTCCATGGATGGTAAATTCTTTTTTTACTAATGATAAGGGCAATGGCTCTTGCACATACAATTCAGGACCTTTTAAATCAAGAGCCTCTCCTAAACCTAACTCACATGATGTAAAAATTATAACACTCAAAAAAACATAAAAAAGACGTTTCATATACACCTCAAATATACATCCTTTGTAGTTATCGGCATATTTAAAAAAAAAGGATAGTATTCCACTTACAATTATGGAGATTTTAGACATATAAGTCAAGAAAAAAAGAGATTTTTGACATTTTAGAGATTTTTTATAAGTGAAAATTACTAAAAATTATACAATTTTCCAACGATTATTCTCTTTAACAAAACGCTTTGAGTTAACTTCAATCAATCGACCATCGTCGCCTAGCATTTTTATCATTGATGTTAAAGGATTGATTTCTGTAATTCTAAAATTCGTTCCATCGTAGAAAATATGAATTCCTTCATTAGGTAATTTTTTTCTAGCTTCTGTGTAAAAGTCAAACTCATAAGAAAGGCAGCACAACAATCTTCCACATTGTCCGGAAATTTTCATAGAATTTAGTGAAAGATTTTGTTCTTTTGCCATCCTGATTGAAACTGGGCGCAACTTATCAGAAACCGCATGACAACAATAAGGTCGTCCACAAACTCCAAGACCACCTGTAAATCTTGATTCATCACGAACCCCAACTTGACGCAATTCAATTCGCATTTTAAATACGACAACTAAATCTTTTACCAATTCTCTAAAGTCAACACGATTATCAGAACTAAAAAAGAAAAGTGCTTTTTGTTCATCCACTAAAAAATGAGTAGAAATTAACTTCATATCAAGCTTGTGATATGCAACTTTTTCCTGAAATACTTTAAATGCAGTTTTTTCTTTTTCTTTATATTCTTGTGCTTTTTTTAAATCAGCTTCTGTAGCCTTTCGGTCAATTATAACTACATCTTCTGGTTTTATTCCAACAGGACAGTTTACATTTCCCAAAACCCTTGCTAAATCTTTTCCATATCTAGTAGGAACAATTACATAATCACCAGGCTCAATTTTTATGGATTCATCTTCAATATTAGCGTAAATTCCTTCACAAGAATACTCAAGCTTTAATCTATACAAAGGAAAATTATAAACATAATCTTCCGAGCTAGTAGAAATTTCAATATCTTCATTGTCTTCAAGATGTCTTAAATCTGATTCTGAATCTACATTTTCACCAAAAAAATCACTCATAAAAAAACCTTTTTCATTACATTTGACTATATAGCAAGCAAATCAATTACTAATCCATTTATCTCATGAACTTTTTTTAAAAGATTCAACTTATCTAAATGATTATACCACATATCATAAGCTAATTTGTTTAATTGCTCATTAATAACTACAATTTGAACAGCAGGCTTTAATTCTCTTTTCCTGCGTGAAAATCGCTTATGAGTATCAACCCTGTAATTTTTAATCTCCAAGAATTTAATAAATTGACCAACGGCCTTTTTGTACCTTTCAAAAGCATGAGGAGTTGCGTTAATTCCAAAATCGTCCCCTGCCATATCAAGTTCATCTTTTAAAAAATCAATTGCATCGTCATCAGACATTTTTGCAATCTCAGGAGGAAGTCCTTGTGCAATTAATTTTTTTTCTTCCTCAACTGTTTTTAAAACTGATGAAAAATTATTTCCTACTTTTTTTTCTTTCGTTTTATTAATTGCCTCTTTAGAAGCTTGATTACTTGCAGCAATAGATGATGCAGCAAAATAAAGCGAACTAGAAGAAGTATCTATTTGATTCATCTTACAAAAGCCTTATTACGAATTTCTTTTGACTGCGACTGAACAGAAAATTCGTTTTCATATCGTTCTTCTTCTAAAATTGAAATACAATGCCCATGTAAAACAACTTTTTCAGCGACTTGTAATTTTCGAGTTGAAACATCACCAATTACAGCCGAAGAAGACATTAATTTTATACTATCGGGAGCAGTTATATCTCCAATTACAACTCCACTAATTATAGCAGATTTAGCAACAATATTTCCACGAACTCTTGCTCTCTCACCAACAATAATATTTCCACTAATTTCAATATTACCATCAATATCGCCCTCTACCATCAACCCTCCAGAAACTTTTAAATTTCCAGAAAAAGCAGAGCCATCTCCAACCATTGTATTTATAGAAAAATCATCATTAGCAGCCATTAATTAGAAACCTTAATATTAAGATATTTCATTGGATCAACAACATCAGAACCAATATGAACTTCGTAATGCAAGTGAGGTCCAGTTGTAACACCGGTATTTCCAATTGTTCCAATTACATGATATTGAGAAATAAATTCCCCTTTCTGAACATAAACTGTATTCATATGTGCATAACGAGTATAAATTCCATGCTTATGTTTTACAATAACATTATTACCATAACCTGAATCATAAAAGGCATTTACTACTTGTCCATTTGCAGTAGCATAAATAGGATCTCCAGAACGCCATGTAGACATATCAATTCCTTTATGAATATACCACTGACCTGTAATAGGATGAACAGTTGGACCAAAAGCCATTGAAACATGAAGCTGAGGGCTTCTAACTGGCCAGATACTTGGGATATCGCTAAATAAAGAATTTTGAGTTTCAATCATTTTACCAATTTGTTCAATTGGCTGAACAGCTCCTTCAAGGTACGAAGTCAATTGACGAATATTAGCAGTTTCGCGAATTGAACCAGTTGCACGTTCTTCAGTACTAAATAAAGAATTTAAATCACTATTACTCAAATTAGAATTAGTTATTGTAGATGATTGATCAATTCCAAGAAGTGACAAAGACTGTGATAATGACGATTGAAATCTTTTTGCAGTTTGTAAAAGATTATTATTTTCATCACGCAACTCATCAAGGCTAGCCATTGTTTGTCTATTCTCAGAATATAATCGATCTATTTCAACATTACTAGCAACTGCATGCTTGTTAAAGAAAATAAACGAAAATAAAATTCCTGCAATAATTACAATGGATAAAACCATTGCAAAAACATTTGTCTGAAAATTTACGACCTTTCCCTTTTCGTGGGGAACAATCATAATAGTTAATTTATTATCAAATGTATGAAAAATTTTTCCAAAAAAATTCTTCACCTTTACAAGAAAAGTCTCATTTGTCTGATTTGAAAAAGAACTCTCAGAGTTTTTTCTTTTAAACACTTTTTTCTCCAAAAATATTATATATTACAATCAGTTTCCCCAATACACCCATAAAAAAACAACAAACCGATTTTGTTGAGATTATACCATGTATAATTATCGGGTGTCAAATGAATTAAATTTAATTTTAAATTAATAAAAAATCATTGACGATTAAAAAATCCTATGTTATCTTAACATATGTAAAGTTTTAGTTTATTTTAAACTAAAAATCACATCATATTCATTTATTTTGAGAGAAAGCCATGCAGTTTTTTGATACTCATGCCCACATTGGGCTTATTTATGATGATCCTATTGAACAATTACGCGTAATTCAGCAAGCAAGAGCTGCCGGAGTAACACGTATTGTTAGTATAAATAATAGTCTCCACGATTTTAAGAAAGTTTATCCAAACTTAAAGAATATTCCTGGAATTTACCATGCTGTAGGAGTAGCTCCATCTGAAGTTACAAATCCTGGTACTGACTATTTAAAAACAATAGAAGATAGTTTATCCCTTCCAAATGTTGTGGCAGTTGGAGAAACCGGACTAGATTATTATAAACAATTCGGCGATAAAAATTCACAAATTGAACTTTTTATTCAACAGCTTGAACTTGCTCAAAAACATAATCTTCCTGTAATTATTCATAATAGAGAAGCAGGAAAAGATATTTATGATATTCTTACACAAAGAATTCCAGACTCTGGAGCAATTTTACATTGCTATTCAGAAAATGCTGAATATGCAAAAAAATGTCTCGACAAAAATATATACTTTTCATTTGCAGGAAATCTTACATATCGTAATGCAAGAAACCTTCATGAAACAGTTTTAAATATTCCTCTCGACAAAATTTTAATTGAAACAGAAAGTCCTTTTATGATTCCTTCTGAATTCCGTGAAAGAAAAAGAACAATGCCTGGTTACTTACCATCTACTGCAAGGTTCTTAAGCGAAATTCTTGACATTGATTTAGAAGAACTTAGTGTCCAGCTTTGGAAAAATAGTTGTAGTATTTTTAAACTTCCTGAAGAATAAAAATATGCTCTATCATCCTGTTAAAATTGGAAATTTATCTCTCGACGGAAATCTATTTTTAGCCCCTGTTGCAGGTTATAGTGACAGGGCTTTTAGATGCCTTTGCATCAAAGGTGGTTCAAATTTTGAATACACCGAAATGGTTAGTGCAGAAGCTTTAACTCGTCGTAACGAAAAAACTCAAACAATAATGAAAGAAGCTCCAAACGAAACAAAATATGCAGTCCAGATCTTTGGAGGAACGCCAGAAGTTATGTACGATGCGGCTTGTCTAGTATTAGACCAGACTCGTGCCAGTTGTATAGACATAAATGCGGGGTGTCCCGTACCAAAAGTTGTAAAAACCGGTGCCGGTTCAAGTTTAACAAAAGATCCAGAGCGACTTGGACAAATTGTAGACGCTGTTGTCAAAGCTGTTAAAGATAAAGAAAAAGATATTCCAGTTACAGTAAAGATTCGCTCTGGATGGGATCAGCAATCCATCACATTCAGACAAGCCGCGATTGCATCAATTGACGCAGGAGCAAGTGCGATTACTCTTCACCCAAGAACTCGCGCACAAGGATACGATGGCAAAGCAAATTGGGATTATCTAAAAGAATTGGTTTTACTCGTAGATGGGAAAGTTCCTATCTTTGGGTCTGGAGATATTTTTAAACCCGAAGATGCAAAAAGAATGTTAGAACAAACAGGATGCGATGGTGTAATGTTCGCCCGTGGTGCAATGGGCCATCCATTTATTTTTAGACAAACGCGACAACTTTTAGAAACAGGAAGTTATGATGAAATTCCTATAAAAGAACGCCTTCTTGCAGGTTTTGATGAATTAGATATCCTAATTGAAGACCTTGGTGAAAAATTTGCCTGCAAAGACATGCGAAAAAGATTTTGCGCCTATTCAAAAGGAATTGAAGGTGGTGGAGCTTTAAGACTCGAAATTGTAAAAGCAGAAACCAAAGCTGACTATCAAAAAGTTTTCGAAGAGTATTTAAAATAAACAATCGGACTACTTTCGTGGAAGCAATCCGATTATTTTAATTAAATTTTGATTATTTTACCGAAATATACAAATCGTTGTGCTTTTTAGAAAACTTCATATCATATATTTTGGCATCAGTTGTTTCTGCAGCATAATAAACATATTTTGAAGTTTCTGATTCAACTACATGTTCCAATATAAATTATTCTATTTGTGATTATTTCTTAAAATCCATAATCACATCTATACTTGAAATACAAGCTCCACGAAGCCCATTTTTTTCAAGTGAATCTACTCCACGAATTGTTGTTCCATTTGGAGAACAAACTGCATCCTTTAGCACACCAGGATGACTATTTGTAATTTGTTGCAATTTTGCACTTCCTAGCATTGTTTGACTTACAAGTCGATACGCAACATCTCGAGAAATTCCATATTTAACAGCAGCATCAGCATATGATTCCATAATCAAATCCATAAATGCAGGACCACAACCAGAAATCGCACCCCCAATTCCCATTAAAGATGAATCAAGTTCTTCAATCATTCCAAGTGAAGAAAACAAATCTTTTACTTGAACAAGTTCCTCTTTTTCCAATGAAGAAGTTTTTTCAAAAAGTAACACACCTTCACCCACCATCGAAGGTGTATTTGGCATTACACATTGAATACGAACCTGATCTTTTAATATTTTATTGAATGTTTCAAAAACCCAACCAGCTGCTACAGAAATTAAAGTTTTTCCTTTTAATTCAGACTGAATTTCTGTAAGCACTTTTTCTATTTGATAAGGTTTACACGCAATAATTACAGTATCAACTTTTCTTACAAGTTCTATCAAACTTTCCACTGGAATAAACCCAATAGATTGAGCATTCATTTTTAATTTTTCTTGATTTGGTGCGAACGCAAATAAATTTTCCTTATCTATTTTTTTTGAATTAACAAAACCTTGAGCCATGGCTTTTGCCATATTTCCCATTCCGATAAAACCAACTTTATTCATATTCATTTTTCCTTATTTAATCTTGCAAAATAAAAAAGGAGCAAGACTTTATTTTATTATATTAAAATCTTACTCCTTTGTGAATTTACTAATACTTAATTTTTTAAAATATTATTTTTTAAAACTTTTTATCAAGAATTTTAACGCTGTAAACTTTTTGCCATTTGCAAGATTTACAATTGAGTCCATTAAATTTCTTGAAACCTTATTTGCACTCAATAAAATAAGACTTTCAAGAGGATTTTCTGTAATTCCGCCAATTCCAATTTTTACCGCAGGATCATTTTCAGAAAGACCTTTCTTTTTATTTTCTTTAATAATCTTTTTAATCTGCTTATCTAAAATCTTTTTGCACAGTGGACTTAATTCAGCAGCTTCGTTAAAACTATTATAAATATCAAAAGTTCCAACTGCAGGATGTTTATCATCAGGAAGGTCTTTTCCATAGAGTTTTGCAAAATCCATGTGTGTAAAAAGTTTATCAAGATTAACTGTTTTTTCTGAAGTTTTTTTCTTTAGAGATTTTTTCTGTTCTACAAAATAAGACGGAATTTTTTCTCTATCGTTTACCGAATATTTTACACCTTTTACTTTTACAGACTGTTTAAGTTTAATGTCCTTAATAGATGCTCCAACCTGAATTTCATAAGTTCCTGTTGGTGCAACAAATTGATTTGTTTGCACATCGTATAAACTGAATGCTTTTGCATCAAGTTCAATAGTAACTTTTTTACTCTTTCCAGGTTCAAGGAAAACTTTTACAAACCCCCGAAGCTCTTTTGAAGGACGAAGATAATTTGCTTTTGGATTTTTTACATAAAGCTGAACAACTTCAGCACCAGCAAGTTTTCCAATATTTTTTACTGTAAATTTTATTTTTAATTTCTTCTTACTTTTTGAAGTACCTTCAGCATAACCACAAGTTGCACCAACATTTCCAATTGCTAAATTTGCTTCACTAGCATCAAATTCTGAAGAAGAAATTTCTAATCCTGAATAAGCAAATTTCGTATAAGACAATCCATAACCAAATTCATATTGAACAGGATAATCAAAAGTTTCATAAAAACGATATCCTGTAAAAATACTTTCACGATACTCAACACTAGGAGAATTTTTTCCCCAAGTAGATTTTGAAGGAACATCTTTTTCTGAAAATGGATATGTTTCTGAAAGTTTTCCACTTGGATTTACTTTTCCTGTTAAAAGTTCAGCACAAGCTTCACCACAAGATTCACCTGCAAGATACATATGCAAAATAGCTTTTACTTTTCCTTCAAAAGGAATTGCAAAAGGCGAACCTCCAAATGCAACAACAATTATATTTTGATTCATTGGAAGAATTTTTTCGATAACCGAAAGTTGCTCCTTAGGAAGATTCATATCAAATCGATCGAATCCTTCTCCTTCTGTTCTATTTGTTAATCCACAAAAAAGTAAAAGAGGAATTTTTTTATCACTAGCTTCCTTTGCAAGTGATACAGCTTCTGTCACCATTTTTTGAATTTCTTCGGAAGATGTTTGTTCAAGTTTATCATCACTTGGATATGCCTGTGCATATCGAACTGTAAAACCTTCATCCTTAAGAGCTTCGATTGCACTTTTTCCATCAAAAGGATTTATATGACTTGAACCACCACCTTGAATTCGCATTTGGCTAGCCATTTGTCCTAAGACAACGATTTCTTTATTTTCTTTTGAAAGTGGTAATATACCTTCATTTTTAAGCAAAACCGCTGAAGAAGATGCAACTTTTTTTGCAAGTAAATGAGCCTTATTATAATCAACTTTAACTTTTGGATTTTTAGCAAGTCGTTTAATCAATTCCAAAACTTTTATACACGATCGATTAATTTCTTCTTCAGAAACAAGACCTTCATCAAATGCTTTTTGTAATTGCTGTGGTTGATATCCACCAGAATCTGGCATTGCCAAATCCAATCCCGATTTTACACACTCAGGAAAGTTTACAGCAGCTCCCCAATCAGAAATTACTGCACCTTTAAATCCCCACTCATCACGGAGAATATCTGAAATAATTTTCTTGTTTTGGCAAGTATATTTTCCATTGATTTTATTATAAGAAGCCATAATCGTAGTTGGCTGAGTATTTCGAACTGCAATTTCAAATGGGCGAAGATAAATTTCTCTCAGTGCACGTTCATCAACAACGCTATCAGAACTTTGTCTTCGTGTTTCCTGATTATTACAGGCAAAATGCTTAATAGAAGTTCCTACATTTTTAGACTGCATTCCATCAATGTAATATGCTGCCATAGAACCTGCCAAAAGAGGATCTTCTGAAAAATATTCAAAATTTCGTCCACACATTGGAGAACGTTTTATATTCACTCCACATCCAAGAACAATTCCTACTTCTTCTTTTAATGCTTGATCTGCGATTGCCCCGGACATTTCTTTTACAAGTTCCAAGTCCCAAGAATTAGCAACACAACTTGCAGTTGGAAAACAAGTTGCCGGAATTGAATCATTAATATCAATTTGACCTGCTCCCTGTTTTCTTAATCCATGAGGACCATCTGTCATCATTACCGGAGGAACCTTTCCATTTGCATCAAAAGTAAACCATCCACCAACACCATTAAGAAGTCTTATCTTCTCTTGAATTGTTAAATTGTCAAGAATTTCTTGAACCGAAGAATTGTTAAATGTTTTCATATTAATGATTATAAGCGAGAAAAAATAAAAAGTGAAATTCAAAATATGAATTTAGCAAATTTTGACAGATATAATATCAAAATCGACATATATTTTTATGAAAATTTAGTATATTTTTTTTATTTTTGTTAAAGATGTTCTTTTACAAAATCTACAAAATCAGCTTCATCCAAAGGTTTTGAATAAAAATATCCTTGAACTTGATCACAATTTAAATCTTTTAACATATCCCTCTGTTCTTGGGTTTCAACACCTTCAAACAAAGTTTTTTTATTCAATTGTTTCCCAAGATTTATCAAAATATTAATCATCTTATCATGTTCTTCACAATTTTTACTATTGCGCAAAAAGTTTTGATCAAATTTTAAAACATCAATTGGGACTTCATCTAACATACTCAAAGATGATTGACCACTACCAAAATCATCCATTGCAACCGAAAATCCATACGCATGAAGTTTTTCTGTTACAGCAACTAAATTGAACATACTTTCTTCAGCAGCTCGCTCAAGAATTTCTACTTCAATTAACGATGGTGGTAAATCATATTTTTCAAACTTTGAAATAAATTCATTTACAAATTTATCTGGATTAGAATGATTTCTAGACATATTAACTGAAATCGGAACTACAGGATTTCCTAAATCAAGTTGTCGACGCAAAAATTTAAATACCATTTCGTAAACTGCAAAATCAAGTTGAATAATAAATCCATTTTGCTCAAAAATTGACATAAAATCTGCTGGGGTTAAATAACCGATACTCGGATTTGAACTATTCCATCGAACAAGAGCTTCTGCTCCTTTTATCTTGTCATCAGCAAGAGAAATCTTTGGTTGATAAACTACAATAAATTCTCCACTCGAAAGAGCCTTTAACATGTTTCGTTCAATACGCTGAACTCTTTCATTTTGTTCCCTCATTTTTTTTGAATAAATTGCATAACTTTGTAAAACCCTTTCTTTAATCGTTCCCTTTGCAAAAGTCGCTTCAGCAATCAACTCTTGAATAGTTTTCTTCTCACTATAAAAAGTAATATCAGGAAGTACAAAAGTGATTCCGATTTTAAAATATGACGGAATATCAAAATATTCTAATTCTTTTTCTAAATTTATAACTAACACATTTAGCCATTCCATAAAAAAAGGAACAGATTCAATTTTTCCCATTACATAAAAGTGATCAGCATACCCACGGCCACAAATAAAATTTACTCTTTTACATTCTTCAAGCAAAATCGTTGCACATGTGCAAAGTAAATCATCAGCTTCTTTTTTTCCAATTCCTTGATTAATGAACTTAAATCCTCTAAAGTCCATTTCAAAAACTACAAATCTATCATCACTTGATTTGTCCAAAATCTTTTGAGATTCTTTTTCGAATTTTGCTCTTTTCCACAAATTAGTTAATTCATCATAATAAATTTCATTTAAGAATGAACTATTCAAAATAATTGCTGATGCTGTAATCAAAATCACAATTAATAAAATCGTTATAACAACAACTTGTAAAAATGCACTATTCAAAAATCGATAAATATAAAGCATTTGTGCTTTTGAAACTGTTACTCCACAAAGCCACTTTGTTCCTAAAATTGGTTTTGTATAAATTGTGACTTCTTCTCCATCTGTCGAAACAGACTCAAATTTGCTTTGTCCTGAAGTAAGCAAGTAATTTGTAGATATTTTTTTATATCGAGAGTCTTTTGGAGTAAATTCTTTACCTAAAAAAAACTCTGACTGATGACAAATAAATTTTCCTTTATCACCAATAACAAAGAATCGCCCATCATTTTCGATTTTCATTTGAATAAGTTTTTTTGATAGTACATCAAGACTTATTGAACTTCCGACAAAACCTTTTAAATTACCGTTTATATCTTTTACAGATTGAATAAAAATAAGTGAAAGTTCTTCTGTTTCTGCACTAATTAATGGTCCAATTGATAATCTTTCTTTATTTTCGTTTTTTGCCAAAACAAACGATTCAGTTTTTGATAAATCAATTTTTCGACCATTAGAAACATAACCATTTCCATTTATATCACAACAAATAATGCTACTAAACTCATTAAATACAACTGTTTTATTATTTTTTAACCATTCTAAAACTTTTTCTTCATCTTCAAAATCAACATCAGAAATGTTATGAGAAATTTGTTTTAACTCAGCAAACATTCCATTAAAATACTGTTCTAAAATTAACGAATATTCATGTACAAGAATTTCTGCAGATCGGTTTGACGACTCTTCAACATTGTTTTTTACAATTCCCAATACTTTATTTGCAGTTACAGCCAAATATATTGCGATAATTATAAAACTAATTCCAAAACAAATATATTTTGCTAATTGGCGAGAAAAATGGATGTATATTTTTTTAGAGCTCAACTTACCCATTATAGTCTAATCATATCACAACTTTTTCTATTTTTCAAAAAAATATTTATATAATCTAAAAATAGTAAAATCACATTTTATAATGCCGATAATCTAAAAGATATAGTGTCGCTTTTTATTTTGACATTTTAGGAGTTTTATTTTGAATTTTATGATGAATTGTATTAAAAAGAGCTTATTTTTCTCAATTTTTATATTTTTTTGTTCATTTTTTTCTTGGAGTGAAAATTTTCTTGCAGGCGACACAAATTCAAACTGGGAGGCAACAGACTTTTGGAAAATAGTAAACGACGATGGAACAATTTCTGATACAACTTCTTACCCTTCTACATCTGCTGACAATGTCTATATCTCTGGAGCCAATCCTATAACTATTACACTTACTCAACACACTTCCATAGATGAACTAATTATTAGTTACAAAGGAGATAATATAACAACAGGCTCTCAGGATGTTATTCTTAATTTAAATGGATTTAATTTTAGTTGTAATAAATTACAACTAAACAATGGAAATACTATATCAAAGTTTCTCATAGTAGACTCTAGTGCTACATCAGGCACTTTTTCCACTGGGGAATTTACTTCTTCTTCAAATACACATCATTTAACTTTAAGAAATAATGTTTCTATGACTATTGAATCATTTAATAGCTCTATGGGAACAGTACAAATATGGGGAGAAGGAAGTATCATTACAAATGAAACTATTGATACTAATAAATTTCAAATTCAAGGAACTTCTATAACAACATCGCCTACAACTACTACGCCCACTAAAGCCACATGGAAAGAATTTCCTACAGATAACAATTGGTATAACTTGGATAACTGGACTCCCGATACAGGAAGTTGGCCGACTGGTGCAACAACAGCAATTCTCGAAGAAATAGCAACTTTAGAAATCCCAGCCTACGCAACACAAATTGAATCAACTAGTCCAATTGAAGCACAAACTGTAATTATAGGCGGGAACATAGACTTTAATCTTCCAGATATGGCCAATGAATCTTTAATTTCAACCTTAACTTTACCTGCTAGTGCTACTGTATCATTTTCTGGAGATATTCATTTAGAAAATCTAACCATTCCTGATGGAACAACTATTAGTTTTAATCAAGGAGATACTTCTTCAGAAAAAACTATCATAGATAATTTAACAGTGGCTGGAACTCCATCTATAAATTTTGGAAATCAAGAAAGTGACTCATTTGAATTCAACGGGGCATTAAATGGTTTTTCCACAACCGGTCTTGCAGGAACAATTACTGCAACATCATTTAATCTAACTAATACAGATCCTATTCCCCTTAACGCAAATACTATTCTAAATTCCACAGTTTCTATAGACTCCCCAACAACTATTGAGGGAGAAACTTACGATATTAATTTTAAAAATACCATTACTTCTTCTGCAAATCTAATTATTAATACAAGAAGTGCCACTTTTAATGATAGAGTTTCTAGCAGTGGAGCAATTACTATTACAGGCGATGCGACTTTCGAATCTTCTTCTAGCATTTCTAGCAGTGGAGCAATTTCGATTACAGGCAATGCTCAACTTCTTGGCAATATCGAAAATGCACAAAGACTTTCGATTGGAGGAACTGCACTTCTTGGCGCGAACATAAAAACAAGTGGTGCACAAACTTATACTGGTCCTGTAACTTTAGCTTCAGATATAGAACTTACAATTCAACATACAGGAGGACTTGGAACAATTCCTCTTTTAGAATTTAATTCAACAATTAATAGCGATGACAATACAACAAAGCGAAATTTGACTATAACAGGAAATCCAAGCTTC
>JAZUSR010000176.1:0-7795 GCA_045606765.1 Treponema sp.
TTTTAGCACCATTTTCTTTTAAGAAATTTACTGCTCGTTCTTCAACAGTTCCGTTTTCAGCCAATTGGCGACCAAGTTCTGTTATTTCAAAGAAAGTATGAGGAGTACGATTAATTTCTTTAATTAATTCTTTTCCACCGAGCCAAGAAAATGCTTGGTTAGCATGTCCTTCTTTATAATTTAATTCACTTTGTAAACGTGCTGAAGTTAATTCATCATTTTGTGAATACTTTAAAAGTACTTTGATTTCGAGAGGATGTAAATTTTTAATTATTCCTGAGATATCCATTTTTTTATTCTGCTCCAAAAATTATCTGTAGAATTTTACGCAAGAAAGCATTTCTGCCATTTTGATTCCGCGTTCATCTTTGTAATGTCTAGTTTTGTCTCTTTTGAGATAAGTATATTTTTTGTAATCATGCTGAACTTTGAAATCTTCCAATACATCAGCAATTGTTACCATTGCATCGCCTTTGTCAAACGCAACATCAAGACATGTGTAGTAAACATGAACTTCATCATAGTTCTGCATAAATTCAATTTTTACAGAAGCAGGTTTTGGTTTTCCTGTTTCAGGATTTGTTGTAATTCTTTGGTTTTCAGGTACAATAATTTGAACTGTTTTATCCATTGGATCTTTTGGATTAATAAGTTCTTCTGTAGTTGCATCTTGAGCAAAAACAAAAGACATTGTAGCCATACATACTAAAATTGCAAAGATTTTTTTCATAGTTTCCTCCGTTGTTCATAATATTTTGAACACATAAATTAAAACTGCGTGTATTCCTTTATTTTACTTGTTTCCAAGAAAAAATCAAGTTCAACAGTATAGTTACCTGCATCTATAAAAATTGCAGGATTTTTACGAATTAATAAAGTTCCAGTGATTTCTTTTGGTTTATTTTTGATTATTTTTCTGTAATACTCACGGACACCGTTTTTTACAGCGTTAAAAGCTGCTTCTTCTAATCCGGAAAATCCTTTTGAAAGTTTTCCTTTTCCAAGGCCCTTTACTTTTGGATTTTTTGTAGAACTGAATTTTTTGTAGTAATATTCCATTTGGGTGTTTCGTTCGAAGTTAATCCAATAGTAAATTTTTTCTTCGCCAAAGTGAGCACCATCATATTGAATATTTTTTTTATCGTTTTCGAAAGTTCTTAAAGGTGTGCATTCAAAGAATTCGTCTACATTTCGGAGTTTATCGCTTGGTGTATAAGTAAATTTCCATCCATATGTCATTCCAGTAAGAAGGAATTCTGATAGTTTTATAATGTGTTCTTTTGCTTGTTGATAAGGTACTTCTTCTTTAATTTCAGGATAAGCGTCAGGAAGGGCCCAAAGATATAATCGTATTCTTTTTGTCGAATATTCTTGTGGAAAGCAAAGTGATGTGAGTAAAAGTAAAAATAAAATTATCTTAAGGCGTTTTTCCATACTTTTATTGGATTGATTCCTATTCTAATTATAAAGTATAACCATGCAACAATGAATCCAAATAAATGAACCATATGTGCAATTCCATCATTAAAATTGAATAATTGATTCAATAGTTCAATTATCGCATAAATTAATATCAAAATAGGTCCTGCCACAGGAACTATTCCGAATATAAACAATTTAACTTTAGGAAAAATTACAGTAAAAGCGAAAAGAATTGCATAAACAACTCCACTTGCTCCAAGTAAAAAGACCTCGTAAGAATTTGTAAATATGTATGCTGCAAGAGCAAGCAAGGTTGCAATAATTCCTGATAAAAAATAAAAAAGTAAGTATTCTTTTGACCCCATTGATTTTTCAAGATGAGTTCCAAAGATAAGAAGAGCAAACATATTTAAAAATATGTGGGAAAAATCACTATGACAAAAGAAACATGTTAATATTTGCCAATAAAACTTGTAATGAACAACAAAATAAGGGTTCATTGACAGTAAATATTTTAATCGAGGATTTTTTTGCGTAATAATAAAAACAACAATGTTAATTAAAATTAAGATAATGTTTGCATTGAAAAAACAATATCTAAATCTTTTTCTAAGAGGATTTTGCATTAATTTGTAACTTCTGTATTTGAAATAATTTCTTTTGTTGCAAAAGATACTCTGTTACGACCATTTCGTTTAGAAACATATAACGCTTTATCTGCTTGTTCAACTAATTCTTTTGGAGACGAAACAGGATTTTCTTTTGAATCGTATAAAGAACATCCGATTGAAATTGTTACTTTCATATGTTGTCCTTCATAGCAGAAGTCTGTTTTTTCAATCTCAGAACGAATTCTTTCTGCAACTGCCAAAGCATCTTCTTTTGAAGTATTTGGTAACATTAATGTAAATTCTTCTCCACCATATCTACTTGCTATATCTTGTTCACGAGTACTGTTTTTAATAATCTTTGCAACAGTTTTTAGAACAAAGTCTCCACAGGCGTGTCCCCATGTATCGTTGAATTTTTTGAAAAAGTCAATGTCAAACATAAGTATTGCAAGATTTTGGTTTTGAGAAATTGATAAATCAAGTTTATCAGTAAGCACATTGTAAAAAAAGTATTTTAATTTTAAATGTGTCATCATATCAGTACTTGATTTTTCAAGTAATGATGCATTGTTAATTGCGACTGCAGCAAGGGAAGCAATTGCGATAATTTGTGTTTTGTCATATTCAGAATATTCTGTTCCTTCCCCTATGTCTAATCTTTCTCCGAGTATTAAAATACCGTTCATATGATTTTTGTGAAATAATGGAATAATTAGTGTTGGTTTTAAAGATTCCAATTCTTTAATATCGATTTCATTTCCTAAATCACGGCGGATTGATTCAATTGTAGAAGTAGAAGATTGTTTTGATAAATATTGAACTAATGGATTTGTCTGCTCAAGTGTATATGAAATGCTATGATCTAAGTCAATACCAGTATGATTTGATGAAAGATTAAACGAGTTTGAATCTAAATCATCAAGTACAAAAACACCAGCTCCCATGACATGCATTTGGCACATACAAGTGTAAAGAATTGATTCAATCAAAGTACTATATTCAAGTGTAGAACAAAGGGAGCGTGAAAGTTCGAGTAATTGATTTAAATCATAAATTCTTTTTTCATACATGTCGACAGCTTCTTGCATTGAGTCAGAAGCGACAAACGAGTTAATTAATGTGTTTTCTTCAATGTTACTTTTTGTATCCATAATTATTTCTTTTCTACACTAGTAATTATAGCATAGTTCCTCATAATTTCAAAGAATAGTTTCCATTTTTCTCGTGTATTTTCAAAAAAATCTGTATTATCTCTATTTCTAGTAGACATCATAAGAACTTTTAGGTTAGAAACAATTTCGCAGGCAGGTTTTTTTGCATCTTGAAGCAAATCGGATAATTCAACATACAAACTATGCAAAGCATTTACTTGTTTTTGAATCAACTGTTTTGCTTCATCGTTGATTATATTTACTTGAGAAATTAATTTTTTTTGGAAATCAGAATCTTTGTGACTGTCTCGAATGTATCCATAAAGGAGATTTTCGCTATTTTTTCCATTGTCTTTAAAAGAGTCTTCAAAGGCTTGAATTTTTTCATCTATTTCATTTGCTGAAAAAACTGTTTGCGAAAATTGAGATTTGAATGTCGGATTGTTAAAAAATCCTTCGATTACAATATCATCAAGTAAAGTACGAGATTGTTTTGGATAGAAAAATGTAACAAAGGATTTTAGTATTTGAAGTGGAATAATCCAAGAAAATGATGCAGGAGAATTTTGCAAAAGTTGTTCATTTGTATCTGCGTTATATCCATTTAATGTGAGCAGTGTTATACCATCGAAAAGTTCATTAAGCTCAGTTTTAATTTTATCATCTTTTCGTTCTCGTTTTATACGATTTTCATCAGATGTGAATTTTTCTTGAATATATGCTGAAAATTTTTGTCTTGCATCTGCTGAATATGATGCTTTTGTTGGTTCAAAATCAGGATTTTGTTTTGAAATTTGGATTAGACTTCGTAATGTGTTTGCTGTAAGAATCTTATTGCAAGCATATTCAATTTTTTTGAGGTTGTTAATAAGTTGCTTTTGTTGTTCAGACGAAAGTGTATTATTATGAAAAATCTGTGCAAGGGCAATTACTGCATCAGCAACTGGCATTGTCATTTTAAAATCTGCAATAATATAGTACAAATCTAAAAAGACATTTTCTAAAGCGATTGGAGCAACAGCAGAAAAAGAATGTTTGGAATTTGGTTCATTTGAATTGAAATTTGCATCAAAAGTTTTGAGTGGAGTAATAAAATTGAATTTGCAAAGTTCAGTTAATTGTTTTAATTTGACAAAAATTTGATCAATTTTAATAAGTTCTTTTGTGTTTAACTCGTGAACTAAAGTTTCAAGAATTTTATATTGTTCATCAAAAATCTTTTTTGCAGAAGTTTCTTCTAAGTCTGCAAGAAGAATGGATTTTTTTCGTTCTTCGTATTCTAATTGTTTTAAAAGTGTCTGATGTTCTTCTGAGTATGCTGAAATGATTAATTGAAATTCGAAACGAGTATTTCGTTTGATGTCAGGACCGGCAATAGTGCTTTCGAGAATTTGCAAAATTGGGCGAGTGTAAACATATAAAATTCTAAGAACTTCGGCAAAGTTCGGCTGAATTAAACCATTGCGATAAATTCCATTTGGAAGAGAACGAATTTCTGAATCAATTTTTTTTAATTTCATTTTTTTCTGAACTTCTGGTGACGAACTTCTAAAGATACTGTCAAAGAAATCAGAAAGCATTTTAAAAAATGACATATATTTATATTTTATTTGAAGAATTTAAAAGTGTAAAGGGAAAAATCATTTTACGACCATTACCTTTCGTGTTTCATCAATTCCGCTCCCTACAATTCGTATAAAGTAAATTCCTCGAGCAACGCTCTTTCCAGAATTGTTTGTACCATTCCAAAAATAATAGTATTGACCTTGTGGTTTTCTGCCATTTTCGAGATATTTTACAACATTTCCATCTGCTGTCATAACTATTACTCGTAGACTTCCTTCTTTTGAAGTATTAACTTCAATTGAACAAAATTCTTTATTTGTTGCATTGATTACATTTGAGAAAATTGATACTCCACCTCTTTGTCGTGTCGGTTGTTTGATATTTAATGACCATAAATCTAGGGAAGAAAGTGTATTTTGATCTTTTAGTCTTAATTCATAAAGAGGTGTAACTTCTGAAGCAGCTTCATCAAATTTATGATTAATCATAATTTGGGACCCATCTGAGTTAAGTACTTCAAACATAAATTGAATTTCGCTTCCCTCTGCCCAATTTAGGCAATTTGGTAATGTCGGATTATTATGGAAGGTATATTTTATATCTCCTTCGGAAGTAACTTCTTGTGAAATTTTACCCTCAGTTGAGTTTGTTAAATTTGATGATGTATTTAGTTCTGTGCTAAATCCTGAAATCGGTGTATTTGCATCGTTTGGAATCCACGCTCGTGTTTCAAGGTCTGTTATCTGGAAGAATGTATCGGCCCTTGAATTCGGTGTTATATCTGCATAGAGTTTGTAATTGAAAATTGAATCCCCGTCATTATTGAGTGCTAACGGTTTTGTTACTAGTATAAAATCTTGTTCAGAAAAAATATTATTATTTTTAGAATGTTCAGAAAAGTCTCTAATACTTAAGATTGATGTATTAAAATCAGAATCTAATGAGAGAAATTCAAATTTATCATCAATAGCATATTGAACATCTAAAGTGTTTACGATGAAATCGCTAATACAATGAGATTCTCCAGAGTATACAAGGAATCTATCTGTACTATGAATTTTATTATTAAAAAGGAATGAACTTCCATATTCAATTTTAATTCCGTATTGGAGTTCATCGTAAGTTAATGGGCGATTTAAGGTTAAAATTAGCCCTTTATCATTAAGGGAATTTTTATTTACACTTGTTACCTTAAGGTCTGTAGGAGTAGTAGATGTAGGTGATTCATAAAATTTGAATGATGTTTCTGTACTTGTTTCATTATTTGTTTGCCATGTAATATTATCACTAAGAGCTGCATCGAAATATATATATAGTTTATCTGAATTAAAATCTGCTAAGGTTAATGCAATATGCATTTGTCCTAAAATACATCTACTTGCAGTTGCTGTAAATCTAAATCCTTCTCTATCGTTTTCAGCAGATGTAGGTTCTGCAGAGTATGAACTTATTCTATTTTTATGTTCATCAGTTAGAGTAAAAAATAAAGTATCTAATGCTTTTTCGATAGAAAGATCAATAGTACGATTGTTTTTATTTCCAGTACTATCAGATTCATTTCCTATATTTGTTCCGCTTGCATCAAAATTCCATCGGTATGAATTATTTGCTTTTAGATAAAACGAAGCGATATCTCCTTGTCCATTTGTTGACTTTGTACATTCAGCATCTATGTAAGCACCTTTGAATGTATTTACCGCGCCGTTATATTTTATTTGTGAAACAATATTTTTAATTTCATTATTTGAGTTTTCAATTAATGCTGTAGATTTATTTTGTTCTTTTCCGACTGTGTAGTTATTTTTTACAAATTCAATTCGAATTACATTGTCACGAACAGAATAGGTTCCAGAAAGATTTGGAATTTCAGGCCCAGTTTCTCGACCTTCGGAAGCAGAGTTGTTAGGATTATTTTTAAGGATAATTGGCCTTAAAAAGGCGATTCCGGTCATTTGTCTAGTGTATTTTCCGTCAGTTCTTCCTGTGACATAATTAATTTTTGAGTTTTTATCTGTATTTGTATTGTTGCCAGCATCACTACAATTTTCTGCAGCAGAAAGCCATGCGTATCCATTTTCACTTGTACATTCTATTGTGCAATAGCCAATTTCTGCATTGTACATTTCTGCAAAAGAATTTGTTGACGAATCATTGTCTTTAAGTTTTAGAGTCCATGATGAAGAAGGATTTAGATTAACGCCATTGTTATAAAAATTTTGACCAACTATAATTGTTTTTCCAGCAAAGGCTTCTAAAGTAGATTTAAATTCTCCTGTTTGAGTAATTGATGAATTTTCTGGAAGTTTTCCACTGTTAGAAAGACCTTCGATTATAGTTCCATCTGGCATTGTACTTGGAATAGTTTCAAAAGATGGTGGACATAATTTATTTGCAGAAGTTCGAAGTGAATTATGGTAACTAAATAGATTTTTAATCCCTGATTTTGTTGAATCCGAAGCATCTCCGTCATTGAACATCGTTTGGGCATTGCCATTTAATAAAACGATATCTAATTCAACAGTAAGATTTGTATTTAACTTTACATTTCCATTTAAGAGAATAAAGTTTTTATCGATTGTAAATGAGTTTGTTGTAATATTAACTTCTGTAGGAGAGTTTCCTTCTATAGCGTTTATAATTACATTTCCCTGTGTTTCTATATTTGCGGTTTCTAAGGTTGAGTTAGCACCGAAGAAGGTATCTCCAATAAGTTCAATATTGTCTGTTGTTTTTATGTTTGCCTTAAGAAGGGAAGTTCCTCCAATCGAAAGTCTTTGTGCATTTTCGATATTGCCAAAAAGTTGAGCATCGCCTTCAATAGTAATTGCTCCACTGTTAGAAATGCTGGAAGAAGATTCGAAAGTCGCATCGCCTGTAATCGATAGAGTTTCGATATTTGTAATGCTATCATTGAAGCTTGGATTTCCTGTTATAGTCAAATTTCGCTTTGTTGTATTGTCATCGCTATTAATTGTTGAATTAAATTCTAAAAGAGGAATTGTTCCAAGTCCTCCTGTATGTTGAATTGTAAGTTCTATATCTGAA
>JAZUSR010000177.1:0-9446 GCA_045606765.1 Treponema sp.
AATAATATTTTTTATTGCAATTTATTCATGTGTAATGTTTGCTCCAAAAATTTCGTTTTTTGCTAGATCTTCATACCACTTGTGTATTGCAATTCCTTCTGCTTTATTTATATTTTTGATAGCACTCTTGTTTGGTGAAAAATCTTCAATTTTCTTTTCGTTAATAGTTTCTTTAGGTGTATTGAATGCAAGTAATTATGATTTAATTGTATTTTTGTTTACTTTTGCAACTTGTATTTTTGCTACTAAAATTGTTCATCAGATTGAAAGGCGAATTGACATGGTATTTTCTTCCCTTGCAATTTCATTATTTAATATTGTTTTTGTGATTTTGTTGAAAGTTTTGTTTAATGATAATTTTGATGATTCAGGATTTTTATTCTTTTGTTTAGCAATTAACGGATTTATTTGTGGAATTCTTGCCTTAGGATTTATTACTCCGTTAGAACAAATTTTAAATACTGCATCAGTTTTTAGATTGATGGATTTAAGTGATTTGAATAATCCTACAATGCGTAAACTTTTATTAAATGCTTCAGGAACTTACAATCATGCAATGATGGTTGCAACTCTTGCTGAAAATGCTTGTAAAGAAATTGGTGCTAATTTTTTAATAGCTCGTGTTGGAGCGTATTATCATGATATTGGTAAAATGGATCAAAGTGAGTATTTTGTGGAAAATCAAAATGGACAGAATAAGCACGATGAAATAAATCCATCTCTTTCAGTTTCTGTGATTCGAAGTCATGTAAAAAAAGGTGTCGAAAAAGCTCATCAACTTCATTTGCCACAACAAATTATTGATATTATTTCAGAACATCATGGTAACAGTGTAATTGCATATTTTTATAATGAAGCAAAGGCTCTAAATCCAGATGTTCAAGAAGAAGATTTTTCTTATAACGGTGTTCCTCCAAGTACAAAAGAAAGTGCTGTAGTTATGCTTGCTGATACAGTTGAAGCTGCTTGCCGAACTTTAGAAAAACCTTCTGTCTCTCGACTTGATAAATTTATTCAAACTTTGATTGAATCAAAAATGGAACATCATCAATTGGATAATTGTAATTTAACTTTTAAAGAATTAACTACAATTCGAGAGTCATTTGTTTCGATTTTAGCAGGGTATTATCATTCTCGCATTGAATATCCTGACCAAAAAGATCCAGATGTTTCGACTAACGAAAAAACTTCGACTAAAAAGACAATTACTACAGAAAAAAATACTAAAGTTATTTCAAAGGTAAAAAAGCAAAATGAAAAATAAAATTTTAATTGATTTGCAAGAAGATTTAGAAAAACCTATTTGGTTTGATAATGTAGAAAAGTTTGTTTTACTTGCGATGGAAAAATTAAATTTCACTAATGAAGAAGTTTCTATTTTATTCTGTAACAATTCGTATATTCAGGAACTTAATAATAGTTATAGAAATATAAATAGTCCAACTGATGTTTTATCTTTTGAAAATGATTACGAGTATGAAGAAGATGGAATAGTTTGGAAAACAGTGGGAGATATTGCAATTAGTATCGAAATGATTACAGAAAATGCAAAATATTTTAATACAACTGATAATGATGAATTAAAAAGGCTTTTAGTTCATGGATTGTTGCATTTAAATGGAATGGATCATGGAGAAGAACATATTGAAAATGGCATTGAACCAAAATGTAAAATGTTAATTCTACAGGAACAAATCTTAAAAGAAATGTGCGATCAAATTATTATAGAATAAGTGGTAAAAAATGGGATTTTTTGATTTTACAAAATCTAAAGAAAAAAATGAAATTTCTGGAGATGATTCAAATATAAATACGAAGACTGCTGAAGAAATTTTAGAAGAAGAAAAAGAAGACATGATTCAAGGTGTTGAAGAACTTTCATCTACTTCTGTAAAAGAAGTGATGATTCCAAGAATAGATGTTGATTTTATAAATGTTGATACTGATTTTGATGAAGTGACAAAAAAGATTTCGGAAAGTGGGCATTCGAGATTTCCTGTTTATAAGGAATCTATTGATAATGTAATTGGTGTTCTTTATGTAAAAGATTTGATTAAATGTTATTTTAATAAAGAGCAACCAAATTTAGAAAAGCTAATTCGTAGAGCGTATTTTGTTCCAGAAACAAAACGAATTGACAGTCTTTTGCGTGAGTTCAAAAGGCGACATATTCATATTGCAATGGCTGTTGACGAATATGGTGGACTTTCTGGAATTGTCTGTATGGAAGATATTATTGAAGAAATTGTTGGTGATATTCAAGATGAATTTGATAACGAAAGAGATGATATAATTAGTCTTGGAAGTAATGTTTGGCTTGTTGATGGACGCGAAAATTTAAGTGATTTGAATGAAGAAATAAATGCTAATTTTCCATCGGAAGATTTTGATACATTAGGTGGATTTGTTTTTGATTTATTCGGAAAGATTCCTGTAAAATATGAAAAACTTTCATGGAATAATTATGATTTTATAATTCAAGATATGGACGGTCATAGAATAGATATGATAAAAATTATTTATCATGAAATTGTAGAGGGTGGGGAGTAAAAAATGAATAATATTTATATTCAAGGTGGAATAAAATTAAAAAAGATTTTTTTTATATTGTTTTTTTTATTTTCTTTAGAAGTTGTTTTTTCTCAAGGTTCAAATTATTCTGATCATTCTGGATATAAAAATTCTTCAAATAATTCTGCAATTTCATTATATGATCAAGGTTTAGAGTTTTTTTATGACCAGTCTTGGTGGGATGCTTCTGAAAAGTTTCAAGAAGCCCTTCAAAAAAATCCTGCATATGCAGATGCTTGGTATATGCTTGCAAAATGTTCATACGAAATGGATCAATTTGATTTATCAATAAAATATGTTGATAATGCAATAAAATATTCTGGTAATAAAGTTGAATATAGAAATTTAAAGGCGTTTAATTATATTTCACTTGGAAAGTTTAAAGAAGCAGAGGAAATTTTTAAAAATATATTACAAAATTATCCAAATAATATTGAATCAAGATTTGGGCTTGCTGAATTAGATTTGTATTATGGACGTCTTTCAAGTGCTGCAAATTTGTATACAGATGCTTTAAAACGAGAACCAAAAAATAGAAAGGCATTATTAAGCCTTGCTGTTGTTTGTACTGAACAAGGAAAAACATCTCTGGCACAAAATTATATCAATAAAGCTTTGCAATCATATTCAAATAATTGTGAAGTATACTATGTTGCTGCATATTTAGCTGTTCTAAATGGGGATTTAAAAGATGCTGAACGAAAATGTTTAATGGCTGTTCAAGCAAATGGTAATTATGATGAAGCTTATGGTTTGTTACAAACAATTTATTATGCTCAAAAAAGATATCAAGATGTAATTGATATTTCGGATTTTCGAATTAATAGAAATTATAACGCTAGTCAATCTTGGTATTTAAAAGGATTGTCTTTAGAAAAATTAAATCGTATTGAAGAGTCTTTGTCGGTTTGGGAAAAAGGTCTTGAGATTAATCCAACTGATGAAATTATGAGAGCGGCTTTTGATTTATCAATTTTAAAAAATACTGATATTGAAGATTCTCGAAGAAAAAAATGGGCTTTGTACCATGTTCGAAAAGGACAAGATTACCAAAAACGATATTTAGGAACACAAGTTCGTTATGAATATCAGATGGCATTAAAAATAAATCCTAATAACACAACAGCTAGAACTGCATTTTCAAATATTCTTTATAACGATGGTTTTAATGAAAATTATTTAGAGCAGATTCGGTTTGTAAAAGAAAATTTACCTGTTCCAAAATTTGATTCATCAAAAAAACTTTCTGATACGGAAGAATTAAAGAAAATAAATTATATTCGACTTTCTGATACAATCGAAGGTTTTGAATCTTTAATGTACAATACTCTTGCAAATAAATGGGATATAAATCCTTTTTACTTAGATAAAACTCGATGGAATATTGGTATTTTTTATAGTGAAAAAATCGAGCCTCATTATCATTCTGATATTTCTAGAATTGCTTGTGAATACTTGAATGTAATGTTTAAAGGTTTTGCTTCGACAAATGTAAATCTTTATTCTCGAAAAGTTCAAGGATATGCTGATGCATATAGAATTGCCCATGACAAAAAACTTGATTATTTTATTATTCTTACAGGGGATGAAACTGCAAGGGATGTGAAAATTGATGCAATAATGTATTCTGGTCGAACAGGAACAAAAACCCAAAGTTTTTCTGTTTATAAAACTGGAAACGATAAATTTACAGGTTCACTTTTAAAACTTAGAAAAGATATTCTTTCGGTTCTTCCTGTAAAAGCAAGAATTTTAAATCGAAGTCTTAACGATATTTTAGTTGATATTGGTAAAACTGAAGGTCTTGTAAAAGGTGCTGTTTTTAAAGTAATTCAAAAAGGTTCTATTAAAACTAGTGATACAGGCATTGGATTGGTTTATTCAGATGATGCTGTTTTGGGTACTGTTACTTTAACAAAAGTGTCTGAAGAAATTTCAGAAGGAGTTTTGTCTGATACTGGTTTTTATGATCGAGTAAATGCTGATGATGAATTAATTCTTGTAAAACTGTCTGATGATAAATCTACTACAGAAGCAAGTCAGGCTGCATTAGATACAGCACCTCAAGGGCAAGAAGATATTTTAGACAAAAAAACAAGTCCATTAAAAGGTGCTGATTTAGAAATAAACAGAATACCATCACTATTGAAAATGATTAAAGAGATTAATTAGTTATAATTAATTTAGTTTATAAAGATCTAAACTTGAATCAAGCCATTTTTTTGTTAGTTCAGGATAAATATCTTTTACTGCTAAAAAATGGTATATTGCTTTTTCATAATTGCCAGAAAAATAGTATGATTCTGCTAAGTAAAAAATTGCACGACTTGTAGTTTCCTTGTTTCTGTAGACACTTAAAAAGTCCGTTAAATTTTCTACGGAAGTAGCGAAATTATTTTTTACAAAAGATTCCTTTAAGATTCTAAATAAAAAATATTCATCTCCACCTTCTGGGCAAATTAAATCTTCTTCAAAAACATGAATTTTTGAAATATAATTTTTCTTATTATAACCTTTCCCCAGTTCGTTTCCAGCATCAATGGCTTTTTTACCAAGTGTGATTTTATTATTTTTTGAATCATTGTTTTTGTCAAAATTAATTTGAGGTAGTGGAAAAACTCTTTTTGAATTTTGATTGATAGTGAAAGTTTCTTTATGTTGAATGTTTTGATTGCTGTTGTTAGAAGTATTTTTGAATAAAGGCATAATTCCATTTAGTGTGGAATTTATCGATGGAATAATAATTTTATAAGGTCCGTCATTAGTTTCTGCAATTATTGAATAAAAGTATTCATTTGTGTTTTGTACATTATCTATATAGAAAGTCGAATTTTTATCTAAAGTTGCAATTGGATTTAAATTACTTATTTGTGAATATGATGTAATTTGTTTTGAATCTCGATAAATGTAAAGCTTTTCTATTTTTGGTGATGGCATCGAAGGTAAGGTCCATGTAAGTTTGATTTTATAAAGTTCTGTTGAATTAGCTTCAAGATTTTCGATTATTGGTCGACTTTGTGAAAAAGCACAAATTGGTAAAATTAAAGATATAAGTATAAAAATTAATTTTTTCATATTTATATTATATTCTACATATTACTAGTTTTCAAGAAGGAATTTTGACTAGAAACAATACTGAATATATCTTATAATTGAATAAATATTTACATTAGGAAAAATTATGTTAGAAGAATTAAAAATGCCAATTTCAGAATTAAAAGAAAATATAATGAATGTTTGGGGGTGTCTTTGACTCTGATTCAATTTACAAAAAAATTGCAGAACAAGAAGATTTAACTACTCAACCAAATTTTTGGGATAATCCTGAAAAAGCTCAAAAAGTAATGAATCAAATAAAATCTTTAAAACTTCGTGTTGAACCATGGAAAGAATTAATTTCAGAAATTTCTGATATTGAAGCTATGTATGAACTTGCTGAAGAGTCTGAAGATGAAGATATTGTTGCAGAAATTGAGCAAATGCTTTCTTCTACAAGCGAAAAATTTGAAAAACAAAGTGTATTAAATCTTTTGTCCGGAGAAGTTGATAATTCCAGTGCCTTTTTAACAATTCATTCTGGGGCAGGTGGAACAGAAGCTGAAGATTGGGCTTATATGTTAAGTCGAATGTACACTCGTTGGGCAGAATGTAGAGGATTTAAAATTGAAACTGTTGATATTCTTGAAGCTGAAGGGGGAATAAAATCAATTACCTTTCAAATTGACGGTGAATTTGCATATGGATATCTTAAATGCGAAGCTGGAATTCATCGACTTGTTAGAATTAGTCCTTTTGATGCAAATGCTAGAAGACATACATCTTTTTCAAGTGTGTTTGTGTTCCCTGTTCTTGATGATACAATTGAAGTTGAGATAAAGCCTGAAGACCTTAGAATTGATACTTACCGTGCAGGTGGTAAAGGTGGACAGCATGTTAATAAAACTGATTCAGCTGTTCGTTTTACTCATATTCCAACAGGAATTGTTGTTGCGTGCCAAAGTGAAAGAAGTCAGATTATGAATCGACAGACTGCAATGAATATTCTTCGAGCAAAATTGTATGAATATTATCGTGAACAAAAAGAAAAAGAAAATTCAAAATTTGCTTCAGAAAAAAAGGATATTTCTTGGGGTAATCAAATTCGTTCATATGTTTTTCAGCCATACACAATGGTCAAAGATCATAGGACAAAATGTGAATCTGGAAATATTCAAGCTGTTATGGATGGCGATATTGATCAATTTATTGAATCATATCTTAAAGCTCGTTGGAATGGTGCTCCAATGGACATTGAAGATGATGAAGATATGTAATGAATAATTTGGTGATATTAAGTAAATTGAAAATATGTATTTTATTTGTTCTCTTGTTTTTAAGTTCTTTTGCTTTTTCGGAATCTGAAAATTCTTGGACTATTGCTGCTACTGAATTTGTTTATAAAAATGATATAAATGTTACTGAATATGAACGCGGAATTGCAAAAGTTATTCCATCGATGATTTTGGAACAATTAATTGGAGTAAAAAATCATAATGTTACTTATGATGAAATTTTTACTCGCGATTTTGATTCTTTAAAAAAAGAGAGACTGTCATTATTTTTAGAATTGTCTAAAAGTCAAAAAAATCTTGATAGTTTAATGTTAAATCATCTTACGACTTATCAAGTTGAAAAAAAGATTAAAAAAGAAAAAAAAGTAATTCAAGATTTATCAAAAGAACTTGACGAAAATTTGTTAAAACAGAATGAATTATTGGAAAAGGAAAAAACTGATGAACTTAAGCATTCTTCAGAAAAATCATCAGTTGAATCTGTGAAAATTTATAATTTAGATCCCACAAACTTATTTTATTTGGACAAGGATAGTTTAAATACGAATTATTCATCTTTTGATTTTTCAAATAAAATTAGTTCTGAAAAAATTAATTGTTTGATTACCGGTTCAATTATGATGTATGGAAAATATATCGCAGTTACAGTTGAATTATTTTTATATCCGGGAGCAAAATCAATTTGTGTTTTAACAGAGATTGGTAGCGTTGATAATCTAAAGTTAATAGCTGAAAATCTTTCTGTAAAATTAATTCCGATTATTGAAAATTCTATTCCTTGTGAAGTTAAAATTAAAATTAATCCTCCTGAATTAAAAAGCAAAACTCGGCTTATAATTGATTCAATCGTTTATAAAAATATTCCTGAAAAAATAAATCTTTCAAATGGTGTTCATTATTTTATTTTTCAATGTGAAGGATATCGAACAGAAAGTTTTTCGTATGGATTTGGTTATGAAAAAAAATATTTAATTGAATTATCGTTAAAACCTGAAGAAGAAATAGATTTGTCAGTTGTATTAAAAAAATCTATCGAAGGAAATTTGTTTTATAATGGAAATAAATCGAATGATAATGAAATTTCGATAAAAATAAATCACAATGATGTATTAGGTTATTTTTTTACAAAGAATCAGAATTTGATTTTTTATCAAATTCCTAATGAAATGATTTTTGATAATTCAACTTATATGGCAAATATTAAGGATTATAATATTTCTAACTATATAGAAAAAAGGCGACGAATGATGTATATTTCATATAGTGCATTAGTTTGTTCTTTGCCGTTTTTGTTTTATTCATATTCAAATTATTCTAATTTAGCAAATGGTTATAATTTAAATTATCAAAATATGGATGTGAATGAAATTAATAAATATAAGACAATGACCAATATAGGAATTGGTATTACAGCTGGAATGGGGGTTTGGTTTGTAGGTGAACTTGTTGCTTATTTGATTTCTGCTAATAAAGTTTTGCCGATTGAACCTAAAAAAGTTGATTTGAATTATTTAAATGATGTTAAACTATCATATGACGCATCTGATAGTTTAACAAATAAAAATGATTCGATTCCAAATAAAAGAGAAGAAAATATAAAAGAAAAATAATTATTAAATAATTTTTAATAAATCTAGTGGAGAAACTTATGGCAAAAATTTCATTTGCACAAAAAATTAAAAATCTTTTTTCATTTCATAAATCTCAAGATGAAGATTTTTTTGACGATTTACTAGACGCGTTAATTGAAGGTGATATTGGTGCAAAAAATTCAATGGAAATTGTAGATACTCTTCAATCTTTATGTAAAGAAGGTAAAATCCATGGGGAACAAGCAATTGTAGATAAGTTAAAAGAGCTTTTGGGCCAATATGTAAAATCAATTAATTTTGTTCCTGAAAAAAACAAGGTAAATATTTGGATGCTTTTAGGAGTGAATGGTGTTGGTAAGACAACAACTTGTGCTAAGATTGCAAATTTACTTAGTAACTCTGGATATGAAAATATTGTAATGTCTGCAAGTGATACTTTTAGAGCGGCAGCAATTGAGCAACTTTGTTATCATGGTGAAAAAATTGGTATTCGAGTTGTAAATCATCAACATGGTTCTGATCCGTCGAGCGTAGTTTTTGATGCTGCAGAAAGTGTAAAAGCACATGGAGGTGGAATTGTTCTTTGTGATACCGCAGGTAGATTGCATAATAAAGAAAATCTTGTTCATGAACTTGAAAAAATTGATAGAATTTGTAAGCAAAAAGCAGATGAGGGTTGTTACAAAAAAATATTAATTATTGATTCAACAACAGGTCAAAATGCTTTGCGTCAAACTGAAGTTTTTAATGAGGCTATTGGAGTTGATGCTGTTGTTATGACAAAATATGATTCGACTGCAAAAGGTGGAGTTGCAATTAGTATTGGAAAGGATTTTGGAATTCCAGTATTTTATGTGTGTACTGGTGAAACTTATTCTGATATTTCGTTGTTTGATAGTAAAGAATATTTAAACAATTTTATTGGTGACTGATTAATTTTTTGTATGGAAAG
>JAZUSR010000178.1:0-8329 GCA_045606765.1 Treponema sp.
TTGGGGTGTTGTAAGTATGCCAAGCAATGTTTTTGCAAATACAGGAACAAATGTTAGTGTACTTTTCTTTGACAAAGCAAAATCAGCAGAAAAAGTAATTTTAATTGATGCATCAAAACTTGGGGAAGAATACAAAGATTCCAACGGATTAAAAAAACGCAGACTTACAAATGAAGAAATAGACAAAATTGTAAAAACATTCCGAAACAAAGAAGTGGTAGAAGATTTTAGTGTTGCTGTAACTTATGATGAAATCAAAGAAAAAGGCTATGTTTTAAGTGCAGGGCAATATTTTGACATCAAAATTGAATATGTTGATATTACGGAAGAAGAATTCAACGCGCAGATGAAGGCTGATACCGAAGAACTTACTGCTATGTTCAAAGAAAGCCATGAGCTGGAAGAAGAAATCCAGAAGCAGCTTGCAAGCCTTAAGTTTGTAAAATAGGAGAGACCATGGAAGACGAACTCATAATCTATAACACAGACGACGGCATGGCAGATGTAAAGCTTTACTCAAAAGACGGCGTTATCTGGATGAACCAGCAGCAGTTATGCGAACTTTACCAAACGGCTAAATCTACTGTAAGTGAGCATATTAGTAACATATTGAATGAAGGAGAACTTTCAGAAAATTCAGTTGTTCGGAATTTCCGAACAACTGCCTCAGACGGAAAAAACTACAATATAACTTATTATGCTCTTCCAATGGTAATTGCTGTAGGTTTTAGAGTAAGAAGCCCAAGAGGAACTCAGTTTAGAAAATGGGCAAACGAGAATCTTTCTGAATATCTTACAAAAGGCTTTATCCTTGATGACCAGCGCTTAAAAAATCCGGACGGAAGACCAGACTATTTTGACGAACTTCTTGAAAGAATCCGCGACATTCGTGCAAGCGAAAAAAGATTCTATCAAAAGGTTAGAGACTTGTTTGCCCTCAGTTCAGATTATGATAGCACGGATAAGGCAACCCAGAACTTTTTTGCAGAAACACAGAATAAGCTTATTTATGCCGTAACAAAAATGACTTCACCAGAAATCATTTTAAGCCGTGCCGATAGTTCAAAGCCAAACATGAATCTTACAAGCTGGAAAGGAAAAATTGTCCGCAAGCAGGATATTTATATTTCAAAGAATTATCTTACTCAGGATGAGCTTGATACTCTTAACAGACTTGTAACCATCTTTCTTGAAACCGCAGAACTTCGTGCAAAAATGAGAAAAGATCTTACATTAAAATTTTGGGAAGATAATGTAGACAAACTTATAAGTGATAATGATTTTCCTTTGTTAGACGATAAAGGCAGCCGTTCAAGAATCCAGGCAGATAAAAAGGCTGAAGAAATCTATCTTGAATTTGACCAGCGAAGAAAAGACTTTGAAGCAAAAGAAGCCGACCGTCAGGATGCCGAAGAGTTGAAACTTTTGGAAGATGCCGAAAGCAAAATTAAGGGAAGAAAAAAATAAGGATTAAGTTATGAGAATAAAATCAATACATATAAAAGATTTTAAACGATTTACGGATTTAACGATTCAAAACATTCCTCAAACAGCAAGACTTGTTGTTCTTGTCGGGCCAAATGGGTGTGGAAAAACTTCAGTTTTTGAAGCATTTAATCAATGGTATAGATATAAAGGGTGGAATGTAGGTACTTCAGATAATTTTTATTTTTCAAAAATTACGCTTAATGAAAAAATAAAGAGTCACAGTTTTTATGTAGAAAATAAAATTCTAATTGACTTTTATGATCTAATTCAAAACATATCGCAATCACAGATACGAGGAAAATTCTATTTTCGAAGTGCATATCGAAATGACCCAGATTTTTCTGTTTCAAATTTATCAAGAATGGGAAATCCTTCTGAACGATTACAAGAAAATTTGATGCAAACAGACACAAAAGTTTCAGAAGATTATCAACGCTTAATTTCTAAGACAATTGATGGAGTTTATTCGAAAGAATTTGATGAACTTAATGTAAAAGATTTACGTGAAAAAATAATCGGTAAAATCCAACAATCTTTAATCTCAATTTTTCCAGATTTGCAATTATTAGATATTGGAGATCCTCTTGAAGATGGAACTTTCTATTTTAAAAAAGGGGTAATAGAAAAATATCATTACAAAAATCTTTCAGCTGGTGAAAAATCTGCGTTTGATTTAATTTTAGACTTAATTATAAAACAAGAATATTATCCAGATTCGATTTTCTGTATCGATGAACCTGAAAGTCATATGCATACAAGTTTACAAGAAAAAGTTCTGGAAGAATTGTATAAAAATGTACCTGATAATTCACAATTATGGATAGCTACTCATTCTATAGGTATGTTAAAAAAGGCTCGAGAATTAAATGAAAAATCTCCAGATAGTGTTGTTTTTCTAGATTTTGAGGGAAAAGATTTTGATTCAACAGTTGTTATTGAGCCTTCAGAAATTAACAAACCCATCTGGAATAAGTTTTTAGAGTTGGCATTTGATGATTTTGCAGGATTAATTGCTCCAAGAACTATTGTTTTTTGTGAAGGTGCACAAAACAAAGGCAGAAATCAAAAATTCGATCAAGAAGTATACTCAAAAATCTTTCATAATGAAAAGCCTGATGTAGCCTTTGTTTCGATAGGTTCTTGCTCCGAAATTGAAGACCCAAATAATATTAGTATGCGAATTGTTAAAGAAGTTCTTAATAATTCAAAAATTATCAAACTGGTTGATAGAGATGATAAAAGTGACGAGCAAGTAAATGAATGCAACAGAAAAGGAATAAGAGTTCTAGGAAGAAGGCACCTAGAATGTTATCTTTTTGATGATGAAATGATACGGAAATTGTGTCAGGTAAAAGAAATGTCCGAAAAAGAAGCCGAATGTTTAGAAATGAAAAAGCAAGCAATGCAAGACAGTGTCAGCCGTGGCAATCCATCTGATGATGTAAAGTCTGCAAGCGGTGTGATTTATACAAATCTAAAAAGAATTTTACAACTAACTAGATGTGGAAATGATACTCATTCATTTTTAAGAGATACAATGGCTCCATTACTTACTTCAGATATGCCGTTGTATGCAGAAATAAAACAATCTATTTTTGGAGAACAATAATGACTGAACAAATTATGTTTTGGGCAACTGTTTTAAGCCCAATAGTTGGTGTTATAGCGATTATTGTCGCATTGATTATTGCACATGGTTCTTCAAAAGATACGAACAAACAAATTAAAGGTATTTATAATTTGCTTGATGTTTATATCGCATCACAAAATCCCATAATGATTGAATCAAAAAGAAATTATGAGATGCAATTGAAAGAATTGAATTCACAGATTCGCAAGGCGGAAGATGATTTGAATACGGTTCATTATCCATTTTATGGCAGGGGTGCACGAATAGATGATATTGAAGCAGACATGGAAAATCAAAAAAGAAGAGAATATTTGCAAAGCCTATTGAGTGTGAAGAATGAACTTGAGAATAAATTGAACTCAATTAATGTGTATTTATCAAAGGCTGGAAAATAATATGGAAATGAAAAAATATAAGTTGGGGGAGATTGCAAATATCATTGTTGGATACCCCTTTGAAAGTGAAAAATTTAATATAGAAAGCAAGGGGGTTCGTCTCGTTCGTGGAATGAATGTGTCTGAACGATATTTACGATTTGGAGAGGATTCTCGTTGGTGGTCAGATTTAACAGACGATTTGCTTCCGTATTATTTGAAGGAAAACGATATTGTTATAGGAATGGATGGTTCAAAAGTCGGAAGAAACTTTGCAATCGTAAACAAAAATGATTTACCATTAATTCTTGTCCAGCGAGTTGCTTGTATTAGAGCAAAAGAAAACTTTAATCAAAAATTTATTTGGCAGTATATTTCTTCATCTCGTTTTCTTGAATATGTAAATACTATAAAGACAGGTTCTGCTATTCCTCATATTAGTGGAAGCCAAATTGCTGATTTCCCAATTTTTGCACCCCCTCTAGAATCCCAGCAAAAAATCGCCGCTGTTCTTTTCGCACTTGATGACAAAATCGCCTTGAATCGCCGCATTAATGCAAAACTGGAGCAAATGGCAAAACGACTTTATGACCACTGGTTCGTGCAGTTTGACTTTCCTAATGCAGACGGTAAGCCTTACAAATCTTCCGGCGGAAAAATGGAATATAACGAAAGACTTAAACGAGAGATTCCTGCTGGGTGGGAAGTAAAGAAACTTGGAAAACTCTTTACAACTAACAGAGGCGTTTCTTATAGCACGAAAACAATTACTGGAGATACCGGAATCCCAATGATTAATCTTGCATCATTTTCTCCTGATGGTTCTTATAAAATCGACGGAATCAAATTATATACAGGTGATTATACGCAGGAAAAAGTATTAAAACCTTTTGATTTGGTAATGTGTAACACTCAGCAAACCGCAATTGATTTTTCAAAAGACATAATCGGAAAAGCATTGCTTGTGCCTGATATTTTCGATGGCGATATAACATCCTCTCATCACGTTAATACATTGAATGTTCATGATGAAAAACTGAAGTTTTATTTATATCGTCTTTTCAACACAGATTATTTCCATGCCTATATTTCACATTATGCTAGTGGTACAAATATTATGGGATTAGACTTCGCTGGAGTAGAAAATTATTCTGCTGTAATTCCAAGTGAAGAAATATTATCAAAGTTCGCAGACTTTACACTGAATATTGAGAAGAAGAAAAGCGAGATTATTCGTGAGAATAAGAAGATTATTGCTTTACGCGACCGACTTTTGTCGCTCTTGATGAACGGACAGGTTGAGGTTATTTAATACAAAAGGAGACAAAAACTATGGATTATTCAACAATTTTTAACAAAATGACAAAAGATACTTTCGATAAATTTGTCGAAATTAATTCGATTGAGTTGTCGAAAGGAAATACAAAAGAGGATTATAAAAAGAATCTAGAAAAGTATTTTGAAGAAAATCCACAAAGTGAAATAGATTTCCAAAATTTTTATAAACGTTTGGAAGTTGCAGGGAGAAAGCATTTTTATTTATATAAATTAACAGACAATGTTATTACATATAAAGAACTTATTGAGTTGATTAAAAATATTCCTGATGAATCAATTCGAACTTTTGATCCTATAAAAGATAATAATAAAGTTTATAAAAATATAAATGACAACATTATAACTGTAAAAAAATTTCAAATACGAAAATCTTATTCTTTTATGAATGACAATATTGAAAAAGAACAGGATGAAGAATTTCTTACAAAAAAATATAGAATAACAAAAGTTCATTATGTAATTTTTGCTACTTTTGATTTTAAGAATAAAAGAGTAATTTGTGGTTATGACTCTTGTGGAGATCTTTCTGATAAAAGAAAAGATGATAAGGAATTATTTACATTTTTAGAAAAGATTGTAGGTAGAGATGTAAAATATGAATCTATTCTTACATCCGAACATATTGATTCATTGAGACATTTACCAAATTGTCTTGCTTATTCAATTTCAAATAAAGCTAATAATTATGATTATGCAAAATTCAAAAAATCAAAGGCAAACTTTGAGGATATTAAAAAGGATTTAATTCAAGAAAAATATAAAATCAATCAAATCAAAGAAAAGAATCCAGATTTCGATATTCAAACAAACCCGTTATATACTGCTGGACTTTCAAGTGCTATCGAGAATGAATTTTCACTAGAAAATGACAGTTTTGAATTTTATTATTTTACAGATATTACAGGAAAAGTGTATTATTTCAGAATGCGTTTTGATGTTGTTGAAAGTAGTATTATTACTTTCTCTGAATCAATAACCAAGGAGGAATTACAAGATGTATTTAAGCAAATTATTTAATCTTGCAAGACAATTTTCTGATTTGACAGACAAAAATCTAGATTCCATTGATAACTTCTTGGGCGAGACAGGACCGAATAATATTTTCACAAAAAGACAATTTCTGGGTATACTTACGCAAAAGAATTACATTAATGAGATACTTGAATGGTTAGTAAAAGAAAATATAATTCAACCTTATAAAGTTGAATGTAATAATTGTAAGAAAGAAGTTGAAGTTTCTAACGATAATTGTCCATATTGTTCGAATACACTACATATTATATCAGATTACATCGTCGAATATAAAATTATTGGCGAACTAAAACTTCCTCATGCAGTTATTGAAGAAAATAAAAATAAAAGCTTAAAACTTGATAAATCATGTTTTTCTTTGTTACTTAAGACGCTACAAAAGAAATATGAAAAGAAGAAAAAAAGTTTCATTATTTTTTCAGATATAAAAGCCTCAACAGATATAAAGAAATATAATTCTAGTATTCATGAAAAAATTTGTCGAGGTGCTGTCCAATTTTTTAAGGATATTACGCTCCCATATTTTAGACAATATAAAGGTATTTACATAAAATCTGAAGGTGATGCATCTTATGTCATTTTAGATTCAATTGATACCGTAATGAAATTTCTAAATGATATAAATGAAAAAATATTTTCAACTGAAATGTATAATTTAATGAATGAGTTAAATTTAAAAAATATACAAACAACTGATGATAATGGTGTTTCAAAGCAGATAATAACTTTCTTAAAACTGTACATAGCTGATTCAGAAACAGGCAAATATACTCAAAAAGATATTTTATCAATAGATTTCGATGCAATGGAAGCTTTTACTTTTATAAAGAGAATTGAAAAAAATGCTAAAAAAGAAATACTTGAGGTTCAGAATCCTGATATCTTAAAGGGAAATTTTCCTATTTGTATTTTTGCTAGAGAGAATTGGTTCGAAGGGAATCTACATCAATTACAAAAAGTAGATGATTATGGAAATACAGATATTTTTTACTCAAATTATGAATCTGTAAAAACTTATCTGAAGAAACGATTTGAGTAAAATAAGGAATTATTATGTCTGAAGTATTAATTAAAAATGATTTATTTAAAGAAGTGGAAACTTTATCGGCGACAGATTTCGAAAGTGTTTGCTATGAAATATTTAAAAGAAAATTTCCTGAAACAACTATTCTTCATAATGGAGTAAATGCAGATAATCGCCCTGTAAAAGGCACATTGGATGTAAATAACTCCAATCTTGAAATATGTTTGGAATGTTCTATAGAAAAAAAGTATTTTACAGATGTTAATTACAAGAAGATTAGTAATGATATTGAGCATATTATAACTCTTTCAAATGGCAATGTATCTAAGATATATTTATACTGCAGTCAAATACAACCTCCAAGTTTTATTCCTTCATGGGTGAAGTCTTCAAAATTCAAAAAGTATAAAAATTATTCTATTGAATTTTTGGATTGTAGGCGAATTGTTGATGAAATATATGATTATTGTGTTGAACGAGGTACACTATTTGACTTTATAGGCCGCTATTTACCAAATTTTAAGAAAAATATGGATAGAGAGACTTATTTTGAAAATGTTCAGACGCAAGTGAATAATTATGTAAATACTGAATCAATATTTATTAAATTACAAAAACATATAAACGAAAAACCTATTACGGTCATTTCTGGATTAAGTGGTGCTGGTAAAACAGAATTAGCAATTTATTATGCTAAAAATAATTCTGAAAACTTTGAGAATGTTTTTTGGCTAACTGGAGATAATTTTGATAATAACCCCTCAATGAATAATTACAAAAGAGGAGACAGATCTATTAATTTAATTTCTATTTTTAATGAAATTAAATCTTTAATAATTATTGATAATTATGACAAAATTATAAATGAAAATTCTTTCAAAGAATTATCTAATGGTTTTTTAATTGGAAGTCGTATATTAATAACTAGCTTAAATACTGCAGAAAATTCGTTATACTTTAAAATGCCTTTAATGCCGGAAGAATATGCCCTTAATATTTTAGGAGACCATTCAGATGAAGCAAAAAAAATATTACCAGAAATAAATCTTCCAGTCATTCTTTCTGCAATAAAATCTACATGTGAATCTGGTGATTATACTTACCTAGACATTTATTCAGATTTAAAATCTTTTTTACCTACGGTTACTGATGATCATAATAAAAGAATATTAACACGTGTACTAAATAAATTTCCTCAAATTGATACACTTAAATTATTATGTAATATTTTAAATGCTAAATTTGATACTTGTTTACTGAGAAAATTTATTTCAATTACACAATTTATTAATCTAGAAAAATCCTCTTTTTTAATTAAACAAAATAATAATACAATATGCACTTTTCATAGTTTTATTATTACATGTCTAAAAGAAACAGATGAATCTGAAAAGTATCTGGATTATCTTTCAAAATATTTAGATGATAAAAGTGGTTTAATTG
>JAZUSR010000179.1:0-3667 GCA_045606765.1 Treponema sp.
CATTTATATTTATTTTAGATAGTTTAAAAAACTTATCGACTATTATTGAAAACAATAATCTTTTTGAAATATTAGTGTATCTCTTCCCTTTAGGTGTAACAATTCTTGTTATTGTGGAAAAATTTAGATTTTTGAAATATAAAAAATTATGCACACATCTTGAAGCTTATTTTGAAAATAAAAAAAGGGTGAAAATAATTATGACAGTAAAGCCAACTACTACTATAAATAGGATTCATTTTTCTGATTTAGACCCGCTACGATTTGAAGATTTTTGTTTATGCCTTGTATACAAACTAGCAAGATGGAGAAAATAAATCATCTAGGTAGATTAGGCAAAGATAAAGGAATAGATATCGAAGCGGAAGAAGAAATTAAAGAAGGATATAGTCGTTCTTGGTATATACAATGTAAACGATATAAAACTTTTAAATACTCAGATGTTTCAAGTGTTATAAAAAAATTACAAAAAAACGAAAAAATTTCTGATACACTATTACTTATTGTTGGTTGTGATGTGAGTGCAGAAACAATAAAATATTACGAAGAAGAAGCGATTAAAATAGGATTTAAAAACCCAAAATTATGGACTGCATCAATTCTCGAAGCCGAATTATTTAATAATCATCATGATTTATTATTTGTTTTTTTTGGTATAGATATGAATCAAGAAGAACATAAAAAAGAAGAATCAATTAGAAGAAATCTAAAATTAAAAAAATCGCTCATCCATGATATCACAAAGAAAATTGATTTTTCAAAAGTAAATTGGACATGTCGAGATAGATTTAAAGATGACAATATAATTGTCCATTCCATTGATGATAAAAATTACCCTGAAATAGATGAACGTGATTATGGCATTTCTTCTTGGTTTAGAGTGGAAATATACGATTTTTATTATAACGGAATAGAAGTGATTTTAAGTTTGGAGTATGCAGAGATTTTGAATGATAGAACGCTGAAAATAATTCCATATTCAGAATATGAAGCTAAATCCGATAATTGTATAAAATTATTACGGATTGGTAGAATACCATTTTCTATGATTGTAGATTATGATCCCGAAGGTGATGAATACTATAACGAAACACATTTCTATTGTAATTATGGAATTAACGGTCAACCATATGAAAAAATTATTTATCGGGAAATAATAGAAGAAGACTATTGTCACAATTATCCAGAAGTAGAAGTAATTCAATGAATTAAAGAGTATTAAAATCATTTATTTAATTACCCTTCAAAATAGTCGCTGTCGATTCGTTTTATTTCAAACGTGCGAACGGTACTAATTCCTACGTTATGCTCTATCATAAGTGTTGCAAGTTTTGTTCCATCAATTAGAACTACTTTTCTATCTACACTAGAAACATATTCTTCTGCCTCTTTTGTAAAGGAACTTGTAGTAATAAATACGCCTTTTGAAGCTTTTTGTCCAAGTAATGCACCTGCAAATTTTTGAATTTCTGGACGACCAACAACTCCTTTCCAACGTTTTGCTTGAATATAAATTGTATCTAGTCCAAGTTTATCTTCTTTGATAATACCATCAATTCCTTCATCTCCACTTTTTCCAACAACTTGTGCTGCTTCTGAAAAAGAACCTCCATATCCCATATGAACTAATAAATCAACTACAAGATGTTCAAAAAAGGATGGAGAACTTTTCCCTATTTTTGCAAGTAAATCATCAATAAGATTTTCTGAAAGTTTTGCAAAACCAGTTTCAAGCATTTCTTCTGGCGTTGCTTCTGTAGTCAATTCTATTTCTGAAGAAGTATCTTTTTCTATGTGCTTTTCACGGAAAGCTATGAATTCATCAAATTTTTGAAGATATTTTGTAGAAAGTTTTTCAAGATTTTCTGATAAAACTGAAAGACCTCTTTCTGTAATTTTAAAATATCCTCGACGAGTATCTTCCAAAAGTCCCGCCTTTTTTAAATAAGTACGCGCCCAACCTATTCTATTTGTAATTACATCTTGTGTTTTTGAAGGCAATAATTCTTTGCGTTCTTCTTTTGTAAGAGCAAACTCATCAGAAAGATATTCTACAGCATCTGAAAATTTATGTTCGCTTTTATCTGCTGCGTATTTTAGCAATGGAAGCATACATGTTTGGTAATCTGGTATCATTTATTGGGGCTCCTTATGGGTGAATTATTTTTTCTTTTAAAATTTAAATCCAAATAATAATCCTTCATCAGATGAATCATTTAGTTCAATAACAATGTCTCGTTCTGGTATATTGTCTGGCAATTTTTCCCTTAATGCTGTTGTTATATATTGAAAATCATATTTATTGATAAGTTCTTTGATTTTATTTATAAAGGAAGCAGCAGAATTTTTATCAAGTGCATCAATAATTCCATCCTGTGCTATAAAACCATGATCATCATTTCGAATACATCTTATTGCAATATCTATTGCTGCTGCAGAAAGTTTTTTTGCACTATCACCATTTAATTGAGCTGATTCAGTTCCAAGATTGTATGATTGAACATCAAAAGAAATGTTTCCTGTTTTATGTTTAATAATTTTTAGTTCAGATTCAATACCTAACACTGATTTCATAATATCACTATAGATAGAATTGATGTCATCAAACTGCATTCTGGCTATGTCAATATTAGTTGCAACCTCAGCGGCTGTTTTCAGTTCTTCTGTTTGTTTTTCTGAATATTGTTTTTCTAATTCTGCAATATTTGCTGTTGTTTGTGTTTGCGATAAAATTGCAATTTCTTTTTCAATATCAATCAATTGTTTGTGTGTTAATTCATAAATTTGAACAGAATCTGTATTTGCCAACTTCTCAAGATAAGAAGCTCTTTTTAAATCCAGACTAGTAGCATGTTCTTCTAAAGAATGTATTATCTCATTAACTCTCTTTAATTTTTCATCTAAAACTATTTTTCTATTTGAATAAAGTTCTTCATAAAATGTATTTAATTCAGTAAAATTGTGTTTTATTTGATTTTCAAAATACAAATTTACCTGGTTGAATATCGATTCAATTTTCATTGAATCAAATTGATATTTATTTAATTTTGTTAGAGAATTCTCAATTTTTCGTAATTCAGTTTTTTGTTCATAAATTTTTGTTTTAATTTTAAAAATTTCTTCATCAATTGATTTTACTAATTTATTGATATCTTCATCTTCTGTTCTAAAGAGAGTAAGATTTGCTATACTCTTTTCGATATTGCTTTTTTCATTCTGTAGCTCTTCAATTTTCTTTTCTTTTTCTAATTTATTTGATTGAATACTTCTTAAGGCTTTTATGGCTGTTTCTAATTGTCTGCAGTCTTCCATTAGTTGTAATTTCTTACTTAGCAATTCGCCATTAAAACCTAAGATTGAAGCAATCTTTGGTTTCCAAGTTATGTCTTTTCCTCTATAGTTTGGCTTTATAAATCCATTTGTTGTATCTAGTTCATCTTGAGTGCGAATAAAATAGTCATAACTTAATTGAGTTTCAACTTCTTTAGGTTCATAATTTTTTCTTCTACCAAAACCTCTATAAAATGTTTTATCAATATTGTCTTCAGTATAATCAATTGAAAATATACTTTCAGGTTCTTTTTCCTTTACATAATTCAAGAATGTCCCAGATCCATTAAAGAGAATAAATTTCAATAAATTTAGTACAGTTGTTTTTCCAAGATTA
>JAZUSR010000180.1:0-6635 GCA_045606765.1 Treponema sp.
GATTTTGATTTGAACAATTACGTTGATTTGTCTTTTGGCATTTGGAATAATAAAGAAGAACCTGTTGAATACGAATTGCTTTTTGATTCAGAAATTAACACTTACGTTTTGGAACGTGAATGGCACACAAATCAAACTGTGTTACAAAATGCAGACGGAAGTGTTTTGCTAAAATTTAAGTCTAATCAAAAACAGCAAGTTTTAAGTTGGGTTTTAAGTTTTGGAAAAGCTGTAAAAGTTTTGAATCCCCCAGAATTAATTGAAAAAGTAAAAGAAGAAATTAAAGAGAGTTTAAAAAAATATTAAAAATTCATATTTTAACATGGTATCTGTAAGATAAAAATATCAAGATTAAGGTAATAAAAGTAAAGGAAAGCAAGGAAAAATAATCAATCAAAGAGGGGAAAAGCTCGCAGATTTTTGAAAAGCGATAAAAAGTGCAATTATCCATGAGACTTGCGGCTTTTGAAACAGGTGAGTTGTAATTGTCTTGCTCGGATGTAAGGTCAGGGATGATTTATGCCTCCTGATAAGACTTCATCATGTTCTTCATCCAAGGCATTAAGAGCACATAAAAACTTTACATAGACAGTGCCCAATTTTTCGCATAATTCATCAAAATCGATTTTATTATCCATAGTATTCTCCTAATACGTCCGGTCAAGGCTCGCTTTGCTCAAGGCCTTGACTCGTCCGTTTTTAGGATTTGTATTAAACCCTAAATAAAAACTGCACTCGCCAATAAGCTAGTGCAGTGAATGAATCAGAAATTAAAATTCTCCAGTATAACCAGTTGCTTTGATTGCAGTTTTTGTTTTAATGCTGAACGCGCATCCAGAAAATGCTTTGCTTGTTGAAAATATAGCTCTTCTATAGTTATCTGGATAGCTGTATTTTGCCCCTTCCGGAATGACAACTTCTGAAAGATTAGGATTTCCGCTGAAAGCATCTGCAACAATTTTTTTTATTGATTTTGCAAGAGTAACTTTTGCAAGTTTTGGAGAGTTCCATGAGCATACATTTATGCAGCCTTCTTCAAATATCAACTCTGTAATACTGTCAGATTTTACATAAGAATACTTGCCAGTCTGCTCAACTGCACAGTCAAAAATCCAGTTCTTACTTACTGTCAAAGTTTCAATTCCGTTGATTTTTATGCTTTGAGACTCATTATCCGTGGCTCGAGGAAAATAAACTTTTCTTCCTGGCTGCGGAAGACCTCCGTTTATTTCTGCATGTCCTTCTAAAAAAGTCTTAGAGAAAAAACTTATAGCTCTACCAAAATAAAGCGGTCTTGTTGTAGTTCCTGTAAACTTAGTTATAGGACAGTGTTCTGACTTGTAGTTTACAAGTTCGTAAGTTTCAGGAATTATAACAGTTTTAATATTGCTTTCAATATACAAATCTCTAATATATCCAAAGTCATCTATTTTGCCGCAGATTGCAATAACTTTCAACCCTTCAATTTCCTTTGGAAATTCAATTTCTGTAATTCCATCAGCCTCAAGTTTATCCTCATAAATATCAGTTATGCAGATATAATCACCTTCAAGTCCGACTGTTTTTAAAATTGCTTTGCTAGCCAAATCATATTCAAAATACTTTTCTGGCGTTGCTGCATTCAACGGTGTCATGGTAAATACCATGCATAAAACTGTCAAAATAAATCTTTTCATTTAAAATATCCTCCACGTTTATTGTCCGCCGACTTTTTTATGAGGTAAAACCTCTGTATCTAAAGAGAATTATAAAATCAGATTTTTTCCCTGTAATCAGTGAAAACTCATTTTATTCTTGTGAGTTTTCTCTATAAAGTTTTGCAGGCGTGTGCTATTAGTTTAGTGTTAAACATGCTCAATGGCCATCGCTACAATATCATCACTCAGAAAATAATTGTTGCGTTTTGTTTTATGTTTGTTTTACTTGACTTATTGTATATTTTTGTTTAAGATATTAAACATTATGGCTAAATCTAGTGTAGTTCTTAATCCGCATGTAATAAAATCTCTCAAAACTGTAGGCCAGCAGATAAAGCTTGCACGGTTACGAAGAAAACTTTCTGTTCAAATTGTTTCAGAAAGAGCAGGAATAAGCAGGGCAACTTTATGGGCTATTGAAAAAGGAGAGCCGACAGTTTCTTTTGGAGCGTATGTCTCAGTTCTCTGTGCATTGGGCTTTAGGGAAGATATTCTTCTTTTAGCAAAAGATGACGTTTTAGGAAGGACTTATCAGGATTTGGATTTATTGCCAAAGAAAAGGGCGCCTAAGACAAATAAGGAACAATAATGAAAGACGAAAAAGAAGTTCTGGTTTTTGCAGATTGGCTGAAAAATGAAAATGTAATTGGTACACTTTATGTTTCTTCTGCAAGAGGTAAACAAGTTTACTCTTTTGAATTTGCTGATTCTTGGCTTTATAACTTCTCTCATATTATGCTTGATCCAGATTTGTATAATACTGCAGGAAGACAGTTTGTACCTAATGATAAACAGATATGGGGATTTTTATCAGACTGTCTGCCTGACAGATGGGGAAGAAAGCTCTTGAAACGAAAGGAAGAAATTCTTTCAAAAGAAGAGAACAGAGAAAAAAAAGAACTTACGGAGTTTGATTATCTGACAGGTGTTAATGATGAGTCCCGTATGGGAGGTTTACGATTTAAATATAAAAACAGTGCAGCTTATATTTCTGAAAATGATTTATATAATGTTCCTCCTTTGGAAGCAATACGGAAACTTGAGGAAGCAAGTCTTTATTTTGAAAGAGAAGAATTTAAAAACGATAAATGGTTGCGAATTCTTCTTGCCCCAGGTTCTTCTTTGGGCGGAGCCAGACCAAAAGCAACCGTTAAGGATGAAAATGGTCATCTATGGATTGCAAAGTTTCCTTCAAATCATGATGAATATAATATCGGTGCATGGGAAAAAACTGCCACTGACTTGGCAAGGCTTGTCGGACTAAATGTTCCTGAGACTAATAAGAAAGATTTTTCAAGCAAGGGCAGTACTTTTTTGACAAAACGCTTTGATCGTATTTATGAAAATAAAACTGTCAGACGTGTTCATTACGCTTCGGCATTAACATTGCTGGGAAAGGTTGATGGTGCAAATCATAATGACGGAACAAGTTATCTTGATTTGGTTGATTTTATAAAATCAAACAGTATTCAGCCAAACAAAGATTTGGAGGAGCTATGGAACAGACTTGTTTTTTCTATTTTGATATCTAACACCGATGACCATTTGAGAAATCACGATTTTATGCTTTCTGAAAACGGTTGGAAGCTGTCTCCGCTTTTTGATGTGAATCCTAATCCGCTAGGAAAAGAATTGAGCCTAAATATTACTGAAGACAACAATTTAAAGCAGCTTTCTTTGGCTTTAGATACAGCAAAATATTATAATCTTCCGCTTGAGAAAGCAAAAAACAATGCCACCAGAATAGCAGCTGTCGTTATGAATAACTGGAGGCGTCTTGCGAAATTGAACGGCTGTTCTGCTTCTGAAATAGAACGTATGCAGCCGGCCTTTGAAGATAAATTTGTAACTACTTTATAAGATTTTTTGTGAGTTTTCTCTATATATTTCTGCCACTCGATGAAGTATAATAAAACCATGATAAAAATAATCAGCGTTGACGACCACGAAATGATAAGCCTTGGGTTGGAACGGGTATTTTCAGAAACTTCGGATATAAGGCTCTGCCACTTATGCAGAACAAAAGATGAAGCAAAAGCCTTTGTAAGCTCAAAATCCCCCGAAGAATTGAATCAGATGATTGCAATGCTAGACATAAAACTTGAAAATGAAAGTGGCTTTGACTGTGCTGATTATTTTATGGGACGCGGAATAAACTGCCTTATGTATTCTTCTTATTCAAATACAGGCTTTATCATCAAAACGATGGAACATAAAATAAAGGGGTTTATTTCAAAAAATGCTGCCAAATCTGAAATTCTGGATGCAATCCGAGCTGTCGCGCGAGGTGAAACCTATATCCAAAAGGATTTGATTCCCAACATGATGTATGTAAGTGGAATCATGGTCACCCTTACTAAAAAAGAGCGCGAACTTTTGGATTTACTGGCCGAGCATCTTCCGAACGACCTGATTGCAGAACGTCTTTTCGTTTCAAAGCGTACTGTAGAAAACTATGTGTCATGAATTTTCGACAAATTCAACGTAAAGAACCGCTACGAACTGGAACAGCTTTTGTAGTTGATTAAGTCTGTCAGTTTTTTTGCCGCAAGATACACTCCCCATGCCGCAAATGTACATATAAACCTGTCCGCAATGTTTACAGGAATGCGGACTGCAATCTGCAAAATCAACTTCGATTGGAATTTGTTCTGCCACAAGAATGTAAGAAAGTCTGTCTGACTGCTTGCCTTGTTGTAGGCTTCTATGTTATTTAAAATGTAGCTTATAATTCCGCCAGAAACGCTCATCACAAGACAAAGCACAATGACCAAGATATTCAGCTTTACAAAGAGCAAAAAACGTGAATCAGACTTTTTGATGAAAAGGATTTTAAAATATCCTGCGGTAAGGGCAGCAAGAAAATGGCAGAGCATAAAGAGGTGTCCCAGTTCCATAGTGCGGTGCAGGGCAAAATCAATCAGGTGATAGAAAAACCCTGCGAGCACTCCCCACCAGGGGCCTGCAAAAAAACTAAGTGCCATGATGAAAATCGTGTCGCAGAAAAGCGGCAGCTGGTTGACCCAGGCCACAAGGTCGCAAATAAGGTAATCTAAAAATCCGCAGAGAATGCTGAGTATAAAAAATAAAAGCTTCTTCCGATGTGATAAATTAAACAGAAAATTCATATTTTATTATATCATTATTATTGAAGAATGTGCTATATTTTAATGATGAAGAAGATTACGTTTTTTTTTATTTTTGGATTTTTATGTTTTTCAGGCTTCTGTCATAAAGCTCATAAACAGACAGAAACTTTTTACTTAGAGCCTCTTACTGAAAAATGGATTGAATTTGAATCTTCTACCGGGGATGACATTCAAAACAACTTTGAGGCTTTTTTAGCTGAAGTAAAAAAGGCAGAACCTTCTGAAACCGTAATTTATTATTTCCCTGACGCAAAGGTCATTTATGATAATCTTATTGACGGCATCACCACTGGCGACAAGCAGAAAATTGCAGAAAACGTTCAGAGTTGGGAAATTTTGCAGAAAAATCTTGTAAGGTTTCAGCTTGAGCAGCTTTATAATTCTTACAAAATTCTGATTTTTGTAATCATTCTTGTAGTCGGCATGTCGCTTGTATTTTTAATTCTCTATCTTGTAACTTCAAAAAGCCAAAAAGAAACCAAAACCTTTACTGCCCAGATGATTAAAACTCAAGAAGCCGAGCGGGAGCGCATTTCCAACGAACTTCACGATACTGTCTGCCAGGATTTACGCATTCTTCAGTTCCAGCTGGAAAATGACGAATCTATAAACCTTTGCAAAAAGATTGCATCTGATGTCCGTAATAGCTGTTATGCCCTTACTCCAAGTGATTTGAGCGAAGGTTTTTTTGAAGCCTTGATTTCCCTCTGTTCTCTTTTAAAAAAGCAGAGTGGTCTAGAAATTATTCTAAGCATTCAGGATGAAATTAAAAATAATCAGGCTTTTAAAACTTTTTCAAAAGATAAGAATCTGAATATCTATCGCATCGTGCAAGAAATCCTTACAAATGCGATAAAACATTCCGGCTCAGAACGTATAAGTCTCTTGGTTAGAACTTTTGATGATCTAAACTTTAAGATTATTATTTCTGATGGAGGAAAGGGTTTTGATTTGAAATCTGCTCTTAAAAAGAAAATACATTTTGGCCTAAAAAACATTATGACCCGTGCAGAAAACATTGGCGGCAAGGTCAATTTTTACACAGCCGAAGGCGAGGGTACTCAAGTTACGGTCACTTTACCTTATTAATTTTTTCCATTAGGACTTAAATATCTCTTATTCCCGTCAATTAGTATTTGTGGGATTAGAGGGATTGAAACTTGGATAGCTATGGAATTGCTAACAGGACTAAAATTTCTATGAATTATTTTCTTTAATTTTAATATAGAAATTATCTTGACAAGAATGAAATCTGGTTCTATATTGAAAGTAGAAGGTCTCCATTAACCTGCGGTTTTAATCCGTAAAGAGATGAAGATTAAAGAAAGGCTGCTTGATTTTCAGGCAGCCTTAGTTTTTTTGAGGTAAAAATGTTTTCTTTGAAAAAGAATCTGAAATTTATCACTATTGACCAAAATTATTTAAAGACTTTACACGATTCTTGCAGGGAAGTTTATTACAAACCGACAGGCCATGAGAAAAAAACATATATTGGAATTCTTGTTGAAGAGAATGGTATTGAATATGTAATTCCACTTTCATCAGCTAAAGAAAAACATAAAAATTGGAAAAATATAGATACAGATAGATTTTTAATTTATGAAAATTGTTCTAAAACAATATTATCAAAAAATGCAATTTATAAAGAAAATAAAGATGGTACAGTAACTATTTCTATGACAGCAGGTGTGGGAAAGAATCTAAAGGTAGCAGAAGGAAGTGCAGTAGCCGGTGCATTAATTACTTTGGGATGGGATACACAAAATGGACCATTCGGAACTGCTCAAAA
>JAZUSR010000181.1:0-30710 GCA_045606765.1 Treponema sp.
AAATAAAGAAAAAGGTGTTGATGAAATGAAACTTGTTTTCTATATTCAGGAAGGATCTCAATATAAATTTGATGGAATTAATTTTAGTGGAAATACAATTTTTTCTTCTCAAAAACTTTCAGAAAAAATTGTGTTAAAAAAAGGAGATATTTTTAACCAAACAAAATTCAATGAATCTTTGTTAGGAATTACAGATCTTTATTATGAAAATGGATATACATCTAATGGTTTTACACCAAGTATTAATAAAAATCCTGTTGATAAAACAGTTGTTTGTACTTTAAATATTGTTGAACGAGATCGTAGCCATGTTGAAAGTATTATAGTCCGTGGGAATGCTAAAACTAAGGAATATGTTATCTCTCGTGAAATTCCACTTGAAGCAGGTGATGTGTTTTCTAAAACAAAACTTACAGCAGGATTAAGAAACTTATATAATCTTCAATATTTTTCTTCTGTAGTACCTGATGTTCAAGCTGGTTCTGAATCAAATCTTTTGAATATTGTAATTAATGTTGAAGAACAAATGACAAATTCAATTGAGTTTGGTTTAACTTTTAGTGGTGTAACTGATCCTACTCAAATTCCTTTTGCCTTATTTGCAAAATGGTCTAATTCAAATGTTGCTGGAACAGGAAAAACACTTTCTGCTAGTACAACTATTTCATCTGCTGAACAATCTGTCTCTTTAGGTTTTACAGAAGGGTGGTTATTTGGTTTGCCAATTGAGTTAAACGAATCTTTGTCTTTTTCACATTCAAAAGCTAATTCATTGAGATTAAAATACATGCCTGATGGTAGTGTTAATATTGAAGATTATTATATGGAATATGAATCTTGGACAACAAGTTTAAATTCTTCAGTAGGACGAAGATGGCAGGAAGATTGGGCAATCTTTACACTTGCTGCAGGTTTAACCAATTCATTGAAAATGTATATTTATGATGAAGATATTTACACTCCACTTGATCCTCAGATTTGTGAATATGCAAATAGACTTGGATTAATAAATTCTATTTGGGCAAAAGCTTCTTTAGATGCTAGAGATATAAATTATGATCCAACAAAAGGTTGGTTTGCAAGTCAACAAATAAGTTGGTACGGTCTTACTCCTTGGGAAACAGATTTTTATTCAAGATTTGATACTAAGTTAGAAGCTTACTATCCAATTTTGAATATTCCTTTATCTGAAAAATATACATTTAAGTTGATTTTCGCAGCATTAACTTCATTTAGTGTTCAGTTGCCAGTTATTGGTTCTGGGGTGAGTGATTCAAATAAATTGTATATTGATGGTATGTTTAATGCTCGTGGTTGGGATAATATTTATAATTCTGTGAAAGGGCAGGCTTTGTGGGCAAATAGTTTTGAAATTCGTTATCCTGTAGTACCTGGTATTATTGCTATTGATGCATTTTTTGATGTTGCAGCAATTACTAAAACTGCAGGTGATATGTTCACAAACTTAAATTCTAATAATTTTTATTTTAGTTTTGGACCTGATATTCGTATGTTATTACCTCAGTTCCCAATGAGATTTATGTTCTGTAATACATTCAAAATTACAGATAATAAATTTGATTGGCACGATACTATGAAATTTGTACTTTCATTCAATATTTTGAATAAGTAATAATTGCCAAAAGTTTTGTGAAATTACAATTTGATTGTAGTTTCACACAGTTTGCGTAGCAAACTTTCGAGTTAATTAATTTTCCAAATTGTTTTATTTGGAAAAATCAATTTTATAATTGATAATGGAGTTTTTATGATTTTTAACAAGAAAACAGTTCTATCTATTTGTTTCTTAATGTTGGTTGGTGCTTTTGCTTCTGCTCAACAACAAATTACAAACTTTGGTATTGTTGATACAAATAAAGTTTATGAATATTTTTTTAGAACTTCAACTGGTGCAAGAAATTATGATTCAAAGCGTAAAGAAATGCAAGATGAAATTAATAAGAAAACAGCAGAGCTTCGTGAGTTAAAAGCTAAAAAAGACCAAGCACAGCAAATTGGGGATACTGATGCTGTTGAAACTCTTAATTCAACAATTAAAAGTAAAACAGAATATTTAAGAGATTATACTGCAACTAAAAATGTTGAATTACAGAATTTAAAGAAGTCTCTATCTGAATCAAATGATTTTTATATTAAATTATCAAAAATAATTAAAAGAGTTGCTGAAAATAAAGGTTTATGTATGGTTTTGAATTTGCAAGGTGAAAGTGCAATTCTTTGGTACAGTAACACTGTAGATATTACAGAAGATGTAATAAAAGAAATGAATAAATAAACTAAAATGGAAAATGTTGCTCGACTGACTCCTTTGATGGAACAGTATGTAAACATAAAAAAACAGCATCATGACGAAGTATTATTTTTTAGAGTCGGTGACTTTTATGAAATGTTTTTCGATGATGCTGTTGAAGTTTCTCGTTTACTAAATTTAACTTTAACACATAGGGGAGAGCATCCTATGTGTGGTGTTCCATATCATGCTTCTAAAGTTTATATTTCTCGTTTGTTAAGAATAGGAAAAAAAGTTGCCATTTGTGAACAGGTTGGCGAAATTGCAACAGGTGGTGGTTTAACAGAACGAAAAGTTGTAGAAATTATTACTCCAGGAACTGTTGTAGATTCAGAGTATTTAGACCAAAGTGTAAATAATTATTTGGCTAGTATTTGTGTTTTCCATGGTAAAGTTGCTTTTGCATATATTGATGTAACAACTTCGGATTTTAGAGTTACTAGCTGGAATATTTCATCTTTTGAAGAAAATCTTTCTAAAGAATTAGGGCGATGTTCTCCTAAAGAATTATTATTACCTCTTTCGCTAAAAGAAAATCAAGTTGTAAAAAATAATTTATCTCAAAATCCTTCTATTGTTGTTTCATATTACCCGGATTGGAATTTTAATATTGATTCATCGTATAAAAAATTAATTGAACAGTTTAAAGTCGCTAATTTAAAATCTTTTGGGCTTACTGAACAATCTGCAGAAGTTATTCCAGCTGGTTTTTTAATTGAATACTTAGCAAAAACAACAAGCGTTCAAATTCCTCATGTAAAAAATATAAAAGTTTATTATGATAGTGAATATGTAGTAATTGATGATTCATCTCGTAGAAATTTAGAAATAATTTATAATTTAAGAGATGGTTCTACAAAATATTCACTTTTAGAATGTGTAAATTATACTTTAACCTCAATGGGTAATAGATTAATCCGAAATTGGCTTTTGTCTCCATTGTGTGATATAATGCAAATTCAAATTCGTCAAAATCATGTTGAATATTTTTTTAAGAATAAAAATATTTTAAAATCTGTTCGTGATGGACTGTCGTCTATTTTAGATATTCAGCGTTTATCTGGAAGAATTGCAATGGATCGTGCTCATGCAAAAGATTTACAAGCTTTACGGGTGAGTATTGATTCTTGGGTGAATATTCGAAATCAATTAGATTCTTTTGATTTAGGGTTTAATACAAATCCTAAAAACGGACGAGTCAAGGCCTTGAGCAAAGCGTGCCTTGACCGGACGTATTTAGCTTTGGTGTCTCTTGATGATGCAAAGTTTGTCTCTGATTTAATTTTTAAATCTATTAACGAAGATCCGGCAACTTCTTTAACTGAAGGGCGTTTGATAAAACGTGGGTGGTCGAGTGAATTAGATCATTATTATGAAATTCAATTAAACTTTAATAAAATTCTTGATGAATATCTTGAAGAAGAAAAAAATAATACAGGAATTCAAAATTTAAAAATCAAACATAGTTCGGCAACTGGATATGTTATTGAAGTTACAAAAGGAAAACTTGGTTCTGTGCCAGAGCATTTTATTATGCGTCGTTCCTTGATGAATGCTGAACGATATACAACTGAAAAATTGCAGCAACTTGAACAAGAATTAAATTCAGCTTCTTCTAAAATTATCGAAACTGAAAAAACTTTATTTTTGGAAGTAAGAACTAAATTACAGGAATTTGTTCCTTATTTGATGGAATTAAGTAATGAAGTTGCATATTTTGATACTATTGCATCTTATGCACAAGCTGCAAATTTAAATCGATGGATAAAGCCTGAAATTACTGATACTTATGAATTGAATATTCAAAATGCTAGGCATCCTGTTGTTGAAAAATATTTACCAAGTGGTGAATTTGTTCCAAATCCTATTGATATTAGTGCTAACGAAAATGAAATTTCTTTTGGCTTAATTACAGGGCCTAATATGGCTGGTAAGTCTACATATTTAAGACAATGTGCCTTAATTACATTGTTAGCTCAAACAGGTTCTTTTGTTCCTGCTGATAAGGCTACTATAGGGCTTGTTGATAAAATATTCTGTCGAGTTGGTGCAAGTGATAATCTTGCAAGAGGTGAATCTACTTTCTTAGTTGAAATGTCAGAAACTGCTTTGATTTTAAAATCTAGTACTAAGCGTTCCCTTGTAATTATGGACGAAGTTGGTAGAGGAACATCTACAGAAGATGGACTTTCGATAGCTTGTGCTGTTAGTGAATTTTTATTAAATACTTTAAAATGTAGAACTTTATTTGCTACTCATTATCATGAATTAACTAGGTTTGAACATAAGAATTTAAAACTACTTTGCATGGAAGTAAAAGAATCTGGTGATTCAGTGATTTTTTTACGAAAGATTACAGAAGGTGCTGCAGAAAATTCCTATGGAATCCATGTTGCTTCACTTGCTGGTATTCCAAAAGAAATTGTCGATAGAGCAAAAGATATTCTTGAAAATATTCAAAATAAAGCAAAAGACAATCCTTTGATGTTGATGTCAAATGAAAAAACTCCTAAACATAATTCAATAGAACAGAAGGATGAATATCAAGAATCTTGTTTGCAAAAAAATGAATTATCTCAAAAAACTTTTGTAGCCCCAGGATTGTTTAGTGATGAAGAAATTATTTTAGACGAAATTCTTTCTTGTGACTTAGATAATATTACACCGTTAAATGCTTTGTCGTTAATTTCTCGATGGAAAAAATCTTTATCCGGAAGATAAATATTTGAAATAGAATTTATTAAAATCTATATGATTTTAGTAAATGATTTTTGAAAAGCTTTATTCAATAATTCAATTTATAATCTCTTTTTTTATTGGTGGCACTGAATGTGTAGGTTGTTCTTCTCGAACATATTCTTTTGTTCTTTGTGATAATTGTAAAAGAAAGATTTTAAATTTTTCTGCTTTTAATTCAAATAAACGATGTAAAATATGCGGAAAAATTCTTATCTCTGAAATTGGATTATGTAATGAATGTAAAATTAAGAAGGAAAATCAAATCGCAATTTATTATGATAAAATTTTTCCAATGCATATGTATCGATTATGGTATAAAGATTTAATTTATGCATGGAAAAAAGAAAATTATCGTGGTTTGGGTTTGCTTTTTTCTAAATTATACTTCGATTCAATTTTAGCAATTCAAAAATCATATCAAATTGATTCTATAGTTTGTATTCCAGAAAGACCGGGTAAATTGAAAAAAAAAGGTTGGGATCAGATGAAAGATATAAAAAATATTTTATCAAGGAAATACGCAATTTTAATTGATGATGTTTTTATTCGTAAGTCTGAAACTGAACAGAAAAAACTTTCAAAAAAAGAAAGAGAAGATGGACTTGGTACTGAATACGAATTAATAGAAAATATCAATATAAAAGGAGGTAATTATTTAATACTAGATGATGTTGTTACGACAGGAAATACCATGAATAAATGTGCAAAATTGTTGAAAAATCGCGGTGCAAAAAATGTATATGGTTTGTCTTTATTTATTGTAGATTGATTTTAAGATTTTATATTAATTTATGTTGTTGCTAAATTCTTAAAATACAATTATAATTAATTAGATTATCATTTTGTGATTTTTTAATATGCTTGGAGGAATTATGGCATCTGACGATATTGTTTATCAATTAGTAACCTTTCAATTGGGTGAAGAACTTTACGGTGTTGACATTATGGATGTAAAAGAAATCGTAAGGATTCAACCTGTTCGTCCTATTCCGAATGCACCTTATTATGTTGAAGGAATTTTTAATTTAAGACGAGAAATTATTCCGATTATTAATCTTCATAAAAGATTTAGGTTAAAAAAAGACGAGTCTTTGGAAGGTAATGAATATGAAGGCGGTTTTATTATTTTGAATATTGAAGGTAATAAAATTGGTGTCATTATTGATAAAATTGCTCGAGTAGTTTCTGTTAATCAAAATGATGTAAAAGCTCCTCCTCAGATGCTTAGTGGAATTGGTACTGAATATATTCAAGGTGTGATTAGACAGAATTCTGGTCAATATTTGATTATGTTAGATATCCGTAAGTTGTTCGATGCAAAAGAATTACAGAATATAATTGATATTAAATAAAATTTAAAGATATTTTGATTAGGTAAAAAATGATTCAAACTTTTAGTTCAACAATTCGCAGAAAAGAAATGGATGCTGTACTTACTTGTATGGTTGATGAGAAAATTGGTCCTGGTGAAATTAATGCTCGTTTTATCCAGAGTGTAAAGGAGTTTTTTGGTTGTGCAGGTGCGTTAGCTTTTAGAAGTCCTGATACTGCTTTGAAAATTGCTTTAGATGCTTGTGGGATTGAAAAAGGTTCTAAGATTATGTTATCTGCATTGGCTCCAGGGTGGCAATTTTTTTCGATAAAAGAAGCTGGGTATGAACCTTTGGTATTAGATGTAAATGATTCGACTTGTTGTGTAACTTCTGAAAAAGTAGAAGAAGGTATTAGTAATGGTGGTCGATTGTTGATTTTACATGAACCATTGGGAATTTTGCCTGATGTTGAAAATATTATTTCTTTAGGTGTTCCTGTGATTGAAGATGTTTCCCAATGTGCAGGTGCTATGATTGTGGAAAAGTCTAGTGAACAACAGGTTGGTGAACAAAAAGATAATCAAGAAGTAAAAGGAAAAAAAGCAGGTTGCTTTGGAGTTTTTTCGATTTGTTCATTAGAAGAACATGATGTGATAACAGCTGGTGGTGGAGCAATTTTGATTGCAGCTAATAGACGAGATTGGTCTGTGTTAAAACAAATTTCTGAAATGATTCCTAAGATTAAAATGTTGCCAGATATAAATGCCGCTTTAGCATTGGTGCAAATTAAAGAATATAAGAGAAATGAAACTGTTCGAAAAGAAATTTTTAATTTGTATAACCATTCTATTATGGCTGGACGAAATAAGACTTTTGTTAGAGATTTTGAATATGGATCTGTAGCATATTCTTTTCCGGTTGTGTTAAACAGTGGTGTAAAAGATGTTAAGCAATATGTAATGAAAAAGGATATAGAAGTTGTTTTGGCTTTCGAGGATTCTGTAATTGGAACTTTTGAGAAAATAAAAGAAAATCTTTTGGAAGATGAAAAAAATATTTATGATTATTCATCTTGTAAAACTGCAAAGAATTTGTATTTGAGAACAGTTTTGTTTCCTTTGTATCCACGTCTTTTGAAATCACAGGTAGAGAAAATTTCGAAAGTTTTGGGAACTTTGCCTTAAAAAGTATTAGATTTTGGTATGAAAAACTGTTTAATTATTGTTAATACATATAAAGAAGAATCTCAAATTTTAGCAAAAGAAATTGTGAAATTTCTGGATGAAAATAGAGTTTCTCATAATGTATTAGAGTTTAATGGTTTTTCGGATGTTTATCCTTTTATTGGATATGACTTTGTTATTACCCTTGGTGGTGATGGTACTGTTTTGTATGCTTGTAGAGGATGTGCAAATTTAGGAATTCCTGTATTTCCGATAAATTTAGGTCAGTTTGGTTTTATAGCTGGAATTCAGAAAAATCAATGGAAAAGTAGTTTAAAAGATTTTCTTGGTGATAATGCACAAATCTATAAACGAAGTCTGTTATCTTTTAAGGTTGTTCGTGATGGATGTGAAATTTATTCAGGCTGTGGACTAAATGATTTAGTTGTTAATTCAAAAGTGATTGCAAATGTAATTAATTTAGAACTTGCTTGTAATGATATTTCACTTGGAGAATGTAAAGCAGACGGAGTAATTGTTGCAACTTCAACAGGTTCAACAGCTTACTCTGCTTCTGCTGGTGGACCGATTGTTGATCCGGAAGTTGAAGCTTTAGTATTAACGCCATTGAATCCCTTTTCACTTTCGATGAGACCTTTGTTGGTTAATGCATATTCTGAAATATCTGTAAAAATAATGCATTCAAGAGTAGATGAATATATTCTGACTGTTGATGGACAAAAGCCATATGAGTTAATTGAAGGTGACATTGTAAAAATAACAAAGTTAAATAAAAATGCGTTGCTTGTTGGAACATCAAAAGAGAACTTTTATAATGCATTGCGATTTAAGTTAAATTGGTCTGGAGGACCTCATGCTTGAAGATTTATCAATTAAAAATTTTGCTTTGATAGATAGTGTAAACATAGAATTTAAAAAAGGCTTTACTGTTTTATCTGGAGAAACAGGTGCTGGTAAGTCTATTTTAATTGGAGCATTGTCTTTTTTGCTAGGTGGAAAAGCAAGTGTTGATCAGATTCGTTCAGGTTCTCAGGAAGCTAGTGTTGTAGGTACTTTTTTATTACCTCCTGTAAATTCGTTAGATAATATCGAAGTAAATGAAAATGAAGATGGTATTTTTGAGGCTCGAACTGCTAGACAATGGTTGTCTATTCATAATATTGAAGTTGAAGATGATAGGGTAATTATTCGTCGGATTTTACGAGAAAATGGTAAGTCAGCAGTTTGGATAAATAGTATTCTTGTTACAAGAAGTGATTTGCAAAGTTTTTGTTTGTTTTTGGTTGATATTCATGGTCAGCATGAGCATCAATCGTTAATGAAGATTTCTGAGCATCGTAAGTATTTAGATTTATATGCAGGAATTACTGAAGAAGTAATTCAGTTTACAGATTTATATTCACTTTTAGTAACAAAAAGAAAAGCTCTTTTGGCATTAAGTTCTTCGGATAAAGAAAAAGATAAAAAAATTGAATTATTGACTTTTGCAATTAAAGAAATTGAAGATGCAAAGTTAAAAAATGATGAAGATGCTGAATTAGAATCTGAACAAGCAAAGTTATTATCTTTTGAAAAGTTATTTACAGAAGTTGAATCGATTTCTGAATTGTTATCTACAAATGATAATTTTAATATTGTTGATTTGTGTAAAAAATTAAAATCATCATCGGATAGAGCCTTCAATTTAGATAATTCGTTGTCTGATATTAATACTCGAATTGAAAGTTTATTTTACGAAGCTTCTGATATTGCTGAAGAAATTAAAAATTATTCGCGATCGTTGGTTTTTGATCCTGAGCGACTGGCATTTGTTCAAGAAAGATTAAGTTTAATTTATAATCTAAAGAAAAAATATGCATCGAGTGTAAATGCTCCTTTGAGTGAAATTTTTACTTATTTAGAAGATTCAAAAAAGGAATTGGATACTTTATCAAATTCATCTTTAAATATCGAAAAATTGAGTAATGAAGTTTCTCAGTTGGAAAAAGATGTATATAATGCTGCAAAGTCAATTTCATTAAAACGATTTGATGCTGGTAAAAAAATGTCAGTATGTGTTGAAGAGATTTTATCAAAATTAGGAATGAAAGGAACAAAGTTTTCTGTTAATATTCAGGAAAAAGAAGGAACTGAAATTGTTCAAAAATGTGGACCATATGGATTTGATAACATTGAATTTTTAATGAGTGCAAACCCTGGTTCTCCTATGCTTCCCTTGGCAAAAATTGCATCTGGTGGAGAATTATCTCGCGTAATGCTTGCTTTAAAAACTGTATTTGCTATGGTGGATGGCGTTCAAACTATTATTTTTGATGAAATCGATACAGGAATAGGTGGTGAAGTTGCAGTTAGTGTTGGTAGTCATATAAAGCAATTGGCAAAAAATCGCCAAATTTTCTGTATTACACATCTAGCGAGTATTGCTGTTTATGCCGATAATCAAATAAAGATTCAAAAGGGTGTTAATAATGAAAAGACTAGTACTTTTGTAGTACCGTTAGATAATGAAAGTAGAGTTGCTGAAATAGCAAGAATGCTTTCAGGAGATGCTACAAGTTCTGAGTCTTTAGAGCATGCCCGAGTAATGTTGGAAAAATTTTCACAATATTGATTATTAGTAATGGAGAACTTATATGGCAAAAATTACAGAAGAAAGTAGAAAAGAATTTCAACAAGAAGCAAATCGGTATAAAGAAAGAATCGCAGAGCTTTTAGAAAAAGAAAAGAATGTTCTTGATTTGGTTAAAATGGGTGGTGCAGATATTGAATATAAAAAGTTGCTTCTTGCAGAAGAAATGATTCACATATCTACATTTTATGTTGCCATAAATGGAAGTTCACTAAAGATTTTGAATGTAAAAAATAATGATGCTTTAAATGATGCTCGAAAGACATTGTATAAAGCAATAATTTATTTAGAAGAAGTTGTTACTAATTCTGTAAATATTTCACATTCCGAACTTACTAGTAATTTAGAGTCAATTGCTAATATTCCTATTCAAAAGCGTTATTTGTTGGTTCAAAAATTAGGGCTTGCTATTCAAATGGTAATTGATGGATTTGGTGAAAATAGTAAATGGAAATGGTCATTTGTAGAATTACAAGGACGATTTAGCGTGGTTGCTAAAAATTTATTAGATATGAAAATTGCTGTTCGTGATTACTTTGATCCAAATTCACCAAATTACGATACGACTGTTTTATATATCCGAATGATAAAAAAATTATTAGATGATTCTGCAACTGGTTATCGCGATAGATATGAATTATCAACTCGTCGTGTTGATGATATAAACCAAGGAATTAACTTTTTGCTTGCAAATAGAAGAATTTCTATTGCGCTTGGTTATTCAGATGATGCTGAAGAAATTAAGAAAAAAGCAATTACTTGGAAAAAATTGATGGATGCTGATCAAAAATCTGGAAAGAGTAATTAATTTTTAGGAAATACTTATTTAAATATGCTTAATAAAAATCTTGTTTTAAAAATATTTGAAGCTTTTTCTATTGAACGTTGGAATGATTTGATTCGACCTTTTGATTTAATTGAGATGGATAAAGCTGCTGAGAAAATGGTCTTAGCGTATATTCTCGGAAAATTTGAAGAAAATGAAGGGCGAAAAATAAATTGGACTTGGTTGATAAATGCATCTTTTTTTGACATTTTAAAAAAGATTGCACTTTGCGATATTAAAGCAACAGTTCAAGCGTTGATAAAGCAAGAATATCCATCTGAATATATGCGCCTTAATGAATGGGTGTTAAATCAGTATAAACCATTGATTAAAGATGATAAATTATTTAGTGCTTTTACGATTTATATTGGGCAAAAAGCAGGTTCAATTCCAATTAACGATGAAGATAAATTGACTTTTCATGTATACCAGGCTGCTCATAAATATTCAACGATTCGTGAATTAGAAATGATTAAACCTGTGAATGAAAGTGTCCGTTTATCTAAAATTGAACAGGAATTAAATCATGATATTCAAAAGTTTTTAGATTTAAAAGGTCTGCAATTGTTGATGACAAAACAACGACCATATGAATTTTTACTAAAAACTGAACAACTTAGATTTCAACGAAGATGGAATCAAACTCCTAGAATTCCAAATACTAGTGTTTTAGGACATAGTTTTTTTGTAGCTATTTTACAGTTTTTGATTTCCATTGAAAGTAAAAATCAGTTTTGCGAAAAAAGATTGTTTAATAACTTTTTTTCAGCATTGTTTCATGATTTGCCAGAAGCTGTAACTAGAGATATTATTAGTCCTGTAAAACAAGCAACAGATGAACTTCCTAGTATTGTAAAAAATATTGAAGATGAAATAGTGAATAAAGAATTAGTTCCTTTGATGGAAGATTTTTATACAGATGAATTAATGTACTTTACAAGTGATGAATTTGAAAATCGAATTTTAGTTGATGGTAAGGTTAAAAAAGTTGATTATGATGAACTTAATGAAAAGTATAATTCTAATGAATTTAATCCAGTGGATGGAAAATTAGTTCGATTGTGTGATCACATTTCTGCGTTACTTGAAGCTGATATTTCGATTAAGCATGGAATTACATCGTTGCATTTAGAAGAAGGTAGAAAAAATACACTAGCAATTTATCCAAAGGGAAGAATTGTAAATGGAATTGATGTATATGAACTCTTTGAAAATTTGATAAAATAAAATTACAAGTTTGTAGATTCTGTTTTATTAAAATAAAAAGTATAGAGATTTCTTTATAAGGGATTTATACAAATGGAATATAATCGTTTAAGTGGAATTTTATTACATCCAACTTGTTTTGAAGGAACTAATGGGATTGGTACAATTGGTAAAAAAGCTTATGAATTTGTTGACTGGTTAAAAAAAGCTAATCAATCATTATGGCAAATTTTACCACTTGGTCCAACAGGTTATGGAGATTCTCCTTATGCCTCATTTAGTACCTTTGCTGGAAATCCATTATTAATTGATTTAGATTTACTACTTGAGAAAAAATGGGCTACACAAGATTTGTGTAAAAAAGAAGATTATATAAAAGATACTGGACCTGTCGATTTTGGAAGTGTCGTTTGGTGGAAATTACCTGTTTTAGATAGAATTGCAAAATGGTTCTTAGAAAATTGTACAGAAGAAGATAGAGTTTTATATGAATCATTCAAAAATGATAATTCTAGCTGGCTTGACAGTTATGCAAATTTTATGAGCATAAAGTCTTTTTATGACAAAAAAGCCCAAGAAGAAAAACTTTTTGGAATTGAAACTGTATGGTTTAATTATTGGCCAAAAGAATTAAGTAAATGTGATCCTCTTGCAGTTTCGAAATGGAATAGTGAACATACATTAGAAATTGAAATTATAAAAGTAATACAGTTTTTCTTTTTTTATCAGTGGTTATCATTAAAAAAATATGCTAATGATAATGGAGTTTCGATTATAGGTGATATTCCTATTTTTGTTGCAGCTGATTCCTGTGATGTTTGGGCAAATCAAGAATTGTTTCAACTTGATGAAAATAGTATTCCCAAAAATGTTGCTGGCGTTCCACCTGATTATTTTTGTGCAACTGGTCAACTATGGGGCAACCCTTTGTATGATTGGAATCAGATGAAAAAAACAAATTACTTTTGGTGGATAAATCGTATTAAGCATGTTTTAACGTTGGTTGATTATATTCGTATTGATCATTTTCGTGGTTTTGAAGCTTATTGGTCTGTTCCGTTTGGCGAAGAAACTGCTATTAATGGACAATGGATTCAAGGGCCAGCGCATGAATTGTTTAATGCAATAAATCAAAATTTAGGAAAACTTCCCTTGATTGCAGAAGATCTTGGTGTAATTACAGAAGGTGTTAAAGCATTACGAGATGATTTTAATTTTCCTGGAATGAAAGTTTTACAATTTGCTTTTGACACAAATGAAGCAAAACAAAATGGAATGATAAATTCATTTTTGCCACACATGTATAATCAAAATTGTGTTTGTTATACTGGAACTCATGATAATGATACAATGCAAGGATGGCTTGAAAAAATTAGTGATGAACAATTACAGTTAGTTGCAAGCTATGCTTATGGAAAAACAATCTCGATAGAAGATTCCATTGTTTTAAGAAATTCAAAACAATTGTGCCAAAAATTAATTACCTTAGCAATTTCTTCAACAGCAAATTTTGTTGTAATACCTGTTCAAGATTTGTTTGCAATTGATAATGAAGGAAGAATTAATGAACCTAGTACTGTTGGAAAAAACTGGAAATGGCGATTTAATTCAACTTTATTGACTGATGAAAAAGCTTTAGAATTAAAATCAATTTGTGATTTGTATGCTAGAAATATTGGAAATAAAAATGAAAAAGATTAATATTTTATTAGATTTGTATTTCACATTTTTTAAAATAGGTTTTGTTACTTTCGGAGGCGGTCTTGCAATGCTTCCAATTTTAGAAAGAGAGCTTGTCGAAAAAAGAAAATGGGTTGGTTCTGAAGAATTAATCGATTATTTTTCGATTGGGCAGTCAACGCCTGGAATTATTGCTGTAAATGTTGCTACATTTTGTGGTAATAAATTAGGTGGAATTTTAGGTGGAATATTTGCAACTTTCGGGATCGTAACTCCGTCGTTAATTGTCATTACATTGATTTCAAATTTAATTAGTTCAATAACAGAATATGAATGGGTTCAAAAAGCATTAAAAGGAATTAATGCGGCAGTTGCAGCAAATTTAACTTTTGCTAGTGTGAATTTTTTTAAAAAAGCTGTAAAAAATTTAATAGGTTTTATATGTTTTTTGATTTCGTTCATTTTAGTTTATTTTATTAATATTCCAGCTGTAATAATTATTTTATGTAGTGCTACATTGGGAATAATTTTATTTTATTTGTCAAAAAAGAATCATTCGTTATAGGATAAAAAAATGGACATACCTTCTTTGTTTGAATTATTTTGTATATTTTTTTATATCGGATTATTTACTATTGGTGGTGGATTAGTTGCTATTACTTTAATGGAACAATTACTTGTTGACAGAGGATTAATTTCTTCGGAAATGTTTGTTAATATGATTGCCATTTCTGAAAGTACACCAGGGCCTGTTGGTGTAAATATGGCAACTTATATTGGAAATGAATTTTATGGAATATGGGGTGGTTTTGTTGCAACCTTTGGTGAAATATTGCCAAGTATTATTTGTATTTTATTAATCGCGAAATTATTTGGAAAATTTCAAGAAAAGCCAATAGTAAAATCTGCATTTTCTACATTAAGACCTGCAACTTGTGGATTAATATTAGTTGCAGCTTTTCAAGTATTTGAAGTTGCATTGTTAAATTTTGAGTTGAAATCAATTTTTAAAGCAAGTTCATTTTTTGATGTAATTAAAATTAAAGAATTTGTATTTTATATAATTTGTACACTTTTGTTGTTTATTAAAAAAATTCATCCTGCTTTTTTAATATTACTTGGTGGTGTGTTTGGTGTTTTATTTTTATAGTTAATATGTTATAATTAATTTGAGTTATAAATTATTTAATATGGAAATGAGATTATTGTCAATTTCGATTGATTGAAAATAGGAGTTTGTATGAAACCAACATTATTAGTTTTAGCAGCTGGAATGGGAAGCCGATACGGTGGAGTTAAGCAAATTGATGCTGTAGGTCAAAATGGTGAATGTCTATTAGATTTTGCAAATTTTGATGCAAAAAAAAGCGGATTTGGAAATGTAGTGTTTATTATTCGTAAAGATATTGAATCAGATTTTAGAGCAAGATTATTTGATAGAATTGCAGCTAATTTTGATGCAGACTATGTCTTCCAATCTAGAGAAAGTCTTTTGACAGCAGATGAAATATCAAAAACTGTAGAACGTAAAAAACCATGGGGAACTATCCATGCAGTTTTGTGTGCAGAAGAAAAAATAAAAGCTCCATTTGCTGTAATAAATTCAGATGACTATTATGGTAGAGAAGCTTTTGCAACTTTAGGAAATTATCTTTCAAATATTTCAAACGATTCTACAGAACATGCAATGGTTGGATATGTTCTTGGAAAAACAATGAGTAAAAGTGGTTCTGTGTCTCGCGGAATTTGTACAGTAAAGGATGGATACTTGGATTCGATTGTTGAAAATACAAAAATAAGTTATGAAGGTAATGGAATTGTAAGTGAACTTAATGATAAAAAAATTGCTTTAACTGGTGATGAATGGGTTAGTATGAATTTATTTGGTTTTACACCAAAAGCATTTGAAGGTTTTCATGAATATTGGGAAAATTTTAAAAAAGAAGGTTTGTTTACAGAAAAACAAGAAGCATTGTTACCTGTTGCTGCAAGTGATATTGTAAAATCTGGAAAAGGAAAAATTAAATTCTTTACTTCAACAGAAAATTGGTTTGGAATGACTTATCCAGAAGATAGAGAAATTGTAAAACAAGAAATTATTAATAAAATAAAAGCAAATTATTATCCAGAAAAACTTTGGGGATAATTTTCGTATAGACCGAACTTTTGTTCGGTCTTATTTTTTTTATAAAAAATATGGGCTCGTGAGCCCGTGAAAATATGGGCTTGACTTATGATTAAATTAGAATCAATTAAATCTGAAAAAGTTTGGGGATATGAAAATTGGATTGCGTCAGTTCACCCAAATTGTTATCAACAAGATTTTTTAGAACAATGTGGAAAGGATTTTCCTTTACTTGTAAAAATAATTCAAGCTAATGATTCTTTATCTGTTCAAGTTCATCCAAATGATAAAAATGCAGTAAAACTTGAAGGTGAAGGAAATTGTGGTAAAACTGAATGTTGGTATGTTCTTGATGCAAGTGATGATGCAACACTTGTTTATGGATTAAAGCCTGAATGTAAAAAATCATCCAAAGAAGAACTTTCAAATGCCATTAAAAATAAGGAATTGGAAAAATATCTAAATATCGTTCATGTAAAAAAAGGAGATTTTATTTATATTCCTGCAGGAACTGTTCATGCAATTGGAGGTGGATTACGGTTGCTAGAAGTTCAGCAATCATGTGATTTAACATATAGATTGTATGATTGGGGGCGTCCTCGTGAAGTTCATATAGAAAAAGGATTGTCCGTAATTAATGAAGACCAGATGATGAAAATTACTCAATTTTCAGGTTCTTTTGAATGTGATTATTTTTCTTTGGAACAGATAGATATCAACGGTGGTTATAGTTGTCTTATCTCAAAAGTAAATCAACTTTCTAAAGATTGGAAATTATTTTATGTACTTGAAGGAAAGGGAACCGTCAAAAATTCTTTTGATCAAAAATTTGAACTTGAAAAAGAGAATATTATTGCTGTAAAACCAGGTGAAAAAATTACATTTGAAGGTCATTTTTCATTATTAAAAATTTCTGCCTTGTAAAAAAGTGAAGTTTTCTTTATTGAAAAAAAATCTGTAAAAAGTTTTTTTGATGTTTTTTTAGTTTTGTAAGTTATTAAAAAGTTTATGGTTATACTATTTTATAGACTTTTTTCGTTGTTTTTCTTTGTATAAGATTACATCAGCTTCATTAAGAATGTCTTTTATGTTTTTCTTATCTTTTGAAAATTCTGCAAAACCTAAACTAATTGAAATTGAAAACTTTTCATTAGAAATTTTGTTCCATTCTGTACATTTTTTTTCAATTTCTTTTTTAATTTTATAAAATTGATGTACAGATAAATTGGGTGCTAATATTGCAAATTCATCACCACCGAGTCTAGAAACATAATCAGTTTTCCTAAAACAAGATTTTAGAATTTCCCCTTCAGCTTTAATGGCAATATCCCCTGAAGCATGACCATAAGTGTCATTGATTTTTTTAAGACCGTCCATATCTCCAAAGATTATAATTCCTTTATCATTGTCTTTTACAATTGAATTAATTTTTTCTTGGCTGAGTTTTATAAAGCCTCGACGGTTAAGAAGACCTGTGAGTTCATCAGTGGTAGAAATTTTATCAAGAGATTTATTTTTTCTTGTAAGCTTTTTATTTTTTTGTGCTGTTTTTTCTTTTTCGTGTGAAATTGCAATTAAGTGCGAAAGTCCAGAAACCATCATCTTGTAAATTATTTTTTCCATCATTCCAGGAGTAAAAACTATATATCCAAATTGTAAATTAAATTCATATAGAGGATAGACTGTATTCAATTGAGAATAATCGGTAAAAAAATCAATTGGAAGAATTTTTTTGTTTGGATTAAATTCTATAAATTCTTTTTCTTGATGATAATTGCGTTTATCATCAAATGAGGAAACTAAAAAAGCTTTGTTTGGAATATTAAATGTTGTTGTATTTTTATTTACTGAAATAGGTTTATTATAAATTACTAACGCGGCAGAACTTATATCAAAGTCTTTAATTCGTTCGCGGAAAATTTTGGCAATTTGATTAAGTCCCAATTTTACTTGGATAGCTGATTGGAAAAAATGTAATTTATAGAATTGTGAACTTGCTGTTAACCATTCAGGAGTATTAATCACTTGAATATCGTTAGAGAATTTTACATCTTCTCTTTTCTCATTAATAAAATTTATAGAGTTGTTTTTAGTTGAAATACATCCACAACTTTGTCTATATCTTGGTTCAGAATTTATTTTAGTAATGGTTTTGATTTTTTTTCCATTGATTAATTTTAGTAAAATATTACATCCTTCATAGCTTTGATTAGCAATCATTTGGTTTACAGTTGTTAATCGAGGTGTATCTTTACTAGCTAAAGCAACATCGTCAAATCCTATGATTTTTAATTTATTTGGAACATTAATTGATTGCTTTTTGCAAAAGTCGATACATGCAAAAGCCATATCGTCGTTTAAACAAATTATACCATCGAAATTAAGTTTTCTATTTTTTTCATAATAGTCTTGAATTGCTGTAAAAGCGCCATCGTATGTAAATCTACCATACATAATTTTATTTTTGTCTAATTTGATATTGTATTTTTTGAAAATAGATTTAATTATGTTCATGCGAGTTATTGCATCTTCATTATTTCCTTTAACAGACATTATGGCAATGTCATTACACTTATGGTTTATAATTAAATCTTTAATGATTGATTCAAATCCCATTTTTTGATTTACAATTATACTTGGGATATTGGGTAATTCTATTCCTATACTAATTTTTGGAACAGAAAATGTTTTGTTTATGTAAGAAGAAAATTCAGCTTTTGTAACATGATTGCCCAAAATTGCACTTGCTATAATAATTCCATCGACATTATTTTTTGTGATTAAAGAGGAAATAATTTTTTGTTGATATTCAAAAGGAAAATAAGGACTATTTAATTCTCCAATAGGAAAAAGAAGAGGAACACAGTTGTTTTCTTCACAAAATTTAGAGACACCGTTTAAAAATTCTTTTTCGTAATCAGAAATAAGATTATTAATAACTATTCCGATTTTCATTTTTTCCTTTAATTCCATATACTTAATTTTATCATAAAAATCAATATTGTCAAAAATAATTGTTTAATCATAAAAAATAAATTCTATAAAAAAATTATTTTCTAATTGAATTAACAAATGAATATAATATATAATGAATTTATCATAAAATCTGCTTAAATTGAGCTGGAGGAAAATATGGAAAAACAAAATCTTGATTGGGGTAGTTTAGGATTTGGCTACGTAAAAACTGATAAACGCTATGTAACAAATTTTAAAAATGGCGCATGGGACGAAGGAATGTTGACAGATGATGCAACTGTCCAAATTACAGAATGTGCTGGTGTGTTACAGTATGCTCAAACATGTTTTGAAGGTCTAAAGGCGTATACTACAGAACAAGGCAAGATTGTTACTTTCCGTCCGGATTTAAATGCTGAACGTATGGCAACAACTTGTGCTCGTCTTGAAATGCCTGTTTTACCTAAAGAAAAATTTATTGACGCTGTTAGACAAGTTGTAAAAGCGAATGAAAGTTGGGTGCCACCATACGGAAGCGGAGCAACTTTTTATTTAAGACCATATATGTTTGGCTCAAGTGCTGTAATTGGTGTAAAACCAGCTGAAGAATATCAATTTAGAATCTTCGGTACACCTGTAGGACCTTATTTTAAAGGTGGAGCACATCCTTTGACAATTCGTATTTCAGATAGAGACCGTGCTGCTCCTCATGGAACTGGAGATATTAAAGCTGGTTTAAATTATGCAATGAGCCTTTACAATATCGTTGATGCTCATAAAAATGGTTTCGACGAAAATATGTACTTAGATCCACAGACACATACTTATGTAGAAGAAACAGGTGGTGCAAATATTCTTTTTGTAACAAAAGATAATAAACTTGTAACACCAAAATCAGATAGTATTCTCCCATCAATTACAAGGCGTTCATTGGTTGAAGTTGCAAAAACATACCTTGGATTAGAAGTTGAAGAAAGACAAATTCATAAAGATGAAATTGCAGATTTTGCAGAATGTGGACTTTGTGGAACAGCTGCTGTAATTTCACCTGTTGGAAAAGTTGTTGACCATGGAAAAGAAATTTGTCTTCCAAGTGGAATGGATGATTTTGGACCTGTTCTTAAAAAAGTTTACGAAACTTTAACTGGTATTCAAATGGGAAGAATTGAAGCTCCAGAAGGTTGGATTTACGAAATTAATTAAATTAATTTTTTTATAAAAAGATGATTTTTTTGTAAAATCCAAAATATAAAATTATGATGTTGGTATACAATAAAGTGTTCTTTCTTATAAAATATTTTGATTTGTAATTTTTTAGATTTAGTGCACTCTAAAGTTGAGCGATATAGTTCGGCTTTAAGGTGCATTTTTTTTAGATTTTTAAGCGATTTTTTTAATAAAATCTATTGTATAAATATGCATAAAAATGTATAATTATTGCATAAATATTACTTTTTATATAAATTGAAATGGAGGTGTAAAAATGCTTGATTCAATTAAATTTATCGATGGCGGAATTACTGCTGCAAAAGGTTTTACAGCAAGTGGATACAATTGTGGAATTAAGGCAGGCCGCACAAAAAATGATACTGCATTAGTTTATTCAGAAAAGCTATGTAATGCTAGTGGTGTTTTTACACGAAATATTGTAAAAGCTGAAAGTGTAAAATATACTCAGCAGATTTTAAAAAATGGAAAAGCACAAGCTGCAATTGTCAATGTTGGATACGCAAATGCTTGTACTGGAGAGCAGGGAGCTCAAGTTGCAAAAAAGATGGCTATAGCAGCAGCAAATGCATTGAATATAAATCCGGATGATGTAATTGTTTGTTCTACAGGTATTATTGGTCAACAAGTTCCAGTTGAAAAAATCGAAAAAAATATTATGAATCTAAAAAATGGTCTTTCAAAGGAAGGACATAAAGATGCTAGTATTGGAATTATGACAACTGATACACAGAATAAAGAATGTGCAGTTCAATTTGAACTTGATGGAAAAGTTGTAACTATCGGGACAATGTGTAAAGGTTCAGGAATGATTCATATTAATATGGGGACTATGTTAGGTTTTATTGCAACTGATTGTAATATTACAAGCGCAATGTTAGATAAGGCTTTACATGAATCGATTCTTGGTACCTATAATTGTGTTTCTGTAGATGGAGATACAAGTACAAATGACACAGTTACAATTCTTGCAAATGGGCTTGCTGAAAATAATGAAATTAATTCAGAAGATGAAAATTATAAAAAGTTTTTAGAAGCATTAAATGCATTAAATAAAATTATGGCAATGAAAATTGCAGCAGATGGTGAAGGTGCTAGTAGATTAGTTGAATGTACAGTAAAAGGTGCAAAAGATATAGAAACAGCAAGAGGCCTTGCAAAAGAAATTATTAGATCTAATCTTGTAAAAGCTGCAATGTTTGGAAAAGATGCAAACTGTGGAAGAATTTTATGTGCAATGGGTTATTCTGGATTTGAATTTAATCCAGATAAAACTTGTGTATATTTTTCTAGCATTGATTCTGCAAAAAGATATTTTGATGTGCCAGAAGATGGGCAAGTAAAAATTGCATCAGATAATTTTATTGAAGTTGTACATGATGGAGTAGGTTTGTCTTTTGATGAAGAAAAAGCAGAAAAGATTTTGTCTTCAGAAGCAATTGAAATTTTTGTAACATTAGAAGATGGTCAAGCAACTGCTCAGGCATGGGGATGTGATCTTACATACGATTACGTTAAAATTAATGGTGATTATAGATCGTAATAAAATAGTAATATTTTTAGTAGCTTTTTAGATAGAGGAATAAAATGAATGTAGAAGATATTAGTTCATTAACAACAGAACAATGGTCAGAAGTTTTAGTTCAAACATTACCATATTTTAAGCAATGGGTTGGAAAAGTTGTTGTTGTAAAATACGGTGGAAATGCAATGCTTAACGAGGAACTTAAGCATGCCGTTATGGAAGATATAGTTTTGTTAAATACTATCGGAATTAAGGTTGTATTAGTTCATGGTGGTGGTCCTGAAATAAATCATATGCTTGAACGAGTTGGTAAAGAATCTAAATTTGTTGATGGACTTCGTTATACTGATGCAGAAACTATGGAAATAGTTCAAATGGTTTTGACAGGAAAATTAAATAAAGACATTGTTGGAATTCTTTTGCAAAAAGGTGGAAAAGCTATAGGACTTTCCGGAGTGGATTCAGGATTGCTTCGTGCTGTTAAGACAGAAAAAGACTTAGGCTTTGTTGGTGAAGTGACAGAAGTTAATCCTCAGATTTTATCAACATTGTTGAATCAAGATTTTATTCCTGTAGTTTCAACAGTGGCATTAGGTGAACAGGGAGATGAATCTCGGTATAATATTAATGCCGATACTGCGGCTGCTAAAATTGCAATCGCTTTAAAAGCTGAAAAATTTGTACAACTGACAAATGTTCCTGGAGTACTTCGTGATATTAATGATCCAAATACTTTAATTAAGCGGATAGAAAAAACTGCGATTGGTTCATTAAAAGCAACAGGGATTATTAGTTCTGGAATGATTCCTAAAATCGATTGTTGTTTAACTGCACTTGAAGGAGGAGTTCCAAGGACACATATTATTGATGGAAGAGTTCCTCATTCCTTATTAATCGAAATGTTTAGTGATCGTGGAATTGGGACAATGATTTATTAATTTTAATTCAATTGGAGAAAATTATGGAAAAAATAGTTGTAAATAATTATGGTAGTTTTGATATAACTTTTGTTAAAGCAAAAGGTTCTACAATGTGGGATTCAAACAATAAAAAATATATAGATTTTCTTTCAGGAATTGGAGTAAATTGTTTGGGGCATAATTATAAACCATTAGTAAAAGCTATTTCAAAACAGTCAAAAAAGCAAATCCATATTTCAAATTATTATTTTAGCGATGTTGGAATTGGATACGCATGTGATTTAATTGACCAATTAGGATTTGCTGGAGTCTATTTTGGAAATTCTGGAGCTGAAGCGAATGAAGCAGCTATTAAACTTGCAAGAAAATATGGTCAATTGAATGGCGGATCAAAAAGAAAAACAATTGTTACACTTGAATCATCTTTTCATGGAAGAACACTTGCAACTTTAACTGCAACTGGTCAAGAAAAATTTCATCCTGATTGTTTTGCCCCATATCCAGAAGGTTTTAAAACAATTAAGCCAAATGATTTTGATTCTTTAAAAAATGCATTTGATGATACAACAGCAGCTTTGTTTATTGAATGTATACAAGGAGAAGGTGGTGTTAATTTAATTGATGCTCAGTGGGCAAAAGAGGCGGCACAGGCTGCTCGAAACGCTGGAGCAATTGTAATGGCAGATGAAGTACAAACAGGTGTTGGAAGAACTGGTTACTTTCTTGCAAGTGATGAATTAGGTTTCGAGCCTGATGTTGTTACATTAGCAAAAGGAATTGCCGGCGGGATTCCAATGGGGGCTTGTTTATTTAGAGGGAAAGCAAAAGATATTTTTGTTGCAGGAGATCATCAATCTACTTTTGCCGGCAATCCTTTAGCCTGTGCCGCCGCACAAGTTGTTCTAGATACTGTCAATGATAAGGACTTTTTATACGATGTTGTTCAAAAAGGTGAATACATTAGAAATGTAATTAAAACTTGGGATATTCCTATTATTAAAGATGTAAGAGGAAAAGGTTTGATGGTAGGTATCCAAATTGATTCTAAAGTAAAACCTTTTGATGTAGAAGTTAAATGCTTAGATAATGGACTTTGTACTGCAATTGCAGGACAGGATGTACTAAGATTTTTACCTCCTTTGAATATTTCTTATAACGAAATAGATGAAGGTTTAAAGATTTTTAGAAAATCTATTGAAAGTTTTTGTTAAATTTCATTTAGTAACAACTTAATAAATTATATTTTTTTAAGTTCATCTTAATTTTTTTAATTTTAAGATGAACTTTTTTTTATTTAGGGTTTATTACAAATCCTAAAAACGGCCGAGTCAAGGCCTTGAGCAAAGCGTGCCTTGACCGTACGTATTTTATTTTTATGTTAATAAAATATATTTGACTTCTTGCAATAAAGATTTTAATATAAAACTATGTTTAATAATATAAATAATGATTTTGATATTGATTTATTTAAAAATAAGTTTGTAGAAATTTATGGACAATCTATTTATCCAATTCAAATTTGTAGAGGTCCTGCAAGAATTAATATTATCGGTGAGCATATTGATTATAATGGTGGATTTGTTTTTCCTTGTGCAATTGATAAGTATTTATATATTGGAATGCGAAAGCGGGATGATAAAAAAATTATATATAATGATTTAAAATTTCCTGGGACTTTTTCTTTTGATGTAAATGATGAATTTATGTATAAAAAAGAAAATGATTATTCAAATTATTTAAATGGAATTCTTTCAATAATAAAAAGAAAAGGTTTTGATTTTGACTTTGGATTTGATGTTTTGATTTACAGTGAAATTCCGTCTGCTGGTGGAATTTCTTCTAGTTCTGCACTTGAGTGTTGTTTTGCTTTTTCTGTTTCTGAACTTTTTAATTTTAATATTTCTCAAAAGGATATTGCTTTAATTGGTCAGCAAAGTGAGCATGAATTTATGAATGTTAAATGTGGAATAATGGATCAATATATTATTTCTACAGCAAAAGAAAATACTTGTGAACTTTTGGATTGTGAAAATGTTTCTCATGAATACATTCCTTTGAATTTGGGTGATTATCAATTTGTCGTTATGAATACTAAGAAAAAGCGTCAATTGGCAGATTCAAAATATAATGAACGTAGGGAGCAATGTGAGAGTGTTCTTTCGATTTTAAACAAGCAGGATTTTGTTTTAAAAAATAGTAAGGTCTCTAATACTAATGAACTTAAAAATCTTTGTTCGATTTCTATTAGTGATTTTGATTCTGTTAAATTTTTGATTAAAGACGATGTTCTTTGTCGAAGGGCTTTTCATTGTGTTTCTGAAAATAATCGTGTGTTAAATTCTGTTGATGCTCTTAAAAACGGTGATTTAATTTTACTTGGTAAATTGATGATTGAATCTCATAAATCATTAAAGGAAAATTATGAGGTTACTGGTATTGAACTTGATACTTTAGTTGATTGTGCAATTGCTCAAAACTCTTGTCTAGGTGCTAGGATGACAGGAGCTGGTTTTGGTGGTTGTGCAATTGCGATTGTAAAAAAAGATTTGATTGATTCATTTATAAAAATAGTTCAGGAAGAATATTTAAAAGTTATTGGTTATTCTGCTGAATTTTTTTCTTGTAACACAAGTGATGGTGTGTCTAGGTTGTGTTAATTCTTGGTGAATTAAAAAAGTGTAGTTAATTTTTTATTAATTAATAATTGAGTGTTTTTCTTTTTGTTTGACAAAAATCTTGTTTTTGTGCAATATATAAATATGGAAAAAACTGTATATATTATTGGCCACAAAAATCCGGATACAGATTCTGTAGCGGCTGCTGTTGGCTATGCAAAATTAAAAAACTTATTAGGTTATTCAAATTATAAAGCTGCAAGAGCAGGGCATTTAAACCCTCAAACTTCATATATTTTTAATAAATTTAATATTCCTCGTCCTGAATATATTCCTGATTTAGTTCCTAAAGTAAAATATTATATGCCAAAAGATTTTCAGACAGTTGATGAACATGTTTCTGTTTGGGAAGCTCTTGGTAGAATGGAAAAATCAGGATTTCGTGTAATGCCGGTTGTTGATAAAGATGGAAGATATAAATCTTTGTTGCATTATTCCGGTTTTGCTCAAAGTATTTTGACTGTATTAAATCCTGAAAAACCTCGGCCTCTTTCTACAAGTATTAATCTTATACAAAAAACTTTGAATGCACAGCCTATTATTTTGAATAATGAAGATGATTCTAAAAAAATTAAAAAGTATTCTATTTTGGTAGGTTCTTCTTCATTGGAATCTTTTAAAGAACATCTTGAAAGTCATTCAACAGAAAATATTGTAGTTATTGCAAGTAACCGAGAAGATCTTTTAAAAATTACTATTGAGCATAATGTAAAACTTTTGATTTTAACTTCAGGCTTTGTCTTAAATAAAGAGCTTCGTCAATTAGCTGAAGAACACGGGGTTTCTGTAATTATTAGTCCTTACAGTACTTCACCAACATCTATGCTTATTGCGTATTCAATGCCAGTTTCTGTTATTGCTGATAAAGAAATTATTCCTGTTCATCCAAATGATTCTATTACAAAGATTCAGACAACTTTAAAAGATTCTCCATGTCGATATCTTCCTGTTACTGATGAAGAGTCTAAAGTAATTGGAATTATTTCTGAACACGATTTAGTATTAGAACCAAATATTGAAGTGATTTTGGTTGATCATAACGAAATGAGTCAAGCTGTTAGTGGAATTGAAAATTATAAAATTCTTGAAGTAATTGATCATCACCGTCTTGGTACTTTATCAACAAAATATCCTATTACTTTTATTAATAAACCTGTTGGTTCTACTTCAACTTTGATTGCAAATTTATATAAAGAATATCGAATTTCAATTCCTAAAGATATTGCAAGTTTGCTTTTGTGTGGAATTTTAAGTGATACTCTTATTCTTCAGTCTGCAACAACTACTGATTTAGATAGAGAAGTTGCAGAATATCTTTCGAGCATTTCTAATCTTGAAATTAAAGATATTGGTAGTGAAATCCTTCTTGCAGGTAGTAAGATTGCTGGAAGAAATGCTAGTGAACTTATTCATCAAGATATGAAAGAATATTCAGAGGGAAAGGTTTCTTACACATTGAGTCAAATAGAAGTTGGGAATACTAAAGAAATCCTTGATCGAAAGAAGGAATTTCTTTCTGAACTTTCGCTTGAACGAAAGAGTCAAAAACTTTTATTTGCAGGAATTCTTGTTACTGATATTACTTCGTTGTCTAGTGTGCTATTGCTTGATGCTGATGATGATTTTAAATCTCATATTACTTTTCCAAAGATGGAAGAAAATATTTACTATTTACAAGGTGTAGTTTCTAGAAAGAAACAATTAGTTCCTTTGGTAACTGAATTGGTTACTAAGTATATTAGTTCTTAGATTTTTTCATTGTTTTTTCTTTGTACAATTCATTGTCGGCAATTGATAATAATTTGTCGATATTTGGATTGTCAATAGAATATTCTGCGGCACCTAAGCTAACTGAAACTTCAAATTTTTCATTGCTATTTTTATTTACAATTTTTGTGTTGTTTATGACTTTTTGTTTGAATTTTTTAAAAGATTCTAAAGTCATTCCTTCTACAGCAATTGCAAATTCGTCTCCTCCTAAGCGTCCAATTATATCAGTTGAACGAATTGAATTTTGAAGAATTTGTGTTTGCATAATTATTGCTTTGTCGCCAGCTTCGTGACCGTATGTATCATTAATTTTTTTAAGACCGTCTATATCGCAGAAAATAATTAAACCTGTTCTGTTATTTGAAATTGAATTTTTTATCATTTTTGTAACAAGGTTCATAAATCCTCGGCGATTATTAATTTGTGTAAGTTCGTCTGTATTAGAAAGGGTATCTAATTTTGATGAATGTATTTTTAATTTAGTATTTTTTGATTCAAGTTTTGAGTTTGTAATTTGTTCATTTGAAAGTTTTATTGCAGATGTAATTTCTTTTGAAAATAATTCAAACAATACTTCATAAAATAAATAATTTTTGTCGTTTAGAGGAGCAATAATGTATCCATACTGATATTTACCTTCAAAAAGAGGATAAATTAGAATTTCATCGTATTCTTCATTAAAAGTGTTTTCTGGAAAGAAGTTTACTAGTGGATTTATGTATTCTTCATTTATGTTAGGATTATCAGTGTTTATTTCGTATGAAAAAATTCGCTTTGTTTTTTTGGGGATGAAAAATTTTCTTTTTGTTGATGAATATAATTTAGGTTTGTCGTAACTAAAAATTGCGATTCCTTTTAAACTTGAATACTTAATATATTTGGGCATCATATTAAATAATTGTTCTTGATTTACTACTGTTAATGAGGTTTGAATTAATTGATGAAGAATATATAGTTCAAGATTTGCTGATTGAGGATGTAAGTGAACGATGTTGTAAATATCTTTGTCTGAGAATTTTGCAATGTTGTTCGAGTCATCGATATAATCATAAGATAAGTCTTTGTCCGAAATACATCCACAACTTACTCTATATTTTTCTTTTCCATCTATTGTTGTTGTAATTTTTGAATTTGGTGAAGTAAATAATTCTTTAATTATTTTTCCAGCCTGATATCCTTGTTCTGCAATTCTTGGGTCAATTGTTGAAAGGGTTGGAATTGAGAATGTTGCTCTATTTGAATTATCAAAACCTACGATAATGTAATCTTTTGGAGCTGTATAATTTAATTCATTGAGTCCTTCGATTATTCCAAATGCCATTGAGTCATTTAGACAAACAATTGAATCAAAATTTAGTCCATTTTTATTTACATAGTCTTGAATTTTTAATTTTGCGCTTAATCGATTAAATTGTGCATTAATTATTTGGTTTTCTTTCAATTCTATATTGTGGGAATTAAGAACTTCTATTAACCATTTTTTTCTTAAAAGTGAATCACTATTATTATCATAAGAAGTGAATACTAAAAAATTTTTTCGATTATGTTTTTCAATGATGTGAGAAACCATTTTTTTAAAAGCTTTTTTAGTATCGCTTGTAACAAAAGAATATCCAGGAATGTTTATTCCAATGTTTACGATTGGAATATCGCCAAGTTTATCAAGTTCATTTTTAAAATCTTTTTTTGTGATAAATGAACATAGTGTTCCGGCACTGAAGATTACACCATCTAAGTTACTTTTATTAATTAATTCTTTTATTGCGTGATTTCGATATTCAAAATTAAATTTTTCAGATAGTTTTGAATTTATTGGGAAGAGAATAAGCTGAATATTATTTTCTTTACAAAAGCGTTTAACCCCTTTGATGAGTTCAACGCTGTATTCTTCATGCATATTATGAAGAACAAGTCCAATGCGTTTTCTCATAAAAATATCTCCAAAACAAAGTCTCTACTCTTCTATTATAGTTTATAACTTTCTATAAGTCAAAAAAACTCTTTTATAAAAAAGATATCATCAGCCTAATGTATACTGGTGATATTATTATTTTCTAAGTGCCTTTTAATAAAAGAAGTTTTGTTAGAGTAATTTTCTTAGAAATCTGCTAGTTTTGGTGCACGAGGATATGGAATTACATCGCGGATATTTTCCATTCCTGTTACATAACGAATTAATCGTTCAAATCCTAGTCCGAATCCTGAGTGAGGAACAGTTCCGAATCTTCGTAAGTCAAGATACCATTGATAATTTGTCATATCCATTTCTCTTTCTTTACAAGCTGTAAGAAGTTTGTCGTAATCTTCTTCTCGTTCTGAACCTCCAATTAATTCACCGATTCCAGGAACTAAAACATCAACTGCTTTTACAGTTTTTCCATCTTCGTTTTGCTTCATATAAAATGATTTTATTTCTTTTGGGTAATTATAAACCATTACTGGGCATTTATAGATTTGTTCTGTTAGGAATCTTTCATGCTCTGTTGCAATGTCGCAACCCCAATATGGTTTAAACTCAAATTTATCTGAGTGTTTTTCTAATTCAGCAATTGCATCAGTGTATGAAATTCTAACGAATTTTGCATTTGCAACTTTTTCAAGATTTTCGATAAGACCTGGTTGAATTCGTTTGTCAAAAAACTCTAAGTCTTCTCGGCATTTTGTTAAGGCCCAATTTAAAAGGTATTTTACAAAATCTTCTTGAATATCCATATTGTCATCTAAATCAAAAAATGCCATTTCTGGTTCGATCATCCAAAATTCTGCAAGGTGACGAGGAGTGTTTGAATTTTCTGCACGGAATGTTGGGCCGAATGTATAAACTCTTGAAAGTGCTGTAGCAAGTGTTTCGGCTTCTAATTGACCAGATACTGTTAGACTTGCTTTTTTTCCAAAGAAGTCTTTTGAGTAATCAACAATCTTGTGAGCATCTTCAATTTTCATTCCGCCGATACCAGCTTTTACACCAAGTTCGGCAATTTTTTCCATTGAAAGTGTTGTTACTTGGAACATTTCTCCAGCACCTTCACAGTCTGAACATGTTATTTCTGGTGCGTGAATATATTGGAAGCCTCTTTCTTGGAAGAATGAATGTACAGCAAATGCCATTTGGTTACGGACTCTATAAACTGCTCCAAATGTATTTGTTCGTGCTCTTAAATGTGCATTTTCACGAAGGTATTCCATTGACATTTTGTTTTTCTGTAATGGATATTCTTCTGGATTACATGTTCCAAGGCATTCTAATTTTTCAAGTGTAACTTCAACTGCTTGCCCTGATGCAGGGGAAAGTATTAATTTCCCTGTTGCTCGAACAGAAGCACCTGTGTTTAATAATTTAAGATTTTCTTCTATATTTGAAATATTTGCATTTTTAGATGGATTATTTCTATCAAAAGTTAGCTGAATATTTGCAAAGCAACTTCCATCGTTAACTTGAATAAATACTAAGCCTTTTGAGTCTCGAACTGTACGAACCCAACCACAAACTTTAATTTCCTGACCTTCAGGATTTGTTTTTAATAGATCTTTGATTAATGTAGGTATCATAATGTTTATATTGTAATTATTTGTTAAATTTTCTTCAATATGTATATAAAAAATAATTGAATCATTTCGAATTTTG
>JAZUSR010000182.1:0-2497 GCA_045606765.1 Treponema sp.
GTTAATTGTTTTTACAGGAATAAAATTTAAATTATATTCACTTCCCTTTCCTGTTGTAATTTTTATAAGTAAAGAATCTTTTTCAGAATTTAAAATTTGATTTGAATCATAAATTAATTCAGAAAATCTTAACGAAGGAAATTTATCAAAAGCTTTTTTATTTGCATTAATAAATTTAGAGTTATTTAAATTGAATGAAATATTTTGAATGTCGGTTGAATCAATATTTTTTGAAATCCAAATTGGAAGAATATTTTTATCACACCAAAAATTTGGCTTAACTTCAAGATAATCAATAATTTTTGAATCCATCGAATAAATTGTAGAATTTTTTTCTGTTCGTAAAAAAATCTGATCTAAAGTTTGATTCAATGAACCAAAATAAATTTTAGAAACACATGCATTAGTTGTATCAAAGTACGAAATAACAATTGCACTTTCATCAGAGAGTCCATAAGTTAAATAATTTTGATGGATTGATTCAGAAGAAATATTTTTTGAGTTATCTACAATTTTATTTAATGTACGAATTTCTTTTGATAGTGTTAAAAAATCAATAACTGTTTTTTCATCAACTGGAAAATAAGTTGTAGAATCATTTTTTGTAATTTGACCACCCCAAAATGAATCTACTTTATAAATTGAAATTAAAGAGTTATTTGAGTCTCTAATTTCAAATTTTTCAACATTGTATTTTGAATTTAAGATTACAGAATTAATCACTGTTCTTTTTTGAATTTTATTAGTAAAAATAGAATTCAATAAAAAAATTAAAACTAACAAGAATAAGGTTGTCGATAAAAAAATAAGTTTATAATCATATTTTGTATTTTTCATTTTTCTTTTTTCTCACTATAAAAATAAATATTCCAATAAAAATAATTAGTGTAGGAATAATTATAAAATTCCAAATGATTACTAATTTTTTTAATTGTGCAAAATGAAGTACATCTGTTACTTTATAAAGCGAAGAATTACGAATTCCACCATATTGCATATTTTTCAAATCTAAATCATCAGTTAAATCCAAAATAGTTGATAAAATAAAATCAGTGTTTCTAAAATCGCTTGTTTGCCCTCCAGCAATTTCTAGTAAAACATCAAGTGCAAGATATTGACTTGGAATTACAATTACTTTTGGATTTTCATTTGTAATAAAATTATATAATCCTGTAATAGGTTTGGTAATTTTACAACCAATAATTGATTTTTCTTTTTTAAATAAAGGGTCATTAATAAAAGTTTTTTGAACATAAAAAGGACTTGTTACAAAAAGTTCATTTGTTTGATTTTGAACGCTTTTGTCAAATTCTTTTACAGTCCAACTTGCATCAGATGAAAAAAGCAAAGGTACAATATTACTATTTTCTTTTATTGGGCTACACCAATACATAGTCATTCCATTTGGTGCATTAACTTGAGGTAATATAGAAATCCATTGAGGATAATTTACATATGCATATTCAGGATTGTCATTTAATGCATCAGGATTTTTATCAGTTGAAATAAAACTAATTCTAACATTTGAAATATCATTTACAAGTTTATTTTCAAAATTAACTCCCCATTTTTCTAAAACAGGAATAAAATTATCATCAATATTTTTTGAAAGTCCCCAATCACCATTAATATTAACAGAATATTGTGAAGTTGCAATTAAAGCTTTTCCACCGTTGAGAATAAAATTTTCAATAATGCTTGACTCTTCAGGAGTAAAAGAAGATGTTCCAAAAATTAAAAGAGGAATATCATTTTCTAACTGATTATAAATGTAAGGTAAAGAATCTTTTGCAAGTGGATAACAGTTTATCCCTGAAGCATTTAACAAAAGCTGAATATAATTGTATTCATTTGGTGAATATTCATTTCCGGATAAAAGATATACAGAACGATTTTTATTTTTAATTAATTTGTCAAATCTAATATTAAGTTCAAATTGTAAAGACGCTGTTGATAATATAAATGGAATTACATCTTTTTTTCCAAGATACTCAATTACAACAGCTGAATACACTTTTATATATTCAGTTTTATTATTGTTTACAGACTGAATTTGTTGAGGCATTACTCCAAGTTGAGATAAAACATCTTGATGTTCTTTTTTATCAGCATTGATTAAATTTAAAGAAATGTTTTTATTTTCATTAGCACAAATTTTTAAGTAGTCATAGACATCTCGTACAGATGGATATAATGATAAAAGACTTTTTGAACGATAATAAGGAATTCTTACAGGTTCAGAAACAGAACTAAGTGTATTTTTTGTATAATTAGAAACAGAAAATTGTTTATCTTTTGTAAAATCAAATTTTTTATAAATTTTTGAATTGTCGATAAAAGCAAAGATTAAAATTAAAATTACCAACATTGAATAGAGTCCTAATTTACCTGTAAAAAATAATTTTCCTTTTTTCTTTTCAGCAAAATAATAAGATAAAATAATAAATGTTAATGATAGAAGTAAAAAGAAAAGAAAATCTCTTGTATCAATAATTCC
>JAZUSR010000183.1:0-13465 GCA_045606765.1 Treponema sp.
TTCTCCATGTGGATAAATATTTTATTTTTAAAAAAAGTATATATTAAGTATAACTAATAAATGTAAAAAAAGGATACTAAAAATTTAAAATAAAATTATTTATAAAAGTCTATAGATTTGTTTGTGCTAGTCTATGTTAAATTCAAAAATAATAACATACAATCTTTAACCATATGGGAAAGAAATTAGATATCAGTGTTGTTGCAGGAAAAAATTTACAATCATTAAGAAAAAAATTTAATTTAACTCAGGCTCAACTTGCTGAAAAACTTGAAATTTCTGTATCACATGTTGCAAATATTGAACGAGCGGAAACGTCAATAAGTCTTTCCCTTGTTCAAAGAATAGTAGAACTTTTTTCAATAACGCCAAATGATCTTTTGTTGGAGACTGAAAACATTATAAATGTAAAATCAGATGAAGAAAAGATTAGAGAAATCATTTTTTATAATTATGAAACTTTGTATTTTTCTTTGCGTTCATTTTTAAAAACATCTAATGTTTCTGATGGAAGTGAAAAGGAATACACAATAAATCATTCAAGTTATTATCATAAAGAAAAAATTGCTGATTCAGAAAAAAAATAAATTTTTCAAAAGAGTTATTGACAAGAAGTGATTTTTTATGTAAAGTTCATAAAAGATTTGGAGCGATACCAAAGTGGTCGTACTGGGGCGGTCTTGAAAACCGTTGTACCTTCGGGTACCGGGGGTTCGAATCCCTCTCGCTCCGATATAATTAGGAAGCGTGGTAGAGCGGTAATACAACGGATTGCTAATCCGTCGGTTCCTAACGGGCCTGGCAGGTTCGACTCCTGTCGCTTCCGTCTACTATACTTCGATGTAATTATATTGAGGCTGTAGCTCAGCTGGATTAGAGCATCACCCTGCGGAGGTGGGGGTCGCACGTTCGAATCGTGTCAGCCTCGTTCTTTAGTCTGTCTGATAGACAGGCTTTTTTTTTGCCTAAATCTTTTTTTCGGTTTATGAAAATTCTTCATTGCATAATTATTTAATTAAAAATATTTTACTCGTTGAACACAAATTCATTTTTCATTAAAATAGTCTGCATGAAAAGTTCAAAGTTTTTAATTAGCACATTAAGAGAATCTCCTTCTGATGCTGTTATTTCAAGTCATCAATTGATGATGCGTACTGGTATGATCCGTAAACTTGGAAACGGTCTTTATTCTTACATGCCACTTGGTTTGCGTTCATTGCGTAAAGTTGAAAATATTATTCGTGAAGAATTAGATAATGCTGGTTTATTAGAGATGAAGCCGACTGTAATTCAGCCTGGTGAACTTTGGAAAGAATCAGGTAGATGGAATACAATGGGGGCTGAAATGTTAAAACCACAAAATCGTGGTGGTCAAGACATGGTAGTAAGCCCAACTGCAGAAGAAGCTTTTACTGCGTTGATTAGAGATGGACTAAGTAGTTATAAGCAACTTCCAATCATTGCATATCAAATTAATACAAAATATCGTGATGAAATTCGACCTCGTTATGGAGTAATGCGTGGGCGTGAATTTATTATGATGGATGCTTATTCTTTTGATGCTGATCAAAAATCACTTGATGAATCTTATGAAAAATGTGCTGAAGCTTATCGACGAATTTTTAAACGATTAGGACTTCACACAATTTCTGTAAAAGCTGATACAGGTGCAATGGGTGGCTCTGGTTCAGAAGAATTCATGGTAGAAAGTGAAGTTGGTGATGATACATTAATCCTTTGTCCAAAATGTGGATATGCTGCTAATGTTGAAAAAGCAACTTGTAAAAATGACATTGCCCTTGATAAAGATGGTAACCCACAAGTTGCAACAGACAAAGCTGTAGAAAAAATTCCAACTCCTGATGTAAAAACAATTGAAGAATTATCTTCATTCTTAAAAACAACACCACAGAATTTTATCAAAACATTGATTTATAAAGTTACTAATTGTTCAATTGATTTATCATCAGTTGATTGTTGTAAAAATCTTAAAAAAGTTGAGGAAGGTTCTTCTTTCTATTATCCAGAATCTTTTGTTGCAGTTTGTATCCGTGGAGATTTGGATGTAAATGAAGCAAAACTTTGTGCAAAACTTAAAGCAAGCGAAGTTGAACTTGCATCAGAAGAGGATGTGGTTCGTATTACAACTGCTCCTGTTGGTTTTGCAGGCCCTGTTAATCTTGTAAACGCTCCAATCATTTGTGATGAAAGTGTTTCTTCAATGCATGATGCTGTAACAGGTGGTCTTGAAAAAGATGTTCACTTTGTACATGTTGAACCTGGTAGGGATTTTGTTCCATTTATGACAGCTGATGTTCGTGTTGTGGTTCCTGGAGATAAATGTCCTGATTGTGGTGACACATTTTATTCTAAAAAAGGAAATGAGTTAGGTCATATTTTTAAACTTGGTGATAAATATACAAAATCGATGAATGTAACATATCTTGATGCTACTGGAAAACCCGTAACTCCAATTATGGGATGTTATGGAATTGGTGTTGATAGAACTTTAGCTAGTATCATCGAAGGACATCATGATGAAAATGGAATTATTTGGACAATGAGTACAGCTCCTTTCCAAGTTGCAATTGTTCCAATTAAATATGATGGTGCAATGAAAGAAGCAAGTGATAAACTTTATGAAGAACTTACTTCAAAAGGAATCGAAGTTTTATTAGATGATCGTAATGAACGCCCTGGTGTAAAATTTGCAGATGCAGATTTAATTGGTTATCCAATTCGTGTTGTAATCGGAGAAAAAAATCTTCCAAATGTAGAAGTAAAACTTCGTAGTGAATCAGATGCAGAATTAATTCCACTTGAACAAGCTGGAGAAAAAATTGCATCAATTGTAAAAACTGAATTGGAAAAATTAAATTCATAAAACAGGGTTTAATTTAAATAGATTTTTACCGAATCTTAAAATAAGGAAAATGGATTGCTTTGTAACAAACCAGAGCAATCCTTTTTTTATAATAAAGATAAATTTTAACGAATCCAAGAAAATAATAATCGTTAATAATTTTTAAGTTTAGGAGAATAATTGTGAAAAAATTTTTTTTATCATTACTGTTGACACAAATTTTATTACCTTTAATGGCATTGCCAGGAGTTGATTTTTTTATTCCAGATAATCCTGGGGAATTTATTTATTATGAAGATTTTTCTTTTAACCGAAAGTCTTACATTGGTTTTTTAACTTACGATGAAAATACTTTTGCTGCTAGATATTTTGCTCCAGCAACTAAAGATGAGCCTTACAAAAATATTGAATTACTTTTTACAATTGATTCATCTAAAGATTATATTGATATGACAGGGGAAAGATTTATAACTCCGTTGCTTCCTGAAGATACAGAAATTGTAAATTATATTCATGATTTAATTTATGAACTTGGTTCACGAAGAAAAAAAGCTGGAGAAATATCTGCTCGTGTACAAAACGATCCCTCGTTGAATTCAAATGTAAAATATTTTGACTCTTCAAATTTTATTGAAAGTGGTTTTGTTAAAGCAGAAACTTTTAATCAGTTTGGCGGTGAAGTATTAGTTTATTATGATTATTTGTCTCCGATTTTTAATATTAAAAAAATTGAAAGTAATTCAAGAAAACCTTTGTTTGTAGCAATTGCATCAGGAATTTTGCGTTCATCTGAAGATAGAAGTTTTTCAGATTTTTCTGTTGTAAAAGAATCGAATAATAAAACAGTTCATAACTTGAAAAATAGAAGTTTAAAGCCGGTAAAAGTTGAACTTGAAAAAACATCAATTACATTAGATCAAAATTGGGCTCAAGCTGGAAATATTAAAAATGTGTTTTTCTGTGGAGACACAGCGTTTCTTAGAACTGAATTAATTTCTGAGCAACAGTTTTATATTTATGTTAAAACAGCATTGCTCTCGACAAATAAGTTATATACTCCATATGAAAAAATTTCATTTGTTCGTTCAGATAATCGATTTACAATTTATGCAACTAACCAAACAGGTGAAAATGATTACAAAGTAATTACATCGATTATGTTAAAAAATGAGAAACTTGAAAAAGGAGAAAATTCGTTAATAGTTTTGACAGCATCGACAAATGATTATCTAAAAAATCAAAAATATTTTGCTAAATTATTAAAATCTTGGAAGTAAGAAAATAATTAAAATTTTCTTAAAAAAATTGAAAAATTCAAAAAAAAATGTTGAATTTTCATATAAATTTTATTTTTTTTGTTGACAACTTGCAAAAATGGATAGATAATTAGAGATACTAGAGTATATTCGGTCGCGTATGTGATTTGGCTCTAGAGAATATTTTTTATGCTCATGTATCCTGGAGGAAATATGAAGAAAAGTAGAATTATTCTTTCTGCTATCGCAGCAGTTGCTATGATCGCATCTGTTACAAGCTGTGGTGGAAAAAAGGAAGAAGCAAAAAAATTGGTAATTTGGTCATTCACAGACGAATTACAGACAATGGTTGACAAGTATTACAAAGTTGATCACCCAGATGTTGAAGTTGAATATTCTTTAACACCTACAGATCAGTTCCCTAACAAATTGGACCCAGTTCTTGCTAACGGAAATGGTGCTCCAGACGTATTCGCTCTCGAAGATGCATTCGTTCGCAAATACATCGAACAGGGTGATTCACTTCTTCTTGACTTAACAGACGTATATAACGAAGTTAAAGACAAGATGATTGCTTACCCATGTGAAATTGGTATGCACAATGGTAAAGTATATGGACTTTCATGGCAGGCAGCTCCTGGAGCTATGTTCTACCGTCGTTCATTGGCTAAAAAATATCTTGGAACAGATGAACCAGCTGAAGTACAGAAATACTTAACAGACTGGAACAAATTCAATGAAACAGCTAAAGCATTGTACGAAAAATCAAACGGAAAATGTGTAATCGTTTCAACAACAGGTGACTTGTTCAAACCTTTCCAGGGTGCTCGTAAAGATCCTTGGGTTGTAAACGGAAAACTCGTTGTAGACCCAGCTATGGAAGCTTACATGGATGCATGTAAATTCCTCAAAGACAATGGATATGAAGGACGCCAGGGACAGTGGGCTGAAGGTTGGTTCGCTGGAATGAAAGGTGAATTAAAAGATGAACAGGGAAATGATGTAGAAGTATTCTCTTACTTCCTTCCTACATGGGGACTCCACTATGTATTGAAACCAAACTCTCCTAACACATCTGGAGACTGGGCTATGGTAGCTGGACCTGCTGCTTATCGTTGGGGTGGTACATGGGTTGCTGCATACAAAGGAACAAAAGTTCCTAACCTTGCAAAAGGATTCATCAAATATGTAGCTACAGATGACTCATTCCTTGAAAGATGGGCAAAAGATACAGGTGACGTAGTTTCTAACAACAATGTTATCAACAAAATCAAAGATACATATTCTGAACCATACCTCGGTGGACAGAACCACTATGCTGAATTCGCTGTAATGGCTAACAACGTAGATGGAAAACTCACACAGGGTACAGACCAGGCTATTGAAGGAATCTGGGGCGAAGCTGTAACAGCTTACGTAAACGGAGAAAAATCTAAAGAACAGGCTATCGCTGATTTCAAAGATCAGGTTAAATCTACTCTTGGATTCTAATTCTAGATTCTAGATAAAAAAAAGTGCAGCGTGACAATTGTCATACTGCACTTTTTTTTCAGATTTTTTTGCTTTAATAACTAATAATTTGGGAGTATATATGGCCAATAAAAAATTAGGATCTGAGGCAAAACTTCAAAAATATGGTATATTCTTTGTAATTCCATTCATCGTAATATACTTGATTTTTCAGTTATGGCCTACAATTTATACAGTTTTGCTTGCTTTTACTGATAGAAAAGGATTTTCACAGGAATTAAATTTTATCGGTTTAAAAAACTTCGTGCGATTAGTTCACGATAAGTATTTCTGGAGTTCAGTTGGAAATACTTTTATTATGTGGTTGTTTAACTTTGCACCACAGTTAGGGATTGCTCTTTTATTTGCAATTTGGTTTACTGACCCTCGTTTGCATTTAAAGGGAAAAAACTTGTTCCGTGCTTTGTTCTATATGCCAAACTTGTTAACAGCTGCTTCAGTTGCTATTTTGTTTAGGAGTTTGTTCGCATATCCAAACGGACCAATTAATCAATTTTTATTTGGATTAGGAATTCACGCTGATGTTCAACGTGCCGATGGTACAATTGTACAGGAAGCTATTCAGTTCTTCCGTAGTGTACCTTTGTCTCGTGCAATTGTTAGTTTTATTCAATGGTGGTTATGGTGTGGTCAGACATTGATTATGTTAATGGCTGGTATTACATCTATTTCTCCTTCGTTGTATGAATCTGCAGTTGTAGACGGTGCTAATCAGGGACAGCAGACAAGATATATTACTTTACCACTTTTAAGACCAATGATGTTGTTTATTTTGATTACATCTTTGATTGGTGGTATGCAGTTATTTGAAATTCCATTCTTGCTTACTGACATGCGCGGTGGTCCAGACTTTAAGATCCGTACAATGGTTCTTTATATGTATAACACTGCTTTCCAAGGTGTAAATGACTATGCTTATGGTTCAGCAATTGCTATGGGTGTATTTATTATTACAATGATTCTTTCTATGTTCATCTACTTCTTTATGCAAGATCGTAGTGATATGGGACGAAAGTAGGGAGGTAAAAAATGGACTATAAAGCATCAATGCTCGTAAAAAAGATTTTTATATATTTCATGATGGTTTTCTTCGTAATTATTGCTCTTGTACCTATTTATTTGATGTTAATCAATGCAACTCGTACAACTGAAGAAATCAACGCTGGTCTTGCTTTAGTACCTGGTACAAATGCCGTTACTAACTGGAACTTGTTGGTTACTTGTGGTTCGGGTATTAAAGTTGGTACTGGTGGTAACTTTATGAAGATTTTGGAAGATCCTCAGTATAGTAATCAGTTTATTCATATTGGTGAATTTATTGTTTACTTTACTAAAGGTAAATTCCAGATTTGGCAAGGTTTCTTAAACTCATTAATAGTTGCTGTAGGTTCAACAGGGTTGGGAATTTACTTCTCTTCATTAACAGCATATTCATTACATGTTTATAATTATAAGGGAAGAAAATTCATTTGGGCATTTATTTTGTTCGTAATGATGTTGCCTGCTTCAATTTCATTCATTGGTTTCTATCAGTTTATGTCATTAATTCACTTAACAGATAGTTTTATTCCTTTGACAATTCCAGCTATTGCTAGTGCTGCTACAGTATTGTTTATGCGTCAGTATATGGCATCAGTTCTTTCTCTTGAATTAGTTGATGCTGGTCGTATCGACGGTGCTGGGGAATTTATGATTTTCAATCGAGTTATTATTCCTATTCTTCAGCCAGCTCTTGCTACACAAGCAATCTTTGGATTTGTAGGTTCATGGAATAACTTTGTAACTCCAATGATTCTTTTGCAGTCGGATCACAAAAAGACATTACCTATCTTAGTACAGTTGCTCCGTGGTGATATTTATCGTACAGAGTTTGGTGCTATCTATATGGGTATTGCCGTTTCTCTTATTCCAATTATCATTTTCTATTGTTTCATGTCTAGATACATTATTTCTGGTTTAACAATGGGATCTGTTAAGGAATAATATATGACCAAAGTCTATAATCCGATTTTGACTGGATTTCATGCCGATCCATCGATTTTGTATGTGAATGGTGAATATTATATCGCTAATTCTACATTTGAGTGGTATCCTGGTGTTGAAATTCATAAGTCAAAGGATTTAGTTCATTGGACATCCGTTCCTTCTCCTTTGAGCGAGGAACGACTTTTGGATATGATGGGGAACTATGCTTCTTGTGGTATTTGGGCCCCATGTTTATCATATTCAGAAGGAAAGTTCTGGTTAATTTATACAAATGTCAGAACTTGGAACAGAGGACCTTGGAAGGATACGCCTAATTTTTTAGTTACGGCTGATTCTATAGAAGGTCCTTGGTCTGACCCTGTGTTCTTAAATGCTTCAGGATTTGACCCTTCGATGTTTCACGATGATGATGGACGCCATTGGCTTGTTAATATGGAATGGGATTATAGAAAAAAGGGACCTAATCAATTTTCAGGTATTTTGCTTCAGGAATTTAGTTCAAAAGAAAACTGTTTAATAGGAAAATCTCAAAAGATTTTTCTTGGAACAGATATTGGTTTGGTAGAAGGGCCACATATTTATAAACGAAATGGATATTATTATGTCCTAGTTGCAGAAGGTGGAACTGGATACGAACATGCGGCTTCTTGTGCAAGATCTAAAAGTCTGTTTGGTCCTTATGAGATTCATCCGATGAATCCGTTAATTTCTAGTTATGGTTACGATGATCTTCAAATAAAGAAGGCAGGGCATGCATCATGGTGTGAAGCTGATGATGGAAAATCTTACCTTTTTTACTTATGTGGTAGATCACTTCCAGGAACGCTCAACTGTCCACTTGGACGAGAGACTTCGTTTGCTGAGCTTACATGGAAGGATGATTGGCCGTATGTAATGCAACCTGATGGTTCATTAAAAAATACTCCTCCTGAGTATGTAAATATACCAATCGAAGAAAATTCTCTTCCGGGCGAGAGGGATTTAGCGCAGCTTGGTGGTCGAACTGATGATTATTGTAAACTAACTAGATATAATTTTTCTAAAAACGATTTTCTTGCTGATTTTAAAACTTTACGTTATCCAATTTTTTCAAAAAAACATAAAGAAAGATTTTCTCTTGATGCTAGACCTGGGTTTTTAAGAATCTACGGGGGGCAATCTTTTGTTTCAGATTTTGAACAAAGCATAATTGCTCGACGACAATCGGATTTTTGCTTTGAGGCTGAAACTAAAGTATATTTTGAGCCTACATATTTTCAACATTTGGCTGGAATGTGTTATAGGTATGATGAAAGAAATCAATATAATTTATGTATTACTTATGATGAAAATTTAGGGAAAGTTTTACAGGTTCAAGCAGTTCTTACTCCAAAAGAATTGGCTCATATTCCAAATTGTAAAAGTGAATATTCAGAAAGTCTGAAAATATCATTAAAAGAAAATTCTCCTGTTTGGCTTAAGCTTGTTGTCAATTATAATGAAGCAAAATTTATGTATTCTGAAGATGGGCAATTATGGCGTGATATTCGATTTAAAATTTTACCAGAATGTCTTTCTGATGAATATGGTGGATTGGGATTTACTGGTGCTTTTGTGGGAATGTTCTGTTGCGATTTTGAGTATTATTCAAAATATGCTGATTTTGAATATTTCTCATATTTAAAAAAATAATTTATGATTACAATTTATGATTTAGCACGTGAAACTGGTTTTTCTGCGCCGACTGTTTCTAAGGCATTAAATGGCAATGGAAAACTAAATGAAAAAACTCGTCAAAAAATTTTAGAAGCTGCTCAAAAATTTGGGTATAAACCAAATATGGCAGCTAAATCTCTTTCTACAAAGCATTCTCAATTAATAGGAATTATCTTAGAAGATACCGCAATGAAACGAGGATTTGAACATCCTTTGTTTGGAGGATTATTAAATCAATTTCGAAAACGTGTTGAATCTGCGGGATATGATTTATTATTTGTGTCAAAAAATTTTAATGGCGGAATGTCATATATCGACCATTGTAAATTTAGAGATTTAGACGGAATCTTGGTTGTAAATCCTATTGAAGATGACCCAGAAATTAAAATTCTTGGAAGTGCCGGTATTCCATGTGTTTCTACAAATGAATTTATTCCTGGAGTTTGTACTGTCGTATCAGAAAATGAAGAAAGTGGTTATTTGGCAGCAAAGAAATTTATTGAAAATGGTCATAAAAAAATTGGTTTTTTAGGCGCCCCATTACGAGATTCAAGCCCTGCTTCAATAGAAAGATTTACAGGTTTTAAGAAAGGTATTGTAGAACATTTTTCAGAGTACAATGAAAAATACTTTGAAATTTGTGATTTTTGGAATGAAGAGGCTGGCTTTGTTGGTATGAAAAAGTTGTACGAACGATGTCCAGATGTAACAGCGATTTTTGCAGTTTGTGATGCTATTGCCTTTGGAGCAATTGAATATTTAAAGCAGATTGGAAAAGATGTTCCAAATGATATTTCTTTTATTGGATTTGATGATGACAGCAATTTTGTTACTCGTGAAGGTTTGCTTACTACTTTTAGACAGGATAGGGTAAAAATCGCGGATATTTCAGCAGAGATTCTTTTTCAAGTGATTTCAGATATTCCTGTCCCAAGTGTTGTTCGAGTTCCTACAATGCTTATTGAACGAAATAGTATTAAAAAAATGAACTAAGATAATCAGTCAAAAAATTAATGTTCATGGAATATTTTTGTTTCATCAAGAATCATAATAAAGTTGTCGTCTTTTTTTATAATTCCTTTGACATATTCAGAAGGAATTTCGGTTCCAAATTTTGGTGGATTACAGATAATTGATGAGTCGATTTCGATAACTTCTTGTACACTGTCGCAAAGTCCACCAAAGGTTGAAGTATGATTAGGATTTTCTTCAGTTGGACTTTTAATTTCTACGATTATAATTAAATTTTTATTGTTTGGTTCAACTTGTTCTAGTAAGAATTTTTTTCGTAAGTTAATTACTGGGATTCCTGATTCTCGTGAGTTAATAATTCCTTCGACATATGGAGATGAACAAGGAATTTTTACTGGTTCAGAATATGGAAGAACTTCTTGAATTGATTCAACAGGAAAGGCATAATAATTTTTATCCAATAAAAAAGTTAAAAAATTTGAAATCATGTTGTCTTCCTAGTTCTAGTTTTTTTTGACACTTTGTTTATATTTGAAATTTCTTCTGTTGAAAAAATTTTATCAACATCAAGAACCAATGTATATTTTTTATCATCTGAAATTATCGATGAAATAAATTCAGCTCCAGAAAAAGTTTTTGCTCTTGGAACTTTTTCAAGTTTAGATTCATCAATTTCAATTACTTCTATTACCTTGTCTGCAATAAGTCCATATAGTTTTTTTTCATTAGAATTGTAATCAAAAATTTCTACAACAATAATTCGAGTTAGTTTATTTGGAATTGATTCTGCAATTTCAAATTTTCGTTTTAAATTTAAAATTGGAATGTTTGTATCTCTTGAACGAACTATTCCCTTAAGGAGCGGACTAGAACAAGGAATAGCTAATGGTTCTTCGTATTCAAGAACTTCTTGAATATTAAATACATTTATTGCGTAAGTTGTGTTATTTAATTCAAAAGTAAGAAATTGCAAAATCATATTATTCCATCTAAATTAAAATTCTTCAAAATCCGAATCACTTATAAAGTCAGTCGTTGGTTTTGTCGGCTTAAAGTGATTTTGTGGATTATTTATTTCTTTTGGTTTTGAAAATGAATCAATTATTTCATCTGATGGATAATTTTTTTCTTGATTATCACTTTGTAAATTATTTGCATAATTATTTTGTAAATCAGAATCATACATAGTTACTTCATTTTCATCAATTACAAAGAAACTAATTGCTTTAACAAGTTTTTGTGCTTCGCTTGAAAGTTCTTCTGCCATTGCTGCCATTTGTTCTGCAGCAGATGCATTTTGTTGAACAACTGTATCAAGTTGAACAATTGCAGTAGAAACTTGTTCTGCACCTTCGTCTTGTTCACGACATGCAGTAGCAATTTCATCGATTAATTGAGAAGTTTGTTCAATACCTGGAACTACTTCATTAATTTTATTTCCTGCATTTTCTGCAGCAAGCAATGTTTTTCCAGAAAGATCTGCAATTTCAATTGCTGCAACTTTTGAGCGTTCAGCGAGTTTACGAACTTCGGAAGCTACAACAGCAAATCCTTTTCCGGCTTCCCCAGCACGAGCAGCTTCGATTGCAGCATTGATGGCAAGTAAATTAGTTTGGTTAGAAATTTCTTCGATAATACTAATTTTATTTGCAATTTCTTTTACAGCATCTAGTGCTTCTGAAACTGCCATTCCGCCTGCTTCTCCGTCTGCAGCAGTTTGGTTTGCAATGCAACTTGTTTTAGCGGCATTATCTGCATTTTGACGAATATTTGAAGTCATTTCTTCCATTGTTGCTGACATTTCTTCTGTTGAGGCAGCTTGTTCTGATGCACCAGTTGAAACAGCTTGGCTTGAAGAAGATAGCTGTGAACCTCCGGATTCAACATGAATTGCGGAATCTCTTACAGTGGCAATGATTTGGCTTAATTTGAGAACCATCGAGTTTAATGAGCGAGCCATTTCACCAATTTCATCATCGCGGTTTAGAAGTTGTGTTTTTTCGTTTTGAGAAATTGAAGAAAGTGTTAAGTTTCCGTTTGAAACATCTTCTTGAATTTTTTGTACAACTGAGATTGGTTTTACAATTGATTTAGCGAAAAGGAAGAAAAGGAATGTTCCAATTATTGTTAAAATAAAACCAATGATTGTATTTGAAATTTTCATTGCAGAAATTGAAGATGTAAAGTCAGAAAGAGGAGCATAAACAATAAAAGACCACAAAGTTCCATTTATTGGTGTGTATGAAATTAAAAACTTTTTCCCTTGAACTTTAATTATCTTGGAATCTGATTCGCCTTTGTGAGCATTTTCAATAGATTTTGTTAAGTTTTCGTATCCTTTAGTGTTTTTAAATTCACTTTCAATTGTATGATTAATTGGGAATTTTTCAGGATTTGATGTTCCGATTGTTTTTCCTGTTTCTTCGGAAATGATAAATGCAACAGCATTTTCAGAAATGATTACATCTTCACAAATTGAGTTCAAGATATCACAAGATGTATCGATACAAACAACTCCAGAAATTACATTGTCTTTATTTTTGTATGGAACTGCATATAAAAGAGCTTCTTCATTTAATATTTTATTCATTAAAGGGTCAGTAACAGTTTTTTTACCGTCTAATCCGTTTTTAAAATATTGGCGATCTTTAATATTTACAGGTTTTCCCATTGAGTTGTAGGCATTCCCTTTTGCATCAGATAATACAAAATATCTATGTCCAAGGTCTTCTCGAATATCAGATGTAAGTTTTTTTGCACGATCTATTAAATCAATTGAAAGGTCTTGAATTTCTTCACGATGGCTTATTGCTTCAAGTCTTGCAAATTCATCTTCAATTCTCCATTTTGCAGCATTTGAAATTTCGCTTACAATTTTTGATAAGTTATTAATTTGTAAATTTACAATTGTATAATTTGCTGTAAAACTTGAGTAAAAAGCAACTAATAGAATTGGAATTGCAATTACAGGAACAGCAATTCGCATAATGTTATGTTTTAAGCTTTTCATAAAGTATCTCCTATAAAAAGTCAATGAGTAAAACTTCAGTTTTAGGAATTGACTTTTTACGTTGTTTCGCAACAAAGTGAGAAACAACAATATATATGTAGTTTGCAACGCAAACTATAAAAAGATAAAAACTGACGATATTTTAGGCAGTTT
>JAZUSR010000184.1:0-12434 GCA_045606765.1 Treponema sp.
GCCTCCGACTTGAGGCAACAGGTTTAAGTGCAACATTCATCAAAACAATGGCTCAAAGAAAAGGCAACTTAACAACTATTTCTTATGACAGCAAAAATGCTTTTACCTGCCCTCAAAATAAACCTTGCCCAACTATTCAAACTCAAGCAGCCCAAGATTTTGAAGATGCTGTTTATAAATTATTTACTTATAGCGACAGCATTGTGTTTTTGCCTGGCAGTTTTAATGTTATGTATGCCTTTAATTACCTGCAAGTTCTTGAAAAACAAAAAGAAATCAATTATAAACCAATTGTCTTTTTAAACACAAATCATTATTTTGAACGCTTTCGTCAAATGTTAGTTGAAATGAACAGGCAAAAGGTAATTTCAGATGCTGTTTTTAACACCATTGTTTTTGAAAACAAACCAGAAGGTGTTTTAAAATCTTTACAAAAAACACAGCAACAAATTCAAACTTATATTAAACAAGAAAAATTATAACATATTTTGGTAGCAATTAAAAAAGCCGTTTTGATAAACGGCTTTTTTCTTATTTAAAGAATCGTCCCAAAATACCAGGAGCTATACTAGATAACGGATTGAAATTCACCTTTGGATTAGCTGGTGTTCCATTCACTTCATACTTTACACCAACAAGGCCACCCCCTTCTGAATCTTTAAACAAATGCCCAATAACTGGAATACGCCCAGGCAACGAATTAATAATATAAGCAGGAATAACCGAACCTGTTAAATTAATAAAGGATGGTGTAATTCTACCCTCAAAAGTAATCCCTAAAACCGTTCCATACAACACACCATCTTTTATAAAAAAGGTAAAATTAGGCGATAAATCAAATGGGATTGAGCCATTTGAAAAGCTTAAATCATTTCCACTAATAGCATCCCAAATACCTAAAATTGTCACTGCTTGCATCACAAAACCAGGTTCTTTTAAATTGATATTTTTTAAAATAACCTCACCTGAAAAACCACCATTTGGCAAAACTTTAGCTTCAATTTTGGCTGTTCCTTTTTCGAACTGATCTGAAAAACCTAAACGATTCAACAAATCGCCGACATTATTTGAAGCAGCATCCAACCGTCCTTTTTGTGGGGTATAATTGATTGAAACAGGTTCAGCTGCAACTGCAAACAAAAATAAATTCTGCCACAAAGAGCCATTGCGATACGCTTTAAATGAAACCTGTTTTAATGACATATTTTCCTTTAAAGTTAAAGTATCAAGCGAAACATCAAAGAAAATTTCAGCCATGTCAATAGCACCAAATGGGGTCATTTTTTGTTCAGCTTTTAAATTTGGTTGTGCATTTTTAAGAGGTGGAAAATCCTTTAACCCACTTAAATTCAATGAACTACCTTTTAAGTTAACCTTGATAAACTCTTTTGCGTAATATTCTATCGATCCAATGACAAAAGAATCTGGTGTTTGAACTTTATCTAAAAACAATGAAAAACCTGCCGATTTTAAATCTAAAGAACCTTTTAAAGAGGTGTTATTATCAGCATGGTAATCAAACAAAATATCCGTAATCCCATTTTGGGAGGCATTAAAAGAAGTCCTTAAATCCCCTTTTACATTTATTCCCTTTTGATATGAAAGAGGATGAATTTGAACTTGAGCTGTTTTTAAGTCAAAAGAAGCATCAATTTTGTATGGTTTGTCTTTCAATTTTTTAATAATCGTATTTGTTTTAAAATCACCACTTACAAAACTAGAAAAATCCTTATAATAAGGCGTGATTAACTGATCGTTTACAACACCTGAAATAGAATAAATACTTTGGACTGGTTGTTTTTCTGTCACTTCAAAAAATTCTTCCCATTTAATGTTCAATTTTGAAGTTAAAACATCACCCTTTCCCTCAACTTTTAAACCATCATTATTGACATACAAATCAAAATCACCATTTTCAATCATCATTTTGTCAACAGGCAATTTAAAAACCCCTTGTTGAATTTTTGATTTAACTTCAACTTGCACATCTTTTGGTTTTAAATCATCAATTTTTTTATGTAATTCATCTCCCAAAGGGTTAATTCCTGTTATTAGAGACATGTTTTTTTTGTAGTTGATGTTTTTAATTAAAACTTCGCCATTGTTAATTTTTGTTAGTTCTTCTTCTGTAAGTTTTGAATTAAACGGTAAAGAAAATAAATGTGTAGAAATGAAAATTGTAAATAAAAGTAGTAAATTTAATTTTTTCATATAATTCCTCTGTAGGTAGATTTATCTCCTATACCCATATAACAATTATAAAAGAAATAGGTTAATGATACAATAACTTATAAACAAAAAAAAATTAGATTTTACCACAGTAAAAATTTGTGATATAATTATTCATTATGATATCACAAAAATTAAAAGAAACTGTAGAAAGCCCAAGTAGTGGTGTAATTAGAAAAATGTTTGAAGAAGGTGCCGCTTTAAAAGCAAAATTTGGTGCCGATAAAGTTTTTGATTTTAGCATTGGAAATCCTGATTTAGATCCTCCACAAAAAGTTTTGGATGCAATTAAAGAAGTTACTGCAGAAGAATCTCATTTGTGTCATGGTTATATGCCTAATGCAGGATATCCTGAAACTAGAAAAGCAATGGCATTAAAAACAGAAAAAGAGCAGGGCGTTCCTGTAAATTTTGAAAATGTTGTTATGGCTGTTGGTGCTGCAGGAGCATTAAATGTTGTAATGAAGACATTGCTTAATCAGGATGATGAAGTTATTGTTCCTTGTCCTTATTTTGCAGAATATGATCATTATATAAAAAATCATGGTGGAAACATTATTAGAGTTGGTACAAAACCTGATTTTGGATTAGATGCAAAAGTTATTAAAGATTCCCTTAGTGAAAAAACTGCTGCTGTTTTAATCAATTCTCCAAATAATCCATCTGGACGAATTTATACAGAAGAAGAAATTGACTCTGTTGTAAAAGTTTTAAATGAACACGGAGAAAAAACAGGAAGATATCCATATTTAATTTGTGATGAACCTTACAGAGCAATTACTTATAATAACAAAAAAGTTGTTCCTGTTTTTCCAAAATATGAAAATTGTGTAATTGTAACTTCTTTTGCAAAAAATCTGAGTTTGCCAGGGGAGCGAATTGGATATTTGTGTTTAAATCCTGCTTGTAAAGAATCAAAAGATTTTATTGCTGCGGCAATTTTTGCAACAAGAACTTTAGGTTATGTAAATGCTCCTGCTTTTTTCCAAAAAGTAATTGCAAAAAGTTGGGATGCAGAATGTGATTATTCACTTTACGAAAAACGTCGCAACGAAATCTGTCAAATTATGGACGAAACTGGTTATGAATACGTTGTTCCTGAAGGTGCTTTTTATTTATTTGTAAAAGTTCCAGAAAAATGGGGCAACGACGATATGGCATTTGTAAATCATCTAAAAACTTTTAACATTTTATGTGCTCCTGGTTGTTCTTTTGGTGGTAAAGGTTATTTTAGAATTTCTTACTGTGTTTCAGAACAAACAATATTAAATTCAAAAGAAGCTTTTAAACAAGCTAATAAATGAGGTGAAATATGAAAATTTTAATGGTAACTTCAGAAACAGTTCCTTTTGCAAAAACTGGTGGATTAGCTGACGCAGTTTCGGCTTTAGCTTTAATTTTAAAAAAACAAGGCCACGATGTAAGAATCGTAATGCCACGTTATTACAAAATTGATAGAACAAAATTAAAACCAATTGAAGCGCCTTTAGCGGTTGCTGCTGGTCAAATTGAAACTTGGGTAAAAGTTTATGAATCAACTTTGCCTTCATCAGAAGTTCCTGTTTATTTTATTGACCACGAACAATGTTTTGGACGTGATGGAATTTACGGTACAAAAGCTGAACCAGATTTCCACGACAATCCATATCGTTCTGCAGTTTTGTGCCACGGAGCATTCCAAATTTGTAGAATGCTTGGTTGGTATCCAGATATTATGCACGCACATGACTGGTTCTGTGCTTTAGTTCCAGTTTTATTAAAGCATGTTTGCCGCAACGGATATTTTGCTCATACAGCTTCTGTATTTACAATTCACAATTTGGGATATCAAGGTTGGTACAGCAAAGATTCTTTCCCAGCTTTAGGTTTAGATTGGAATTTGTATCACGGAGCAGGGCTAGAACGCAACGGATGTATTAATCTTTTGCAATCGGCTCTTTCTTGTGCAGATATGATTACAACTGTTTCTCCAACTTATGCACAAGAAATTCAAACTGAAGAAGGTGGTTTCGGTTTGGACGGGCTTTTGCGTGTTAGAAGAGATGTTGTCCGTGGTGTTTTAAATGGTTGTGATTTAGACACATGGAATCCAAAAACAGATAAATATATTCCATACAAGTTTGATTCAAAAAATCTTGCAAATAAAGCAAAATGTAAAGCAGAAGTTCAAAAGAGACTTGGACTTCCTGTAAATCCTGATGTTCCATTGTTTGGAATTATTACTCGCCTTGCAGACCAAAAAGGAATTGCAGAAGTTTTTGCTCCAACTTACGGAAGCATTTATAGCATTTGTTCAAATATGGATGTTCAATTTGCAATTTTGGGAAGTGGTGAAAAATGGTGTGAAGATGAAATCAACGCTCTTCAATCAAAATTGCCAAATTTAAGAGCATTTATTGGCTATGACGAAGGTTTAAGCCACTTAATTGAAGCGGGAAGTGATTTCTTCTTAATGCCTTCACGCTACGAACCATGTGGATTAAATCAAATGTATTCAATGCTTTACGGCACTTTGCCAATTGTTCGCCGCACTGGAGGTCTTGCAGACACAGTTGAACAATATAACGAATTTTCAGGGGACGGAACAGGCTTCTTGTTTGATTCATTAACACCTGGAGCAATTTACGATACAGTTGGATGGGCAACATACGCTTACTACAACAAAAAAGACCACATTAAGCAAATGCAAGTTCGTGGAATGACAAAAGACTACAGTTGGGACAAATCTGCCGACGGATATCTAAACGTTTACAGCGAAGCATTAATGCGTGGTTGTGGCATAAACACCAACGACTGGGTGTAAAAATAGAGGAGGGGGAAGTCTCCCCCTGGGCTGCACTTTCGTTGCAGCCCACCCCTTCTAGCGGGGACACCCCGCAACGCCCCGCTATAGACAAACTAACGCTTTTCAAAAAAACACAAAAATTGTTAGACCGCATTTTGTTTGTTTTGTTTAGTGAAGACCGTGGACTTTTACCTGAAAATTCAATTGCAAAAATTATAGACCAATGGCAAAAACTAAAAGAACTTGATGCTTATCAGCCGTTATACAACCGATTCAAAAATTACTTTGACCACATCAATACAGGCTACAAAAGCGAAACTGACCCAAATTATGTAATTTTTGCTTATAATGGTGGACTCTTCAAACCTGACGAAATCTTAGACAACATAAAAATTTCTGATGAAGTTCTTTATATTCACACAAAAAAACTTTATGAATACGACTACGAAAGTGAAGTTAGTGTTGATATTTTAGGTCATATTTTTGAACACAGTTTGACAGAAATAGAAGAAATTCAGGAAGAAATTAAAAACGAAAAATCTGGAATTAATACCAAAATTTCAAAACGTAAAAAAGATGGTGTTTTTTATACACCTGCATATATTACAAAATACATTGTAGAAAATACAATCGGAAAACTTTGCGAAGATAAAAAAACTGAACTTGGAATAAATGATGAAACTTTTGCAGAAAAACGTTGCAATAAAAATCAAAAAGCAGAACTTGAACAAAAATTAAAAACTTACCGTGAATGGCTTTTGCAATTAAAAATTTGTGATCCAGCTTGTGGAAGTGGTGCATTTTTGAATGCAGCTTTACAATTTTTAAAAGCCGAACACGCTCTTGTAGATGAATTAACAGCAAAACTTTATGGAGATACTTTAATTTTTCAAGAAGTAGAGAACACTATTTTGGAAAACAATCTTTACGGAGTAGACATAAACGAAGAATCTGTTGAAATTGCAAAACTTAGTTTGTGGTTACATACCGCACAAAAAGGACGTAAACTTTCTACATTAAATAACAACATAAAATGCGGAAACAGTTTGATTGACGATCCAGAAATTGCTTGCGAAAAAGCTTTTTGTTGGGAAAAAGAGTTTCCTGAAGTGTTTGGTGTAGAAGATTGCCACACGGATTCGGAATTACTACGTAATTCCAAAGGTTTTGATGTTGTAATTGGAAATCCGCCGTATGTGAATATGGTAAATATTTTAGACGAAAAGCAAAGAAAATTTTATCAAAATCATTATAAAACCGTAAAAAATAAGTCAGATTTATATTCTATTTTTACGGAAAAGGCTTCTCATCTTTTAAAACATAAAGGAGAATTTGGATTTATTTTTTCAAACAGTTGGATGGGAACAGAAAGTTTTTCTGCATTTCGTGAATTTTTAGCAAAAGATGTAAAGGTAACAAAACTCGTACAACTTCCACCAGGAGTCTTTGTCGATGCAACAGTAACAACAGTTTTATGTTTTTACGAAAATGAAAAACCTTGTGAAACTGATACTATCGAAATTAAGTCTTGTGAAAATCAGAGATTTATTTCAAAAGGGTGGTCTTTACCATACAAGCAAATTTTAGAAAATCCAAATACATCATTTTCATTTGAAAGAACAATAGAACTAAATAAAGTAAAAACAATCCCACTTGGAGAAATAGCTTCTTTTTCTCTTGGAATAAAAACAAGCGATGATAAACGCTTTATTTTTACTGAAAAAAAAGATGATGATTGCTATTTATTTTTGCGCGGTAGAAATATAAATAGGTGGAATAAACCTGAAAATGATGAATGGCTTTGGTATAAGCCAGAATTAATGTGTGAAAAACCAGGTGGACGTCCTCGAATTTTTGAAAATTTTGTTGTTGATAAGAAAATTGTTATTCAAGACATTGCTCAAGAAATTGTTGCAACGTTAGATACACAAAAATATTTATGCAATGACACATTAAATTTAATTTATGATGTAAAAGAACCGTATTCGATGAAGGAAATTTTAATAATTTTGAATTCGAAATTGATAAATGTTTGGTTTAAGAAAGTTTTCCCAGCTGGTTTACATATAAAAATAAATCAACTTTCTGAAATCCCAATCCCAGTTTCTGATTCCTTGCTCCTTAATCCTATTTCCTCACTCGCCGACAAAATGCTTTCTCTCAATGCTGATTTACAAAAATCTACACAACGTTTTATAAAACGAGTAAAAGAAAACTTAAATCCTGCAAAAATCAGTTCGGCATTAGAAAGTTTTTACACAATGGAATTTTCAGATTTTGTAAAAGAGCTAGCAAAACAAAAAGTAAAACTTTCACTAAAACAACAAGACGAATGGGAAGAATATTTTGCAGAATACAAAGAGAATTGTGTTTTATTACAAGAGCAAATTAACACTACTGACGCAGAAATAAATCAACTTGTCTACAAACTGTATGATTTAACAGAAGAAGAAATTTCGGCAGTAGAAGGAAAATAAAAAGGTTGCGCATTTTTCTGTACAATGGAACTTGTAAAACTGAAACAAAGGTGAGTCAAGGCCTTGAGCAAAGCGTGCCTTGACCGTACGTATTCTTTTATGCTTTTTTTTCTTTATTTTTTTCATCTAATAAAATAATTTTGGGATTCCAATTTTCAGCGTCCTTTTCATCAATATGAGTGTAAGTAACAATGATAATTTTATCACCTTTACAAGCCATTCTTGCAGCTGCACCATTTAAACAAATTTGTCCTGATTTTCCTGGAATAATATATGTAGAAAAACGAGCTCCATTGTTTACATTTAAAACATCGACTTTTTCCCAAATATGCATATTTGCTTTTTTTAATAATTCAGTATCAATTGTAATTGAACCTTCATAATTTAAATTAGAATCAGTTACAGTAGCTCTATGTAATTTTGATTTTAATACTTCAATTTTCATTTTTATTCAACTCCAATATTTTTAATAATCCAATATGAACCAAATCTGAAACAATAGCTTCAAAAATATTTTCTGATTCAAATAACTTTGAAAAACCTCCTGTAGCAACAACAATAGGTTTTTCTCCATCAAAAATTTGTTTTTGAAAATTTTTAATGAATTGTTTAATTGCACCTACTTGGCTAAAATAAATTCCAGATTGAATTGCTTCTATTGTAGAAGAGCCACAAACTTTAGACGGTTTTAAAATTTCAACAGTAGGAAGTTTTGCAGTTCCTGTGGCAAGCGATGTTACAGACATTTTTATACCCGGAAGAATAGCTCCACCTAAATATTCACCTTGTTTTGTTATGACATCAATTGTTGTTGCAGTTCCCATATCAACTACAATTAAATTTTTATTAGGAAATAAAACACTTGCGCCAATACTTGCAGATATTCTATCAGCTCCGATTTCTTTTGGATTTGAATACTTTACTTTTAGACCAGTTTTTATTCCTGATTGAACAAAGAGTCCATCAATATTAAAATATTTTTTAAATGCATTTGCAATTGAATGATTTAAAGATGGAACAACACTACAACATGAAATGAATTTAATTTTTTTATAATCAAATCCATTTAATAAAATAACATTTCTTAAAAACATTCCAATTTCATCAGAGCTAAAATTAGGATTTGTAGATTTTCGAAAAGTTAAAATATTTTTATTTTCTTCAAATAAACATCCTTGAATTGTTGTATTTCCAATATCAATTGTTAAAATCATAAAACCTCCTAAGTCGTTTAAACAAAATAGTTATATAAAAATTCAGCAAGTTCTAAAACTGAATTTGTATTAAAAACTTCCGTTAATTTATAATTATAAATTTTACATGGATGAATTTTTGAATTAATTTCAGATTTGTCATTAGAAACAACTAAATCTGGCATAAATTCTTTTTTTGATATTTCATCGTTATAAAAAACTTTTTCTATAGCTTCAAGTCTCTGTTTTTGTGATGCATGGTCTGTAAGTTTAAATCCTACAAGTTTACATTTTGAATTATATTTCTTTATTGAAGAAATTAATTTTGGATTTTCTTTTAATACTATCGAAACAGAATTTCCAGAAGAAATTTTATTTATAGAATTAGGTAAAACTTTTTTTCCGTTTATTAATAAATAATTAATAGAAAAATCACTAACGGCGGCGGCGTGTATTACTAAATCATATTCTGTAGTTTTAAGTTCATCTTGTAAAACTTTTTGTAAGTCAGAAAAACTTTTGAATAAAATTAGATTACAATTTTTTGGACGAATTGCTTTATACGACATAATACAAGTTACTTTACAATTTTTTTCGACAAAGTAAGAAGCAAGTGTAGTAGAAGTTTTTCCTGTTGAAAAATTAGAAATGCTTCTTACATTGTCGATTGGTTCTTCACAGCCGCCGCCTGTAATTAATACATTCATTTTTACATCCTATTTAAAATATGTTTCGATAATATTAAACATTTTTTCAGGTTCAATGAGTCTACCATTACCAATTTGACCACAAGCTAAATGTCCTTGTTCACATTGAATTATCTTTGTCCCCCAAGCTGTTAATTTGTCTAATGATGATTGAACTGCAGGATGTAAAAACATTTGGGAATTCATTGCAGGTGCAATTAAAAGTGGTTTTTGATAATTATTTGCAATACATACTGCTCCAAATAAATCATTACACAATCCATTAGCTAGGCGATTAATACAATCAGCACTAGCAGGGTATGCTAAAATTAAATCTGCAAATTTTTGTGCAAGTTCAATATGAGGAATTTCAAACTCATCATTAAATAAGTCTGTATGAATTTTGTGATGAGTTAATCCTTCAAACGATGCTTTTCCAACAAATTTTAACGCATCTTCACTTGCAATTACTCGAACATCATAATCATTTTTCTTTAGCATACTGATTAATGAACAAGATTTAAAACAAGAGATAGACCCGCTTACATACAAAAGAATATTTTTTGATTTATTAGAGTTCAACATTATCGATTAATCTCACTCCTTCTAAAAATACAGCAACATACAATCGTTTTTCTATTTGTGTGATATAATCAATTGTAAATCCTGCATTAATAAGCATTTTTTCTTTATCTTCTAAAGAATTATCACTTGAAATTATTTGATGAATTTTTGAAGCAATTTTTATTCCTTCTTTAGATAATTTTCTATTTCGTGAACTTAATGCTAATCCAGAATCTTCTCGAATAATTGGACAAGGAATTAATTTAACATCTAAGAAAAAAGCTTTTACAAGTCCATCGAGTAATTTATATTGTTGATAATCTTTTTCACCAAAGTATGCGTTATTAGGTTTTATAATATTGAACAATTTCATTACAACAGTTAATACACCGTCAAAATGCCCTGGACGAGTTGCACCACATAATAACTTGCTAAATTCTTTTTCAGAAATTACATATTTATAATTATCTGGATAAATCACATCATATGTTGGAGCAAAAACAAAATCAACATTTAACTTGTCTAATATTTTGCAATCATCCTCAAAATTTGCTGGGTAGGTTAGTAAATCATTTTTATCGTTAAATTGAGTAGGGTTGAGATAAATGCTTACAACTGTGATTTGATTATCTTCAATGGATTTTTTTATTAAAGAAATATGTCCTTCGTGAAGTCCTCCCATTGTTGGAACAAAACCAATTTTATAATTTTTTATCAATGAATAATTTTCTTTCCATTGTTCAACAGTATTTATTATTTTCATAATTTGTCCTTTTTTCTAATTAGTAATTTTCTTTATGTGGAAATGAATTATTAGAAACTTCTTTTGCATATTGATTAAAAGCATTTAATACTAATTCACTTCCGTTTAAAAAATTATGGACAAATTTTGGTTTGAAATCTCCTAGTCCAAGAACATCTTGTAATACTAATACTTGTCCATCGCAATATGGACCTGAACCAATTCCTATAGTTGGAATATTAACAGACTCAGAAATTTCTTTTGCAAGTTCAGTTGGAATACATTCTAATACGATTGCAAAGCATCCAAGTTCTTCTGCTTTTTTTGCTTCTTCTTTTATTTTGATAACGGATTCTTCAGTTTTTCCTTGTCTCTTATGGCCACCAAAAGAATTGTAAAATTGTGGTGTAAGACCTAAGTGACTCATTACAGGAATTCCACTTTGAATAAGATGTAAAATAATATCTTCTTGTCCAATTATTCCTTCAATTTTTACAGCATTGGCACCCGCAATAATTAATTTTCCGGCTTGGTTTGTTGCAAAATCTTTTCCCTGCCGTGTTGTTAAAAATGGCATATCTGCAACTATAAATTTATTTTTACAAGTTGAACTTACAGCTTTTGTATGAAATTCAATCATTTGTGTAGTTGCAGGAATTGTTGTAGAATTCCCATGCATAACCATAGAACAACTGTCACCAATTAAAATACAATCAATGTCAGAATTGCTAACAAGTTTTGCAAAAGTTGAATCATAACAAGTAATCATTGAAATTTTTTGATTATTTTTTTTCCGTAAAGGAAAATCGAGAGTAGTCATAGTACCTGTCCTTTATAGATCAAGTCTAAAAAAATGAGATAAGTTTTTTATAAAAATAGTCACTGTTCAAACTGAATCAATGCTACTAAAAAATTATAGTTATTAAAAATAAAATTGTAAAGTATCCTAACGCAAAATATTTTTTTATGTCAGGATACTTTTATTCAGTATTACATAATTGAATAATCTAAATACAGGTGAGTTAAGAACTAAAAACTTAGTACTATCTTAACCACATGAATTATTTTTCAGATTTTTCTTTTACCAAAAAGATGAATACTAAAGAACTAAGTAGCAACATAAATGGGTAAATTAAATTAGGAATTACTTGGAAAGCCGAAACATTATGACCTAATCCCTGTGCTACCGAAAGTGCTACTAACATTTGTGCACCGTATGGAATAATTCCTTGGAAAACGCAACTAAAAGTGTCCAAAATTGAAGCGGCTTTTTTAGGCGAGATTCCGTAATCTTGTGCCATTTCTTTTGCAATTGGGTTTGCCATTACAATTGCAACTGTGTTATTTGCTGTTGCAATGTCCATAGCGCCAACTAAAAGTCCCATTCCAAGTTGGCCGCCTTTTTTTCCTTTGAAAAGTTTTTTGATTAAAGAAAGAAGGGCAGCAAATCCGCCGTAGTTTTCAATTAATGCACAAATTGCAGCAACTAAAATTGCAACGATTGTTGTTTCAAACATTCCAGAAACACCAGAACCCATGTTAGAAAGAAGGGCAGTTGGAGCGGTAGAACCTGTTGCAAGCATAATAATTGTTCCGCTTACAATACCAATTAATAAAACAACAAATACGTTAATTCCAATAATTCCCCCAATTAAAACTAAAATGTATGGAAGTATTTTTAGCAAATTGTAATCGCCAATGATTGGCTTTCCAACTTCTACATTTAATGAAATAATTGTAATAATAATCATTGTTACA
>JAZUSR010000185.1:0-2731 GCA_045606765.1 Treponema sp.
AAGGCCTTGAGCAAAGCGTGCCTTGACCGGACGTATTTCAATATCTTTTTAATACTATTTTTTTAATTAATTTTATGTTATAGTATGAATATGACTAACGAAGTTTTTATTGGTGGAAAAGGTATTACAAAAAAAATTGGAATTGGTGCAAATCATCCAGTTTCAATTCAAACAATGTGGAAAGATGGAATAGTTGATGTTTTTGAAAATCCATCTAAATTAGATTCAATTCTTAAAGATATAAATAATTTACAAATGCTTGGTTGCGACATTATTCGTTTTGCAGTTCCTGACATTCCTAGTGCAAAATCATTGTGTGAAATTGCGGCTAGAACTTCAATGCCTTTAGTTGCAGATATTCATTTTGATTATCGTCTCGCATTAGAATGTTTAAAAGGAAATGTTGCAAAAATAAGAATTAATCCTGGTAACATTGGTTCTAGAGATAAAATTGAAAAAGTTGTAAATGCTTGTAAAGAAAATGGTGTTGCTATTAGAATTGGTGTTAATTCTGGAAGTTTACCCAAAGATTTGGCTGAAAAAGTTGAGAATAATTTAATTTCTCGCTTTGATGCACTTGCTGAAACTGCTGCTCGAGAAGCCCAAATTTTTGATGAACTAAATTTTAATCAATATGTAGTTTCTATGAAAGCTTCTTCTGTTGAAGAGACAATTTTATCTAACGAAGCTTTTTCACAAAAATATAACGCACCATTACATATTGGTGTAACCGAAGCAGGCCCTTTAATTACTGGTATCGTAAAAACAACTTTGGCATTTAGTAAATTACTTTCTAATGGAATTGGTAATACAATTCGAGTAAGTCTTTCATCTTCTCCGGAAAACGAAGTTATTACAGGTCGTGAAATTTTACATGAATGTGGACTTAGAAAAGGTGGAGTAACAATTATTTCGTGTCCTCGTTGTGGGAGACTTGGCTTTGATGTTCATGCTTTTGTTGATAAGTGGCAGAATAAACTTCTTTCAATGGATAAAGATATTACTGTGGCTGTGATGGGATGTATTGTTAATGGACCTGGAGAAGGCAAGCATGCTGATATTGGAATTGCAGGAGCTGGAGATAAAGCAATTATTTTTAAAAAAGGTAAAATAATACAAACAATTGATGCAAAAGATGCCGATAATATATTTATAAAGGAGATTGAATCACTTTGAAAAAATTATTAAAAGCACATATTTTATTATTTATAATTTTAAATTGTTGTTTACCATTATTCTCTAAAGATAATAATGAAATAAAGTCTTGGAAAATTTTACAAAAAGCTGAGCAATCTTTTGATACAAATTATTTTGCAGATTCTATAAAATATTGTAATGATGCAATTTCAGCACGAAAAAAAGAATGTGAATATTCAATTGAAGTTTTAGAAAAAGCACTAAAACCATATGACGTTCGTAAAGTTGGAGATTTTATTCCAGATGTAATAAAAGTGTTAAAAGAACGACAAGAATATAAAGCTCTTGAGATTATAAATGAAAATATTTATTACAAAGGACTTGATTTTTTTGACCAATCAATAACAAAATTAATTCAATATATTAAAACTAAAAGTGAATATCCTGAAGCATATTTTTTAATTGCAAAAATTTATGAAGTAGAAGGAGAATATAACTTAGCTTTAAATTATCTAGATAAAGTTTATGAACACTCTCATTTACTTGAAATTCCTTCAATGTTAAATGATGTTTTATACAAAAAAGCTGAAATTGGAAAATATCTTAATGATATTCCTATTCAAGAAAAATCCTTGTTATTAATTGCTGAAAAAGCTTCTTATAAAGATGAAACTTTAAAAAATGCTTTAATTAGAACTTCTCGTTCTATCAAAGAAAATAATTCGTCAAAGATTTTTTCACTTTATAGAATTGATTCAATTTTTGCCTTAGATGCTTACTATGAATTAAGTAAGATAAAATATAATTTTAAACAATTTAAAGATGCTTATTTGTTCAATCTTTATGCTGTATTAATTTCTTTTACACATATTAATTCAATTTTACAAGATCGTGATTCAGATTATGAATATACTACTTTAGAAAACTTTTTTTATCAAATTTCTAAGTACGATGATATTCTAGAGTGGTGTAATTCAAAAAACTTTTGGAAAGGATTATGTGATATTTATGATCTTGGTTTGCTTAATGGTTTTAGAAGATTTCCTATAGATTTAATTACAGTTCTTTCTAAAAATTGCCCAGATAAATATTGGAAAAGTGTTGCACTTGAAAAACTTGCTACACAGAAATCTTAAAAAGAATTAATAATGTAATCCAATTCCAAAGGAAACTTCATAAACAGAAGGATTTGGTCTCCATGATGAGTCAATAAAATCTTTAAAGAACATTCTACCTAGATCAAATCCTGCCGAAGCTCTAATTTGTAATGACTTCCATCTTAAAGGAAATACTATAAATTCAATTCCTGCTGTATAAAATCCATCTTTGAGTGAAAAGGTCCTTTCGGTAACTCTGTTATGAGTAAGTGCTAAATCTATAAAAGGATTGATTTGTAGTTCAAAATTTAATTTCCTTAAAAAGTTAAATCCCCATTTTTCAAAATCTGTAGTTATAATTCGAATTGGTAAATCTAAATTTAATATAAGTGCCATAGGAGTACTTGTTGAATTAATATTATTTAAAGAAACATTTGGATTAAAATATTCATCATCTCGAATTCCTCGTAAATATTCTCCTATTTTTTTATTTTTAT
>JAZUSR010000186.1:0-2400 GCA_045606765.1 Treponema sp.
GGAGAGGAAATACCCGTTCCCATACCGAACACGGAAGTCAAGCTCTCTAACGCCGATGATACTGCTTAATTGTGGGAAAGTAGGTAGCTGCCAGACTTTTTTTTTGTCTTTTTCTATTTTTAAAAGCTTTTTTTATCAAAAATTATTTTTTGCAACAAAGGAAATTAATTAATATGAAAAACGGTTTAACAGGAAATCAATTAAAAGTAATTGCAATTATTTCAATGACATTAGACCATGTGATTAGTGTGATTTTTCCAAATTATCCTACTGATTGGTGGATTATCCTTTTTCATATTTTGGGAAGACTTGCAGCTCCCATATTTTGGTATATGGTTGCAGAAGGTTACCATTATACTCATAATGTAAAAAAATATTTATTTCGTTTATTCATTTTTTCAATTATCGGGCATTTTGCATATAATTTTGCTTTTGGAATTCCTTTTATTCCTTTTCAAACAACTTGTTTTAATCAAACTAGTGTAATTTGGCCTTTATTTTTAGGAGTATTAGCTTTAACAATTTCTGATTCTGAAAAATTAAAATACTGGCAAAAAACAGTACTGATTTTTATTCTTGCTGCTTTGGCGTTTCCATCAGACTGGTCAAGTCCAGCATTATTAGTAATACTTTATTTTGGTCAGAATCGAGGAAACTTTAAAAAACAGATGACAATGATGATTCTATGGATTTTTATTTATGCTATAGTTTATGCTATTTTTATAAATCCTTTATACGGAATTATACAAATGGGTGTTTCGCTTACAATTCCACTTTTAAAAAATTATAACGGACAGCGAGGTTCGTTTAAGGGAATGAAATATTTTTTTTATTTTTACTATCCAATTCATCTTGTAATCTGTGGAATTATTCGAATAATTCTTAATGGAAATATTGGAGTTATGATTGGTGGATAATTTCGATTTAAATTAAAAAAAATGGTAAAAATTTATGTATTCATGTTAGTATTTTTTTATGGTTTTATTTGTTGACTTTTTTCAGTACTAGTGTGATAATTGAGAAAAAGTTGTTTTGTCCTGTTATTCTTTTCTTTATTTTTTACTAAAATTCAAATTTATTTTTATTTATGGAGTTGTTTTATGAAAAAAAGTCTTTTGTTTGTAATTATTTTTTCAATTGTAACTGGAATTGTAAATGCAAAAAGTTTGATTCAATGTGCCATTAATGACGATATTGAAAATTTTAAGCTTTTATTGAAAAAAAAGTCAAATTTGGATGAGATTTCCGAAAAAAATATGAATCTTCAAGTTTCTTTGGCATATTTTTCTGATGAAAATTTTGCGACAGCTTGTTCATTATTGGAAAAAAAGAAATTTGATTTTGATAAACCTACAAAGTCTGGAATTACATTGCTTTATACTCTAGCTTATTCTTTACAAGCTAATAAAATTGAAACTTTATTAAATTATAAAGTTGATGTAAACAAAAAAGTTAATGATATTACTCCAATTCAGGCAACTCAATTTTCAACATATAAGTTTTATACAAAACAAGAAGTTAATCAAAATAATTTTGTTAAAGCAAAGCATATTCAAAATCTATTAGAAAAATCTGGTTCAGAAAAGTTTAAGTATCTGTCTCCTAATCTTTACTACTTTGGAAATTTTTTATATTGCACTGCTTTTTCAATTTATCAATTTAATCCTTTAGCTACTCCTTATGATTTAAATCAAGGTGATTATTTTGATATTGCCATAGAAAATCAAAGACAAATTGCAAGTTTTAAGTTTGAAATGCTAAAAGATGCTTTTTTAAAATTTGATTTAGATGCTGAATTTACAATTGTTCGTGGAACTGAATCTATTATTAAAAAAATTCAAGAAAGTAACGATGATCCAGATTATCCATATTTAATAATGGCTTTTACTGAAAATAATAAAATTGCTCCATATCAATGGGTTTTACTTGATGATATCAAATGTGAAAAAAATCTTGTTTGTGAAAATGACTATTTTAATTGTTTGAATTCTGATATGTTATTTGCATTTATGGATTTTCAAGTTAAAGATCTTAGCGAAATAATTTTAATTAAAATAAAAAATCGTTAATTAGTTTTTATTTTCTTAATATCTGAGGAACTATTTAAGTTTTTAAGGGAAGTACAATGATTTTTCCAGGTTTACGAAAATTAGGGAATGAATTAAATTTTGAGAATAATGGAACATATATATATGGTTTTTTAAATAACACATTTGTAATGTTTTCAGATGGTGCAAATCAGAAAATTGTAACTTTTAAGTTTTCTACAAAATTAGATAAAGATGATAAAAAGAAAATTTTATTTTGGAAAAAGAAAGGTTATGCAAAATATATTGAGTTTCTAGAAAATCAAACATTTGATGTTTCTATTATATTTACTGAATATTTTATTCCGTTTAA
>JAZUSR010000187.1:0-12201 GCA_045606765.1 Treponema sp.
TAAGAAATCCTAATGGACTGCAACTTTTGATGAAAAAAATAGCAGAATCTGTGAAAGATGAAATTTCTTATTCAAAATTGCATAACATTCTTAAAACAATTGGCGTTAAAATAAGCAAAGATATTGTTATAGATTATATTGAATATGCAAAACAATCTTTTTTGATTTTTGCAATAAAAAATTATTTTTCAAAATTTGTAGAAAAAGAAACAACTCCAAAATACTATTTTAACGACAATGGATTATTAAATCTGTTTTTAAATAAGGAAGAACCTCGTTTGTTAGAAAATCTTGTAGCAATAAATTTGTGGAATAATTATAAAGACAATGTGTATTATTTAAAATCTAAAAACTTAGATGTGGACTTTTTTATAGAAGAAACTGGCACTGCAATTCAAGTATCATATTCCGTTACAAATATTTCTGATGATAGGGAAACAAAATCTCTTGTAGAAGCTGCAAAAACTCTAAAAGAAGCAAAAGAATTTATAATAATCACCTACGAAGAAGAAAAAGAATTAAACATTGATGGTATAAAAATCAAAGTAATTCCAGTTTGGAAATGGCTGTTGAAAATTCAGAATTAAGAATGCAGAATTAAGAGAAATTTTTTTTACATTAAAGATTTTTTGCTTAGAGAATTTTGGAAATCCAATGTTTGAGAGTACAATTTCTAGATTGCTTCGCTCTGCTTACAATAACGTAAAATGTTGAATCCTGAATTATGAATTAGAAGTCTATTTCGAGGTGACAATCTCGTTATTCCGAGCAAAACTTTGGACGAAAAGAAATGAAATTGTAAAAAAAAGGATTTTATCCACTAATAGAAGCATGGGTGCTGTAAGTATATTAAGGAATAAATTCATAAAAATAAAAATTTGTGATATAATTATTCCCAATAAAGGATTTTTTTATGAAGCAGAATAATATTTGGAAAACTTGGGAAATATGCTGGATTATTTTTGCAACTTTAATTATTTTAGCAACTTCATTGTATTGGAAAGACAATCTAGTTGGAATAATCGCGGCTTTAACAGGAATTTGGTGTGTAATTCTAACAGGAAAAGGAAAAATCTCCAGTTTTTATTTTGGAACAATAAATACGATATTGTATGCAGTTGTTGCATGGAAAGCAAGGTATTGGGGAGAAGTTATGCTGAACCTTATATATTATCTTCCAACAAATTTTATTGGCATATATCTATGGAAAAAAAATCTAAATACAGAAACAGAGGAAGTTAAAAAAGAAAAATTAACATTAAAAAGTTCAATTATAATTTATTCTTTATTAATTATTTCTACATTTGCATACAGTTTTATTTTAAAAATGTTAAGAGGAACTCTGCCGTTTGTTGATTCAATGAGTACTGTTTTTTCTATTTTTGCACAGATTCTTTGTATAAAACGATGTCGTGAACAATGGATTTTATGGATTATAGTTGATGTTGTAACAGTATTTATGTGGATTTACGCATTTATTCAAGGAACAGGTGATTTTGCAACGATTTTGATGTGGTCAATTTATCTTGTAAATGCAATATTAATGTTGATAAAATGGGTAAAAGAAACTGAAACAAAATAAGGTGAACAAAATGTACAAAGTTGGAATGTATGGTGGTTCTTTTAATCCAATGCATAATGGTCATCTTGAATGCATTATTAAAGCTTCATGTATGTGTGAAAAATTGTATGTTATTCTCAGTATAGGTTTTAATCGAAATGAAATTGATTACAAAATTCGTTATCGATGGCTTTATACAGCTACAAAACATATTGGTAATGTAACAATTCTTACATTGACTGATGATTGCAAAGTAAAATCTGATTATACAGAAGAAGTTTCTAAAAAAGATTCAGAAAAAGTCAAAGAAATGATAGGGGAACCTATTGATATTGTGTTTTGTGGATCAGATTATGATGAAAATAGTTTTTGGAATAAGAATTATCCAGAAAGTAAATTCTATGTTTTTGATCGCAATGAAATAAGTTCAACAGAAATTAGGAAAAATCCTTATAAAAGATGGGAATGGCTTCCAAATTTTGTAAAATCATATTTTGTAAAAAAAGTTCTAATTGTTGGTGTTGAAAGTTCCGGAAAATCTGTTTTGACAACAAATCTTGCAAATTATTTTAATACGAATTTTATTGAAGAGGCAGGAAGAGAATTATCGCAAAAATCAGGAACAGATGAATTAATGTTAGATGAAGATTTTACAGAAATTCTGCTTACTCAAAAATTAAACGAACTTAAAGCGATTGAACAGAGTAATAAAGTTCTTTTTTGTGATACAGACTGTTTGATAACTCAGTTTTATTTGAATTTTTTAGAAGGAAGTCAGAATAATATTAATTTATCAAAGGCAATAGATGCAATCAATCGATATGATTTAATTTTATTTTTGGCACCTGATGTAAAATGGGTTCAAGATGGGGACCGAAGTGAAATAATTCGTGATAATCGGGAATATTATAAAAATTTAATTGCAGGTATCTATAATTCTAGTGGTAAAAAATTTGAATACATTGAAGGTGACTACCTAACTAAATTTAATAAAGCAGTAGAACTTGTAAAAGCCATTCTTTCATAGTGACTAAAAGCCTAGTATAATGTAAATATAAATCCAAATTTATATTTTAGCAACTCTTTTTATATGATGTGTGGGCGTTTGATACAAGTTGCGGTTGCTATCCAGTTTGCACAGCAAACTTGCGCGTTTTATTCTTTCTAAAATATACAAATCCTACGGAACGGCGACAAAAAATCGCTGCTTCTTCAATACAGCACTTCGTCCTGTTTTGTTATAGGAAATTTATTTACTTGTTTGCTCTCTCAAACTGACAATCCCTAGCGCGGAGAAAGTTTCGCAATAGGGATTGTCATTGTACATCATAGAAGGCTCTTATTTGTTCCCAAAATAAAACTTTTTAATTTTAGGGAAGTCAGAAATATATTTGTCTAATTCAGAATAGCTAAGAGATTTTTCTAAAACTTTAAACTCTATATTTTTAGGCTTTGTTTCATCCTTTTTGTATTCTTCTTTAATAATATTAGCTAAATTAGAATAGTCTTTTTTATAGTTTTTTAATTTATCTTCTAATTTATTGTCTTTTGCGAAATTATCAAATAGAATTTCACCTAAGATGATTTCGTCTGCACCATATTCTCTAATATTTTTATAAACATCTTCATTATCGTCAAAAAATTCACCTTTCATAAATCTACGGATACCATAATAATGAGAAATCATTTGTTTAAGACCTTCATTATATTTTTCAGAATTATTGAAACCATTTTCTTTATTGAAATCGAAAGATTCTTCTTTTTCTTCTATAGATTCATAAATAGGAGCACTATAACAGCCAGACTTAAAATATGATTGACTTACCTTTTTTTTCCCAATACCTGTTATATATTCAGAGAATTTTGATTCAAGAAAGAGAATAACCTTTTTGCCGGTCTTAATATTTTTGCCTAAAAGAACTACATCTATATTTGAAGGATATCTAATCACTTTATTTTTAAATTCAAAATAAGATTCTGTAAATTCATATTCACTTAGACTTGGTATAACAAGTTTTTTATTGTCAACATTAAAGAAGAATAACAAAGCACAAAGTGAAGAAGAATGGAGAGTTGTAATATTTTTTAATTCACCACCGGATCCAGAACATGCCATTTGAAATTTTTTAGCAAAAGTATCTTTGTTTTTGTTAATATCAAAAGATAATGCTATTTTATCACCAACAAAATCAATTAATGTCATATTTGAAAAAGCTAATTCGTATGAAGGGTCTTTATTACCTTTTTTTGCAACTTCAAAATCCAAATCACAATTTTTCCATAAACTTTCATAAATTTCTTTTTTTGGGTTCTTTAATTCTTCAAAATCAATCTTATTTTTCATATTTTCTCCCATAAAAGTCAATGAACAAAACTTCAGTTTTGCAATTGACTTTTTATGCTGTTTTGCAACAAAGTGAAAAACAGCGGTAAATAATTAGTTTGCAAAGCAAACTAATAAAGATAAAAACTGGCGATATTTTAGACAGTTTTTATCTTACCTCCTCTTGTATAATAAATTAAGTTATAAAAAAATGCCTATATTATTATATTCTAAACCATTTAATAAGTAAAATATTTTTGCTTATATATTATTCCTCATTTCAATTACATTTTTTTCCCATTCTTTTACTAGCCATTCCGGTTCTAGTAAATAACAAGTCTAGATTTGCTGTTACAGTATGCAGAACAAACACAAAATAGGAGTTGTAGTAATTGTAGTACTCATTCTTAGAGGTCCAGCTGTTGAAAATTCAGAATTCAGTGGTAGCTTAAAAGGAAAAGTCATCGCAGGAATGAGGTGGCCTTTTTTGTTGTAACGATTTTGTAGAGTTTTTCTTACGAGTTGTGATAAGATATTTTATTTTAATATTTTTTCTTCAATAATATTCTTAAAACTGTCATTGTCTTGAATAAATAACGAAATATAATTAAAATGATATAAGAATAATTTTAAACTAGGAAGAATTATGTCTTTAGAAAATGAAGAAAAAAATATAACATTCAAAAAGGTTGTAACACCTATTAGATTCGGTATTGATGTTGGCTCGACTACAGTAAAAGTTTGTGCTCTTAGTGATAGTGATGAAATTTTATTTAGTGATTATGTTCGTCATAAGGCTGATATCCGAAGTACTATTATAAAAGTTGTAACAGATGCAATCGATTGTCTTGAAAAAAAATTACCAGAAGGGCTTGAACAGACTGTTTCTGTTAAGGTAACAGGTTCTGGTGGTCTTGCTGTTTCTCAATGGCTTTCTGTGCCATTTATTCAGGAAGTTATTGCTGCTACAACTGCTGTTCGTAAAATTATTCCCCAGACAGATGTTGTTATTGAACTTGGTGGAGAAGACGCTAAGATTACATATTTTAAAGGCGGCGTTGAGCAGCGTATGAACGGAACTTGTGCTGGTGGTACAGGTGCGTTTATTGATCAGATGGCAGCCTTGCTAGAAACTGATGCAGGTGGTTTAAATGAACTTGCAAAAGGCGCTTCTACTATTTATCCTATTGCTGCTCGTTGTGGCGTATTTGCAAAAACTGATGTTCAACCATTGATTAACGAAGGCGCACGAAGAGAAGATATTGCAGCATCTATTTATCAAGCTGTAGTTAGTCAAACAATTTCAGGTCTTGCCTGTGGAAAACCAATTAGAGGAAATGTTGCATTTCTTGGTGGACCACTTCACTTTATGGATCAGTTGCGTTATCGTTTTATCGAAACACTAAAATTAAAACCTGAAGAAATTATTGTTCCAGAAAATTCTCAATTATTTGTAGCTGCAGGGGCTGCTTATTCTGCTGAACGAAAAAACTATTTTGATTCTGATTCAAAAAAAGCAATTCCATTCCCAACTTTAAAAGAATTTAAAGAAAGTTTAACTAAACTTGTTGATGCAGAACTTTCTGAAGTACAGCGTCTTGAACCATTATTCAACACAGAAGATGAACTTACAGAATTTAGAACCCGTCATACTGGTGAAGTTGCATTACGAGGAAATCTTGATCAAACAAAAGGTCCTGTTTTCTTAGGGCTTGATTCAGGGTCTACAACTACAAAGGCTGTTTTAATTAATCAAGAAGGAAAAATACTTTGGAGTTACTATACACATAATGCTGGTAATCCAGTTGATATTGCAGTAAAGATGCTAAAAGAATTGTATGAACGACTTCCAAAAGATGTTTACATAGCTCGTGCTGTTTCTACAGGGTATGGAGAAGCTTTGTTCCAAGCTGCTTTAGGAGTTGATGCAGGCGAAGTTGAGACAATTACTCACTTTAGAGCAGCTGATTTCTTTGTCCCTGGTGTTGAATTCTTGCTTGATATCGGTGGACAAGATATGAAATGTCTTCGCATGAAAGATGGTGCTATTGCATCAATTCAGCTTAACGAAGCATGTTCATCAGGATGTGGCTCTTTCTTAGATAACTTTGCTCGTACAATGGGAATGGATGTAAAAGAATTTTCTCAGATTGCTTTAATGGCAAAAAAACCAGTAGATCTTGGAAGCCGTTGTACAGTATTTATGAACAGTCGTGTAAAACAGGCTCAGAAAGAAGGTGCTACTGTTGCAGATATTTCGGCGGGTCTTTCATATTCAGTAATTAAAAATGCATTGTTTAAAGTTATTAAACTTAGAAAAGCTTCTGAGATTGGAACTAAGGTTGTTGTTCAAGGTGGAACTTTCTTTAACGATGCAGTTTTGCGAGCATTTGAAAAAATAGCTGGCGTAAATGTATTTAGACCAGATGTTGCAGGTTTGATGGGTGCTTATGGTTCGGCTTTAATCGCTATGGATCAGTGGATTGATTTGATGACTCCAAAACCAGGTGAACCAGAAGGAACTGTTCATGATGTTCGTTCTACAATTGCAACTATTGAGCAGCTTGAAAATTTCAATGTTGATCTTGAACTTAAACGATGTGGAAAATGTCAAAATAATTGTCTTTTGACAATTAATACTTTTACTGCAAAAGATAAAGATGGAAAAGAAACTTCTCGTACATTTGTAACAGGTAATAGATGTGAACGAGGTCTTGATTTTGCAGAAGATAAAGTTATCATCGATGCAAGTAATAAAGAAAATACAAATATTAAAGTAGATGCAAAAGATGAAGTTCCAAACCTTTTTGCTTGGAAATATCGTCGAGTATTTGCTTATACTCCATTACCAATTGAAAACGCACCTCTTGGTGAAGTTGGAATTCCTCGAATTCTTAATATGTATGAAAATTATCCATTGTGGTTTACATTCTTTACAAAACTTGGATTCCGTGTACGACTTTCACCTCGTTCAACTCGTAATGTATATGAAAAAGGGTTGGAATCAATTCCTTCTGAATCAGTTTGTTATCCTGGAAAAATTTCTCACGGTCATGTTGAATCACTTTTACAAGCTGGTGTAAAATTTATCTTTTATCCTTGTGCTCCATATGAAAAGCAAGAAGATACAGGTGCTGGAAACCATTACAACTGTCCAATTGTAACAAGTTATCCTGAAGTTTTGCGTAATAATATTGATGCTCTTCGTCAAGATGAAAGTATTCTTTATATGAATCCATTCCTCCCAATTTATGACAAAAAACGATTGGGATATCGATTGTTTGAAGAACTTCATCCTCATTTTAATTCTATTACTTTTGAACAAGTAATGATGGCTATTGATGCAGCATGGGCAGAACAAGAAAAATTCCGAGAAGAAGTTAAACAAGCAGGAGAAGACGCTCTTGAAAAAATTATTACTAATGGAGTAAACGGGATTGTATTGGCAGGTCGTCCATACCATCTAGATCCAGAAATTAATCATGGTATTCCAGAAATGATTAATGGCCTTGGACTTGCAGTATTTACAGAGGATTCTGTTGCTCATTTGGGTGCGATTGAAAGACCTTTAAGAATTGTTGACCAATGGGTTTACCATAATAGATTGTATAGAGCTGCAAACTTTGTAGCTGGAATGGCAAACCTTGAATTAGTTCAGCTTACATCATTTGGTTGTGGACTTGATGCTGTTACAGCAGATCAAGTAGACGAAATTATGAAAGCTAAAGGCCGAATGTATACTTTAATCAAAATTGATGAAGGTAGTAACTTGGGTGCTGTAAGAATCCGTATCCGAAGTTTGATTGCCGCTGTAAAGGCTCGTGAACGAAATCGTAAGCGCTATGAAATTAAAACAGGTGCTTATAAGCGACAAGTGTTCACTAAAGAAATGAAATATACTCACACAATTATTGGACCTCAAATGTCTCCTATCCACTTTAAGATTTTGCAAAAGGCATTTGAATATTCAGGATTTAATTTTGTAATATTAGATGCTGTTGATCCTAAAGCAATTGAGACTGGTCTTAAATATGTAAATAATGATGCTTGTTATCCATCGATTCTTGTTGTTGGTCAAATGATTGCAGCATTGGAATCTGGAAAATATGATATTAATAAAACTTCATTGTTGATTACTCAAACTGGTGGTGGTTGTCGTGCGACAAATTATATTGGATTTATTCGTCGTGCTTTGAATGATGCAGGTTGGTCAAATGTGCCTGTTCTTAGTTTGAGTGCGCAAGGATTTGAAAAAAATCCAGGATTTAAAATTACTCCAAAGTTGTTGCATAGATGTTTGATGGCAATAATGATTGGTGATGTTTTGATGCGTGTATTGTATCGAACTCGTCCTTATGAAAAGGTTCCGGGAAGTGCAAATGCATTGTACGAAAAGTGGAGTGCTAAGGCTGAAGTTGCAATTAAATCTCTTTCGATTCGTAAGTATCATAAATTAATTAAGAATATTGTAAAAGATTTTGACAACCTTGAACTTTTACCAATCAAAAAACCTCGTGTCGGAGTTGTAGGTGAAATTCTTGTAAAATTCCATCCAACAGCGAATAATAAAATTGTCGAAACTATCGAACAAGAAGGTGCTGAATGTGTAATGCCAGATTTAGCTGACTTCTTCTTCTATTCTTTTAGTACAGGAATATTTAGACACGAAGAACTTGCATTCCCAAAAAAGACTGAGCGTAATGCAAAACTTTTTGTATGGTTCCTTGAATTGTATCGCAATAAGATGAAAAAATATCTTAATAAGTCTCACCGTTTTGAATCTCCAACTTCAATTTATAAAATGATGGACTCTGTTGATGATATTGTTCAACTTGGAAATATTACTGGAGAAGGTTGGTTCTTAACTGCTGAAATGGTAGAGCTAATTCATTCGGGAGTTCCAAGTATTGCTTGTGTTCAGCCATTTGCTTGTTTGCCAAACCATGTTACAGGAAAGGGAATGGTCAAAGAATTGCGTCGTCGTTATCCAGAAAGTAATATTAGTGCAATCGATTATGACCCAGGAAGTTCAGAAGTAAATCAGCTTAATAGACTAAAACTTTTACTTTCGAATGCACCAGCTGGAAAACATCCTGACGAAAATAAGGACGGAATGATTGAAGTTCGTAAGAATGGAAAAGTAGAACTTGTAAAACCAATAACTCAATTGGCAGAAGGTGCAACTGTTTTTGTTGACCCAGAGCCTGTTAATTTTGAACAAGTTCCACCGGCAAAATAAAATTTTAGGAGAAGGGGAGTATGAAATTTTATAAAAAAGGACTTGTATTTTTATTAACAACTCTTTTTAGTGCTGTATTTATTTTTGCAGATTATAATAAATTTGGTATTCCCGACTCTAGTGAAATTCGCAAAGAAATTCAAAATGAATGGTTTAAACAAGATTTAGAACTTATTCGTTTGCAAAATACACAAATTCGTAAGAATTATTCAGGACAAACTTTTCAGATAAGTCTTGAAGAAAAAGAAGATAAGTTTTTTGTTTATGTTTCGCCAAAATCAAGTATGCGTATTGATGTTTATGATAGCACAGGTGTTCATACAGAAGTTGAAGATGTGTATAACATAAATTCTTTTGGAACATGGATGTATGCTCGAAATAAAAGTGATGGTAGTCCAGATTTTATTCGCATTTATGTTTCAAAAAATAGTGATGTGTTTATTCAGTTTAAATCATTAAAAAATACAGCACGAATTGATTTTTTGGTTTACGGTGCTTATGTTGTAAAATCGTTACCAATTGGAATTCCTTTTGAAAAACTTTTTTCGATGAGTATTCAAGATATTTATAATTTGACTCAAAAAACAATTCCGTGGGAGTATGTCGATGTAAATTTAGACATTTACAATAATTCAAAAGTAATGGCTCAAACAATTCGTTCGATGTTACCAAAACTTGCATATGAAGATGATGCAATGTATGATGAAATCGGTAGTCCTATTTCGATTCGTACGGGACAACCTTTTGTATGCGATCCAAAGAATAAGGGGAAAATTGTTTTATCTTCATGTGGATTTGTTAAATGGGTTGTTGACGGTTTGATTGAACCAATGGCAGGAAGTTATTTAAAACGTGAGCCTTTGGTCAGTCCAACTGTTGAATATAAAGATACAGGATTTCAGGGAGCACTTAATTCAAAGTTTAGTACAAATTTTAGTTTAGATTGGACTCGTAATCTTGCTGCTGCATCTTTGTCAGTTCGTGCAAAAAAAACTTATTTGTATTCCGAAACTGGTGTTGATGTTAAAGTTGAACCATTTGCTGCAATTGTAACTGATAAGGGGGTTACAAATACAGTTGGATATATCAAAAATACTGGTTATAAACCAAATCATTTAAAAGCTTTGTTGTATTCTTTAAGTGCAACTGAACCTGGATATTTTTATCTTGCTGCAATTCGTCAGACAGATAGGAAAAATTCGGAAGTAAAAGTTTTTAATGATGCGGCTGTAATATTTCCATATTTAGACGAAAATGGTTATTTTAAAATTGTAGTATTTATTGATGGTCAAGAAAGTAAATACTCTGAATTTGAAAATCAATTGAAAAAAACAAATGATTGTTTTATTCATCTTGTAAGGGTAAAGGCATCGAATGTTTTTTATCCGCAAGAAAAAAATCTTTATGCTAAATGAAAATGGGTTAATTTAAAATGTTAGATGTAAAAGTTATTGCCTTTGATATTGATGGAACTTTATATCCACAAAGTAGATTCTATCGAAAAATATTTTTTCATTTTTGGAAAAATGTGGTTTTATTCTACCATTTTGGTAGAGTAAGAGGCGTCCTTCGAAGATCTGCACAATTACCAGATTTAAGAAGATATCAAGCTATTTTACTTTCTGAAAGAATGAAATGTTCTACAAGTGAAGCTGAAAAAAAATTAAATGAAGTTGTGTACGATTATTTTCCTAAGCATTTTACAAATGTAAAACCATTTAAATATATTGAAGAATGTTTTAAAGAATTAAAAAATGCTGGATATCGAATTGCAATTTTATCAGATTTTCCTCCAGAACAAAAAGGAAATTTATGGGGATTACTTCCATATTGTGATGGAGTTTATAGTGCTGAAAAAATCGGTGCGTTAAAACCTTCAAAATATACATATGGCATCTTGGCAAAAGAACTTGGAGTTCAAGAAAAAGATATTTTATATGTCGGGAATAATATAAAATATGATATAATTGGTGCTAAAAAAGCTGGATTAAAGGCGGCTTATTTGATGCCTTTCTGGCGAAAAATATTTAATATTCGATTAAAAGATGCAGATATATCTTTTAAAAACTATCGCCAATTTACAAAACTTGTGTTAAAATAGAAATATAAAACTTTTTTAGGTGGGAAAAAAGTGAGTGCATTAGTAATTATAATTATAGCTGTTGTTTTTTCATGTTTGTTTTCATTTGTTTTACGAATGATAGATAAAGATAATAATTCAATGGAAAAAGTAAAGCGTTATGCTGATAAACGAAAAGCAGATTTTGATGTGTATTTTGCTGATAAAGTAAAACAGTTAAAAATCCATTCTGCTGAATTAGATGGTGAGCAACAACAAGCTGTTGCTGCCGTAAATAGATTGGAAAAGCAAATTGGTGTTTTTAACGAAATGATAGCTTCGTTAGAAAAAGATACTAATGCTGTTCATGATATTCATGAAAAAATTTCAAAATACGGAAATCAAATTACTGATCTTTCAAAAATGACTTCTGCTGTTGAAGAAAATCTTCTAAAAATCAAAAATGAGTCTAATTTCGTTGGTAAGGTTCATGATAAGTTGGAAGAAAGTAAGTCAGATATTGAAAAAATTAAAAAGCAAATTCCTTTAATTTCTCAAGAGTTTCAAAAAACTAATGCTGAACAATTAAAAGTAATTGGCGCAGATTTATTAAAAAAATATGATGCACGAGTTAAAGATATTGAAAATTCTACAAAAGGTGCAGTTAATCAATATGAAGAAGTGATGAATAAAATTAATAGTGATGTTGCAGGAATTTATTCTAATGCTTCTAAAAAAGTTGAAACTCTTGAAGATGATGCATTTAAAAGACTTAGTGCAATTTCTCAACAGCGTGCTGATAATTATAAATCTTCAATCGAAGAAACTTATAATTCACTTGTAAAAAAACTTGAAGAAAATATTGAACTTGCAAATAAAGAAATTGAAAAACGAACTACAATCGTAGAAAACTCAAAGAGTGCATTAGATTCAAAAGTTCTTAAATTACAAGAAAAATATGATTCGCTTTTTGATCAAGCAATTAGCAAAGTTGAAGAAAAAGAAAAAGCTGCGTATGA
>JAZUSR010000188.1:0-3772 GCA_045606765.1 Treponema sp.
TTCAGCAACTGCATTATCTGATTTTGAAAGAACAAAATCCTTAAGTTTTTTTCGCATTTCCATAATTACCTCCTGTAAACTTTCCAACTGATTTTGAAAATATTGGATAGTTGATTCTGTATTCAACTTGCTCATTCCGTAGGAAACAGCAGGACTTGCCACCTTTGAAAAATAATCCTCTGAAAAATCGTATGCTGTTTCACTTTTAGAATATTGAGATTTTTCCCCAGATGAAAAAGCACCCGAATCCGCCACACAAAGATATGTTTCTTCTGGAATAACATAGGGTCTAGACTTTTGAAGATATTGAAGATCATTATCAATAAGAACCGAATATGGAACTTTGTAGATTTTGCTTAGCTTTCGGACAATTTCCACAGAAGGCTCCACTTCTCCAGATTCGTATTTAATATAAGCCTGACGAGAAATCCCCAAAACATTAGAAAGCAAACTCTGAGAATATCGATTTTCCTGACGCAATTTTATCAAAATATCTCTCATATTTAAAATCATAACCTAGAAAAAACATTTTGTCAAGTTTTATTTACTATTTTTGTAAAGTTAAATTACTAAAACAGATTTCGCACAAACAAAATTATCACCACTCATAAATTTTGCCCTTGAGAATTGCGTTAAACATTTTTTCTTTGATTTTTGGATTATCCTTTTTTAATTGATGCAAAAAATTTTTCACATATTCCCGGCGAGTGTTTCCGTCATGGGGACAGGGATTTTTCACGCATTGAAAAGACATTTTGTTTTGAAAACCGATAATATCCTTCTCTGGAACGTAAATTAAAGGACGAATTACTGTAATATCAGATTCTTTGTAATATTTTGTTGGGGGAAAAGTGAAAAATTGACCTTCATAAAAAAGCGAGAGCAACATTGTTTCAATAAAATCATCCTTGTGGTGAGCGTAGGCAATTTTGTTACAACCTAACTTTTTGGCAAAATCCGTTAAAGCACCTTTTCGCATTTTTGCACACAGAGAACAAAAACTTCCCTCTTTAATTTTCGCCTTCAAAATATCTGCAATCTGAGTTTTTATCACGTGATATTGGATTTCTAACTTTTCACAAAGATTTTTCACAGCCTCAGTATCAAAATCCCCAAAGCCCAAATCCACAGTGATAGCAACCAACTGAATTTTTTCTGGAATAAACTTTTTCACCCCCGCCAAAGAGTACAACAAAGTCAAAGAATCCTTGCCACCAGACACCCCAATAGCAATTTTGTCTCTCTCTTGAATCAGCTGAAAATCATTTATAGCTTGTCGAGTATAACTGTAAAGTTTTTGCAACGTCATATTTTTAGGATATCCTATGTTAATTTTTGTGTAAATACAGGATTCAAAAATAGACATTAACAAAAATGCAAATTTTTAAATTTCATACGGGCAGTCCCCTCTCTAGCCTCAACTGCCTTTCGGCTAGAGTGGGTCGGGCTATTCGGGGTTCCGCTTTCGCTCCATCGTCCTCGGAGCTAACAAGTTATCTCCTGTAGTCGACGGCTTCGCCGCCCCTACTATCCCTACTGCAAATAAACTAAAACTACAATTTTTTTACAACTGGTCGAACATATTTCCAGCCGCGTTTGCAATCGTGGTAAACATAGAAAAATCTGCCTGGAGTAAAATCTAAAGTGTATGGTGTTGCTGAATAATCAAAATCTTTCATGGCTTGTTCAATTTTTTGTTCCACACAAGATTTTCACAATCATTTTTTGTCAATGACATTTTTGTAAAATACTTGCCATAGTAATCTGAATGTTCATGTATGTCTTTAAGAGTTCTTAATTCATTTAAAATATGGCATCTATAAAATTTTCCTGAAACAGATTCATAAATCCAAAAGTCATTTTGCAGTTCATATTTTTTTCCGTCCAACAAATATTCAATTGTATACTAGCCTTCTTCGATACAAGCCTTTTCAAGATTATAGTCGGTAATTTCTTTTGCCTGCTTTATCTTTGTGTCTATAGAATTCAATGCTTTGCATAAATCAGCATTTACTGGAACTGAAACATCATTCGGCTTTGGAATATGAATTTTTATGATTTGCTCATCATTCAATTTTATTAAAATGTCTGCCGAAGGTTCATCGTGCGCAAAAATATTCTGCATTAAAATTGAAAATATTAAAAAAATAATCGTTCTTTTGTTTCTCATTTTACCTCTAAAAGCGCCTCAAGTAGCGGGCGTCCACATAACTATCGTTTTAAACCGCACAACGGCTTGACCGCTGTGTCGGCTTTGAAACTTTGTTATGTGATTATTATACAATTATCTTTTAGATTTTCACAATTGTTCTTTTTGGGCTTTATAGTTAGTTTATTTTTCGTTAAAACCAAAGCTCCTAAATTATCCAAATTATTTCTTTCCGGCAATTCTTTTTCTAAAATTAACTTATTATCTGAATCATATATTCTTACTATCGGAACAAATAAACAATCATCATTGTATCTTAAAAAAATAATAGCTTTACGATTAGATGACACTTTTTCTTTATATCTCATTTCATAAGAACTCTGCTTTTTTAAGGTATCACTTATTATCTTATTTATTTTTTCTTTCGGAAAATCGTTTGAAGAAAAATTTTCAATTATTATTTTTTGAATTGTAGGTATTATGAAACTTTCATCAGTTTTTTTATATAAATCTTCTGAAATATGTACATCGTAATACCTGTACCATGGATGATATCTGTCTATTTTACGTTTGGCTAAGGAAATATCATTATCTACATGACAAGTTGTGAAATTGATATATAAATGATCAAAATCTCCGAAGGAAAAATAATTTTCCCGAAGAGCCATAACAATTCTTTGGATTTTTGCATTAAGTATTTTGCTTGTCTCAAAATATGAGGGTAGTGAGTTGCCTTCTATATTTTCAATTCTACTTTTATAGATTCTTATATCACCAATTATTTTCATTTTTTACCTAACCGAATTGTATATTATTGCGTCTTCGTCCTGGCCCTAAAGTTCAATTAATTTTTTCAGCAAGCTTGACTTGCTGAAAAAATATTCCATATTCCTTTTTTGGATTTTTCAGCAGATTGGCCATAATCCAATTTTGGACACAATTCTAATGTTTTATCTAAATTTGTAATTTCCGATATAGATAAAACCTTTATATCTTTTATTTCATGTTCCTTGTCACACAAAAATTGCCAATCACCGTCATTGTCATGATGAATAAAAGAGATTTGTCTTTCCTGGTTTAATACATGACTACATACGAAACAATATGTATTAGGATTTTTTATATCTTGGAACATTTTTATTCTTTCTCCAAAAATCGCCTCAAGTAGCGGGCGTCTACATAACAACTGTTTAAACCGCAGGCGGCTTGACCCGCTGTCGGCTACGAACCTTTGTTATGACAAATTATATTTCTTATACAGAATTGGATTTCTTAAATCATTTTTCTTTAATAAAATTCTGTACAACCATTTGAAGCGTATGCTTCTACTATTATACTTTTTCTAAGCGGCGTAAAGCCGCGTTCAACCGCTTCTTCGCCTAAGCCCTAAAGTTCAATTTAATTTTAGAAAGCAAGCTTGATTTGCTTTCTAAAATATTCACTATATCTACTTCTTAAATAATTCTACAATTTCTTGTAATTTAATAAAAAGACTTTCTCCTTCATAAAGATTAAAAGAAATCTTAGAGTCATTTCCATAATAGAAAGTGACTGAAGAATGATTTAAATATTTTGAAAGATTTTTTTCATTTCTATTTTCATTGGCTGTAAATAATATTTTAT
>JAZUSR010000189.1:0-8941 GCA_045606765.1 Treponema sp.
TTCAAAAAATCATTAATCATATTTGTAAAAATATTTGAATTAGAAACATTATCATTTTTTTCTAAAACTTTAAGAACTGAATATTCATCAGTTGTAAGATTCAATTTTATAATCAAAATACAAGCAGAACCATTCACTTCCATAGCAGAAATTTGCTCTTTTCTATCGACAGTAATTATTTTATAATACCTTTTCTTATTGTCGTACATTCGTTTATCTGCAATTTCTGCCAAATCCTCAATAGGCTTTTTTAGATATTCTCGGCGAGTTACAAATCCGTATGAAATAGATAATCTATCTACTAATTTTCCCTTCCATTTCAATACTACAGTTTCAAAATCAGTAAGCAATTTTTGAAGCTCATTTTCTTCAGCATAAAACAACACAACAAATTCATCGCCACCAATCCTATAAACACGACCATTGCCACCAAAACATCGAGTCAGACAAGTTGCAGCCCCTTTAATCAACTCATCACCAGCGGCATGCCCTTTTTCATCATTAATAGACTTTAGACCATTTAAATCTACTGACATAAAAACAAAGTCTTTAGAAATCTTTTTCTTTTTTAGACCTCGAATATCATCTTCAAATGCATTTCGATTATAAACCTTAGTTAATTCATCAGTAATCGAAAGACGAATCAAATGTTCTTCATGGTGTTTTTCTTTATCAATATCCTGAATTGTATAAACAACCAAATCAAAAGAATCAGGATTTACACGAATATATTGGACTCGAATCCATCCCATAATTCCACTTAAAAACTCTGCAGAAATAGATGTTTTTGTTTTCATTCGTTTTTCAAGAGTATTTAAATCTGTAAATTTCAAAAAATCTTTTTTTTGTTCATCTACGATTTGTTCAGCAACTTTTTGATTCATATCCGAATGACATTCTCTTCCAAGTGAAAATTTTCTTACTTCATGAGAATGAGAGTCAAAACGAATAATCGTTTTCTTTTTAAAATCAATAAGATTTACATAAGAATAGATTTGAGTCATCGAATTCAAAATTTCAAATTGTGTCTTATCATTCTTTTTATCTAACATTGACATTAAAGAATTATTTCTTTCAGCATTTGAATCAATCATATTCTCAGAAATTCTTCGGAATGCTAAAACAGCTCTTGTCTTTTGATTTTCATCATTTAATTTTCTAACAGACATTTCAACTAAATAAACGCTGTCATCTTCAGAAAAGAAATGATATGTAAAATTAAATGAATCTGTTTTCTTAAATTCATTTTGAATATTTTCAATCTTTGTAACATTTAAGAAAGAGTCTCTTTCACTTGGAGCAACATATTTTTTTGCATAAAACTCACGAATCTGATGATAATTCTTTTCCTTATAAAAATTTTCATTCATATTTTTATCAAATGTAGAATTTATTGCATAAGGAGTAATTGTCGTGCTTTCAAAATCAACTAAATAAATAGCCGTATAATTTAAACTTAAACATTGAATAACCTCATTCTTTTTTTGTTCCTGAAGAGATTTTTCATATTCTTCTGTACAATCTTGAATAAATACATAATAAATTTTTCCATACTGTTCTGTATTTATACAACGCCCATAATTGCGAATATATTTTATTTTTCCAGAATGACACAAAACTCGATATTCTAAATAAATAATATCATTCCCTTTATCCTGATGATTTTTAATCAACATATTTACAGTTTTCAAATCATTTGGATGAACCATTCCATCAAAAGAATTTTTTGTAAACTTTCTAAATTCATTTACATTTTCACATTCATAAATTCGAAGTGTTTCTCGATTGAATGAAATAATTTCATGATTATCATCTGTATGGTAACAAAAAAATCCACCAGGCAATGATTCTCCAATTTCAAGAACTGCTTTTAATATATTTTCATTTCCAGCATATTGAGAAATTGTAGAATTTGACAATCGAACAGTATTTTGTCCTATAATCGATTCAACTGAATTATCTGTAATATATTTTTCAAATTCCTTTTTTGGTAATGGTTTTGAAAAACAATATCCTTGAATCAAATCACAACCGAGCCCACGCAAAATTTTAAATTGCTCTTCTGTTTCAGTTCCCTCTGCAACCGTAACATATCCCAATTTGTGAGCCATTTTAATTATATTTTCAACAACAATTTCATTGGTTTCGATATGTCGAACAAAACTAATATCAAGTTTTATTACATCAAGAGGAAAAGATGACAAAGTTCCTAAAGAAGAATATCCTGCTCCAAAGTCATCCATTTCAATTGCAAAACCAAGTTTTTTAATTTTTTTAATTTGATCAATAATTACATCCATATATTCAGCATACAAAGACTCTGTAACTTCCATATGAATTAATTCATGTTCAATTTTATATTCATCAATAATCTGTAATTGTCGATCAATCCAACCATCTTCAAGATAATCACGCCTTGAAACATTCACAGAAATTGGAACAATAGGAAAACCATTTTTCTTCCATTCAATAATATCTTTGCAAACTTGTTTCAAAACAAAACTATCTAACTTTGAAATAAAACCATTTCTTTCAAACAAAGGAATAAATTCACCAGGTGACATAAATCCATATTCAGGATGAATCCACCTAACAAGTGCTTCAGCTCCGGCAACTTTTCCAGTAATGCTTTCATGCTTTGGTTGATAGTAAACTATAAACTGTTCTTCTTCGAGGGCCTGCTCCATACTCTCAAGAATTCGTTGCTCTGTTAAAAGGTGATCCTGCAATTTTTTTTGATAAAAAATTATATTTTTATTATAAATTCCTTTAATTTCTCGCAAAGCTAAAAACGCATTATCACAACATCTTACAACTGGTAAATCCTTTTCAATTGGAGCATATACGCCAATTTTCGGAATTTGATGAGGAATCGGAGCATTTTTCAAAATTTCATTTGCAAAGCCAGTAATATATTTTATTTCTTTTTCTATTGAGTATTCAAAAATAATTACAAATTGATCACCAGAAAATCTTCCAGCAAAACCTGTAGTTAATTTATCTCTAAGCTGAATTCCAATGTAAGAAAGAAATTCATCACATTTTTCTTCACCATATTGACTATTTGTTAATTTAAAATTTTCAAAATCAACACCAATAATTGCATATTTTTTTTCAGGATTTTGGGCAATTATTTCTTCAGCTTTTTTTACAAAAGTCTGACGTGTATACAAACCTGTTAATTCATCACATTCGAGTTCTTTTAATGCAATTGAAGATTCTGCCATTCGAATTAAGTTTTTTATTCGAACATATAAAAGCTTTGAATTCGCTATATACTGAGTAAATAAAATATCAGAAACACCAGCATCAATATACTGCTCACTTAATTCTAAATCAATTTTTTCAGAAATCAAAATTACAGGAAATCTTTTTAAACGCAAAATTTTTCGAAATCTTTTTACTAATTCTTCAATATCAAAAAAAATAGAATCAGAATCTATAATTAAACAAGATGAATTGTTTGAATGATTAAATACCAATTCATAAATTTTTTCTTCATTACATTCATATATTAATGAATATTTTTCAGAAAGAGACCTTGATAGAGATTCATTTAAACTGTCATTTTTGCTACAAATAATTACTGATCGAATCATACCTATATCAAAACAATTATACTCCTTACTTTTTGTAAAAGCAAATTTTTATCACAATGTTTTTTACTATACATATAATTAGACTTTTTTATATCTCGACTATTCTGTAATTTTCGGTTATATTATGAATATGGCATATGAAGTAACAGCAACAAGACGCCGCCCTCAAAAACTCTCAGATCTTATTGGTCAAGAATTTGTTGCGGCTACATTAAAAAACTCAATCGAAAGTGGAAAAATAGCTCACGCATATCTATTTTCAGGTCCGCGAGGATGTGGAAAAACATCTACAGCAAGAATTCTTGCAAAAGCATTAAACTGTCAACAAGGACCAACTGCAACACCTTGTGGGACATGTTCAACCTGTCAAGAAATTACAAAAGGCTCAAGTCTCGATGTAATAGAAATCGACGGTGCTTCAAACACCAGTGTAAACGATGTACGACAAATAAAAGATGAAGTAATGTTTCCACCAAACTCATGTCGCTATAAAATTTATATCATAGACGAAGTTCATATGCTATCCACAAGTGCATTCAACGCATTGCTCAAAACAATTGAAGAACCACCTCCTTATGTAATTTTTATTTTTGCAACTACAGAACTTCAAAAAGTTCCTGCAACTATAAAAAGCCGATGCCAACAATTTAACTTTAGATTGGTTCCTATTGACAAAGTAAAAGAACAACTTTCTCTTGCCTGCCAAGAAATTGGAATTACAGCAGAAGACGAAGCTTTATACTGGGTTGCTAGAGAGTCAACTGGTTCAATGCGAGATGCATATACATTATTTGACCAAGTTGCAGCATTCAGTGATGGACATATTACATACGAAAAAATTCGTGACAAACTTGGACTTGTTGGAACAGAACGATTAAACGAAATTTTCAATGATTGTGTTGATGCGAATGTTTCAAGCGTCATCGAAAAACTTGACAACTTTTTGCAATCTGGAATTTCTATTGAACAACTAATTACAAATAGTTCAGACTATTTAAGAAGCTTGTTACTTATCAAAAACGGAATTACAAAAGAATCTCTTTTAGGACAAGCTGCTGAACGCTATAGTTCAAAAGTCTTAGAAAATTGGAACCCTATCCAAATTGAAAGAGCTCTTTCTATCTTCCTGACCTTATACCGAGATATTAGATATTCTCTTTCTCCTCGATACGAAATTGAACTTGCTTTTAGTAAATTGTGCTGGTTAAAAGAATATATAAGCCCTGTTGAATTAAAAAAAGCCATTGATAATGCGCAAGGCCTTTTACTACAAGGAACAACAGGACAAAAAGAAAACGAACAGGCAAAAACATTCTCTATGCCCCAAGAGTTTAAAATACCGCAAAATTTTGATCAACCACAAACAAATACAAATTCACAAAACCTTGGACAACAAAGCCCTTTTTCTAATGGCGGTGCCCTGCCGCCTAAAACAATAGCGGCAGCAACAGAACAATTTAAAGAAACTCCTCAAACTGAAAGAAATTTTACACAAGAAAATTATCACAAGTCAGAAGAAATTTCTCAAAATCCACAAATTCCAAATTCAATGGAATCTATAAAAGCAAAAGTTATTGCTTCAACATCAATAAGCGATGCTTTTATTAGTGCAAGCTTAATGCAAACAACTGATTGGATTCTCGAAGGAAATAAAATTATTACTTCAATCGAGTCCTCTTTTCAAAAGTCCCAACTAGAAACACGAACAACAGATATTGAAAATTACATTTCTAAAATCATGGGACAACAAATTTCTTTTAAAATCAATTTACTTGAACACAAAGAAGTTAAACAAAAAAGAGAAATCCCACAACAAGTTCAAATACTTGCAAATACATTTAAAGGAACAATTTTAGGAGAAGAAGAATGAATCCATTCGATATGCTAAAAAATATTAATTCATTAAAAGATCAACTTGGAACAATGCAATCTGAATTACAAGAAATTACAGCAACAGGTTCAGCAGGTGGAAACATTGTAAATGTCACAATCAACGGAAAATTTGAAATTACAAATGTAAAACTAGATCCTATTTGCGTTGATCCAAGGGATGTTCAAATGTTGCAAGACTTAATTATTGCAGCACATCATGACGCAATGTCAAAAATCCAAGATGAATTAAAAACAAAATACGGTTCAATGCTTGGCGGGATGGGAATTCCAAATTTATAATTTTGGCTGAATAAAATTTAATAGAGGGTGGCTATTAAAATGAATGCAATTGATGAATTAACAGAAAGTTTTTCTCGTCTTCCAGGAATTGGAAAAAAATCTGCAGGACGACTTGTAAATTATATTTTAAAAGCAGATTCTGTATACGTAAAAAGATTTGCATCACAACTTAATTCGTTACAAGAAAAAATAAAACCTTGCTCCATCTGCGGAACATGGACAGAAGATGACCCATGTCCAATATGTAAAGACATTCTTCGGGACCAAAGTATCATTTGCATTGTCGAACAACCACAAGATGTACAAACGATTGAGAGCGCTCGAGAATACCAAGGTCTCTTTCATGTACTAGGTGGAGTAATTTCGCCTTTAGATGGAATAGGTCCAGATCAATTAAATATTTCAAGTTTACTAAAACGCCTTCAAAATAAAACTGTCAAAGAAATAATCATCGCAACAAATCCAACAGTCGAAGGCGACACTACAGCGCTTTATCTTCAAAGAATGCTCTCTACAGCTTTTGATATAAAAATCACAAGGCTCGCTTCCGGACTCCCAGTAGGAGGAGATTTAGAATATGCAGATAAACTAACACTTGCAAGAAGTTTCCGTGGGCGAAGCGAATTATAATTTTTTACTTAAAAGATTATAAAGAATCAATAACTTGTAAAATTTCTTTTTCAAAAGAAGAAAATTTATAATCAGAAAGATTCACAAACTCTAAAAAATATTTTTCATTAAACTTAACAATCGATGGAATATATTTATCTGAAAAACCTTTTTTTATAAACCAAATTTTTAAAAACGAAAAAGTTTTATCATTAGTATATTCATTTTTTTTGCAAATCGGACTAACAATTTTTTTAGAATATAGAAAAGTTTCGTTATCAGACTTATTTGACTCAATTTCTAAAAGAGATTTAAAAATCTCAAAAGCTTTTACCAAAGACTCTTCATCTTTTTCAATATCAGAAGTCCTTGGATTTTGAAAGTTATCATATTGTTTTTTTATAAATAGAATTCGATCTTTCTCATAAGAATCAATTTGATTTTGCAAAATTTTATCCTTTGAAGGAATTTCAGTTCGAATAAAATTAGAATCGCCAGAAGTCTTTCTAATTTTTAATGAAAAATTTTTTAATGCATTGCGAAAATCATTAGTACTCATATTCCTTATAATTTTATCACTGAATACAAATTCCATGCAACACTCTCACTAGAAAAAAACATTTTTTTATAATATGTTACTTTTATGAACAATTTTTCAAATATTTTTTTTGACTTCGACGGAACAATTTGCAACACAGCACCAGGAATTTTTGCATCTATGCAAAAGGTTTGCACTTATTACAACCTTCCATATAAGAAAGATACTTTTGCAAAAATGATCGGACCGTCTCTTAAAGAAAGCTTTTCAACAATTTTCCATTTACCAGAAAATGAAATTCAAAATGCAATAAAAATCTATCGCGACTTTTATTCTACAGAAGGAATGTTTTTATGCGAACCTTACGATGGAATAATTGATTTACTTAACAATTTAAGAACTCAAAACAAAAAACTTTTTATAGCCACAAGCAAGCCAGAAGTTTATACAAAAGAAATTCTCAAAAACAAAAACTTAATTAATTTCTTTGACTTTGTCGGAGGTGCTGACCTTGAAGAAAAAAAACGCGTAGAAAAAATTGACGTCATTAATTATGTTCTAAAACAAAACCATCTTATGCAAAAAAAAGATTCTATTGTAATGATAGGCGACCGAAACTATGATATAAACGGAGCCCACATGGCAGGTCTAAAAGCAATCGGCATTTTATGGGGATTTGGAAACAAAGAAGAATTTATCAATTCTAATGCTGACTGGATTTTAAAAACACCAATAGAAGTTTTTAACTTACTAAATAGTGAAAAAACTAAAGGAGGCTTTTATGGCAATTTTAGAAACTGAACGTTTAATTTTAAGACCTTTATCTGTGGAAGATTATCAGGCGTGTTTTAAATGGTGTGGCGACGCTCGTGTTAATGAATATATGATTTATCCTTTATATAAAAAGGCTGAAGATGTAAAAGAATGGCTCAAAACTGTAAATGATGATGAACGAAGTATGTGTTTTGGCTATGTTTTAAAGGAAACTGGAGAGTTGATTGGAAGCGGCAGTGTAGATTTTCATGAAGATGAAGGAAATAGATGGAGCATTGGCTACAATTTGTCTTATGACGCATGGGGAAAAGGCTATGCAACTGAAGCAATTTCCAAAATAATTGAATATGCACGAAGTCGCTTTGAAATAAAAGAAATCTATGGAACTTTTGCTGCCGAAAATAACGGTTCACGTCGTGTTATGGAAAAGCTTGGTATGACTTTTTTTGAAGATTGCGAATACACAAAATTTGACGGAAGCCGAACTTACAAAGCAAAAACTTACAGAAAAAAGTTTTAAGAAAATTCAGAATTCGGAATTCAGGATTCAGGATTTATAAACTAGCTATCACTTTTTTTTAGATTGCAATCTGTGCAGAGCAATATAAAGATTATCTGGCTGGACTTTGCAAGGCAAAAACCACACTTCAACACCAGCTTTTTGTGCATTTTCCAAAGCGGCAGTGAATTCTGGATGAGTTTTTGTGTTCGGCAAAACCATTTCCACACCTTCCATTTGAATTACAAAAGCCAAAATTGCCTTATAGCCTTTAGAAACCGCGGAGGCAAGTTCATTAAGATGTTTTACGCCTCGTTCCGTTGGAGCGTCTGGAAAATATCCCACGCCCTCAATTTCCAAAGTGCAGCCCTTCACTTCCATAAGGATTTTTTCGGTTTTTTCTGTGGCTTTATCAGATTTTTCCAAATAAAAGTCCACCCGAGAGTTTCCAAAAGTGTACTCTGGCTTGATTTTGCTGTAACCCTGAGTTTGAAGCCACTCTAGCACGACCTTGTTTGGCGCTTGACTGTCGATATTAAACAAAAGAGATTTTTCCCCACCGTTTTTCATCCGCTTTCGAAAAGCCACAGGATAATTTTCCCAGTTAGAAACTTGGTCGTAGCGTTTTTCCACAGCCACCAAATCGTACAAAGTTTTTCGATTGGGATTTTCAGATTTTTCAAGATAAACAGTGCACCCCGGAATAAGAAGTTCTCTGCATCGCCCAGTATTTTTTACGTGAACAGTTTC
>JAZUSR010000190.1:0-5662 GCA_045606765.1 Treponema sp.
TTAAACTAATTGTTATAAGAAAAAGTAATAAATAGATTGTAATTCCTTCTGTAATCCAATATGTCTTTGTTTTAAATTTTACAGGAATATAATGAATTTCTTCTTGGAAGTCTTTTAGATTGTTGAAGTTGTTGAAAATTGTAAAAAATATTTCACTTAATTTTTCAGAATCAAATTTGTTTTTTTCTATCTCTAATTCAATTGATGGAATGTTTTTGTTAAAAAATGGAGTAAGTCGTTTGGAATCTTTAAAAGCACTGAGTCTATAAAGTGATAAAAATAAATTTCCCTTGATTGTGTTTTCTACTTTTTGTTCATTAAGAGAGTCAACTAATAATTTTGTTAACCAAAGAGGTGTGACATTTTTTTTTGTTCCAGGAGTAATAAAAGTTTGTTCTGTTGAATCTAGCAAAACACTAATCGAAAAAGACGATTCAAATCCTTCAATTAATTCGCAGTAAAGATTTGTCCCTGTCATATTGTTATTACCATCAAGAATTTGGTTGTCACAAGATGTTATCAAAAATGTCAGATTATAATTGAAAGATGCTTGTTTTACTTTGTTGAAGAGAATTAAAAAAGATTCCTTGTTTTTTAGAAAGTCTTCTTGTGTAATTGAAAAAATCATTCGGTTGAATTTATTCGGTCTATTTTCACTTTTAGATGGATTGTTTATGGTTAAAAGAATGTTATATGGAAAAGAAATATTTTGAGTTCGTGCAAGATTAATTTTAATTGGTGTGTAGTTATTTTCTATAAGAGTTTCATAAATTGAATTAGATAAATCAATACCTTCTATTTTAATTTCTTGACCAATTATATTGAAGAGAAAAATATTAAAAAATAAGAGTGTGAGTAATATTTTTTTTAATTTCATACTATAGTATATAGAATAAATTAATTATGAATAATCATCAAGCACTTGTTTGATTTGTTATTGCATAAATGCTAAAAAATTAGTATGTTTTGAGTTATGGTAGTTATGAAGTTCGGTGGTTCTTCTGTTGCAGATGCAGAAAGAATTCGCCATGTCGCATCGATTATTAAAGCTTATAAAGATGAAAAGCCAGTTGTTGTTCTTTCTGCAATGGGTGACACAACTGATCATTTGTTGGAAGCAGCTAATATTGCTGTTGAAGGAAAAGTTGATATTTCTGGAGTTGAAAAGCTTCATCGAGAAACTGCGGATATTCTCGGAATTAAAATTGAAGCAATTGACAGTCTTTTAGAAGAACTTTCTCAACTTTTGACAGGTCTTTCTATGTTAAAAGAATTGACAAAGCGTACAAGAGATTATCTTGTTTCTTTTGGAGAAAGAATGTCTGTTCGTATGATGGCAGCATATTTACAGAATCAGGGAATTCCAGCAAAGTTTTATGATGCTTGGGACATTGGAATGATTAGTGACTCTAATTTTATGTCTGCTGAATTACTTGATGAAGTTTGGGAAAATATTCCAAAACATTTAAATGATTATAAAGACGGAAAAACTTCTGAAATTCCTATTGTGACTGGATTTATCGCAAAAGATAAAAAAGGTAATATTACAACTTTAGGGCGTGGTGGTTCAGATTTAACAGCTACTATGATTGGTTCTGCAATGAAAGCAAAAGAAATTCAAACATGGAAAGATGTTGACGGAATTTTAACAGCTGATCCTCGTGTTGTAAAAAATGCTCGACCTGTTCCTGAAGTTACATATGAAGAAGCTGCGGAACTTGCTTATTTTGGAGCTCAGGTTCTTCATCCTCGTTCAATGATGCCATGTTTAAAAAGTGGAGTTCCTGTTCGAGTAAAAAATTCATATAACATTGATAGTCCGGGCTCTATTATTGTTGAAAATCATTCTGGAGAAGTTCCTAAAGTAACTGCTATTACATCTGTTAAAAATGTTACATTGATTGATATTAATTCAACTCGAATGTTAGGAAGTGCAGGATTTTTAGCTCATGTTTTTAATAATTTCTTAAAATGGGGAATTAGTGTTGATGTAATTGCAACAAGTGAAGTTTCTGTTTCTTTGACTGTAAACGGAAAAACTGATTTAACAGGTCTTTTGAACGATCTTGATCATGTTGCTGATGTGGAAGTTCAAAAAAATAAATCAATTGTTACAATTATTTGTGATGCGGATCATTCAAGTGCAATTCTTGCAAGTGGATTTGGAGCTTTGGCAAAAGAAGGAATTAATGTTCAAATGATTAGCCAAGGTGCATCAAAAGTAAATATTACTGTAATTTGCGATGATGATGAAACAAATCAAGTTGTGAATGTTTTGCATACAGCTTTTTTTAATTAAACGGAAGGAAAAATGAAAATAGCGATTGTGGGTTACGGTAAAATGGGCCATATGATAGAAAATTCAGCTAAGAACTTTGGGCATGAAGTTGTAGCAACTGTTGATGTTTTTTCACAAGATGCAACTCATGTTGTTTCTAGTGGTGATTATGATGCTGTTGCAAAAATTGTAAAAGAATCTGGTGCTGAAGGGATTATTGAATTTAGCCATCCTTCATCAGTAATGGGTAATATTAAAGCATTGTTGCCATTAGGAATTCCTTTGGTTGTTGGGACAACTGGCTGGAATGATAAAAAAGATGAAGTGATTAATCTTGCAAAAGCTTGTAATGGAACTGTAATGACTAGTGCCAATTTTAGTATTGGTGTGAATATGTTGTATAAAATTATTGAAGAAGCTTCAAAACTTGTTAGTCAATTTGATGAATATGATGCAAGTATTTTTGAAGTTCATCATAATCAAAAAGTTGATAGCCCAAGTGGAACTGCTTTAGATATCGCAAAACATCTTATGGCAAACTATCCAAAAAAAGATACAATTGTTGTTGATGCATTTCATGAAAGACCAAAATCAAATGAACTTCATGTGGCTAGTATGAGAGTTGGAGCTGTTCCTGGAACTCATACAGTTTATTTTGATAGTGCTGCGGATACTATTGAAATTACACATAGAGCTCGAAGTAGAGAAGGATTTGCAAATGGTGCTGTTCATTCGTTAGAGCGTCTTGTAAGTGGAATTAATTCAGGAAAACTTGAAAAAGGCAAAATGTATTCAATGGAAGACTTGTTCTAATTCATTTTTCGGAGTAAACTATAATTATGTACGATAATAAAGGTTGTGATTTATTAGATTATGATGAATCAGATTTTAATACGGTAATGGCATCGGATATTTCATTTTCTGGAAGAATCCGTTTTACAAAGCCTTTTATGATTAAAGGAAATGTATCTGGTCAGATTATAGCTGATAGTGATTTAGTGATTGCTACAGATGCAGTTGTAAATGCAGATATTAGTGCAGATAGAATTTTGGTTCGTGGAAAAGTTGAAGGCAATGTTGTAGGTAAAACTATGGTTTTTGTTACTTCGAATGGTTCTGTAACAGGAGATATTACTTCTAAACAAGTTGTTCTTGAACCCGGAAGTAGTTTTTCTGGTAGATGTACAATGGTGAACGAAAATGAAGCGTAGTATTATTTTAACTTTTATTGCACTTTTAGTATTTTCTACATTTTCTGCATTTGCTCAAAATAAAAAAGATGCATTAATTCTTTATTATAATAAAAATTATAAAGAAGCTATTTCTGTTTGTGAAGGTGAAATTAAACAAGATCCAAATCGTGTTGACTCTTATGTTGTTCTTTGCTGGAGTTTAATTGGAAATCGAGAATATGCTAGAGCTGAACAGCGAGCATACGATGGATTAAAACTAAGCCGATACGATATTCGATTAATTGAAGTTTTGGGTGAAGCAAAATTTTATCTTGGAAAAAATGAAGAAGCTTTAAAACAATTTCAAGAATACATTTCAATTGCACCTGATAGAACAGGTAGCCGTGTAGGTTTGGCTTATTATTTTATGGGTGAAATTTATATTCGTTTGACAAAATTTCAACATGCTGATATTGCACTTTCGGCTGCAGTAAGAAAAGATCCTCTTTCTGATGCATGGTGGACTCGTTTGGGGTATGCTCGCGAAATGGCTGGTAATTATGCTGAAAGTTTGATTGCATATGAGGAAGCTCTAAAATTGAATCCTCAAAAAACTGATGCTATTCGTGGTAAAGAACGTGTTGCAGAACATATTAGATAATTATAAAAAAATTCACATAGAAACACTTGGTTGCAGACTTAATCAAATTGAAAGTGAGTCTGTGGCCAGTTTTTTTTCAAGTGACAGTTTTTCTGTCGTTATGAAATCAATCACTTCAAAAGATTTAATTGACAATAATGTTTTACTTTCGATTGTAAATACTTGTACGGTTACTGCAAAGGCTGAACAAAAGGCAAGGCGAGTAATTCGTTTGTTATTAAAGAAATTTCCTTATGCAATAATTGTTGTAACTGGTTGTTATGCTCAAGTTAATAAAACAGAAATCGAAAATATTGATTCAAGAATTATAGTTCTTCCAGGAAGAGTAAAAAGTAGGTTATCTAAAGTTCCTAAAATTTTAGATGAAATTTTGATAAATTCTCAAAATGAAAATAATTTAGAAATTATTTCAAATCAAATAAAACAAACTTTGATTTCTGAAATTTGTTATGGAAAAGTTCCTGAAATAAGCGAAAAACCTTTTAAACTTGTAACAGATACTTTTTTAAATCATTCCCGTTCATCGCTAAAAATTCAAGATGGATGTAATAATCGTTGTACTTATTGTGAAATTTGTATTGCTCGAGGAAAATCAGTTTCGTTAAATGTTGAAGAAATTATTTCTCAAGTAAATAAGTTAAAAGAATCTGGTCAAAAAGAAGTCGTTTTTACTACTGTCAATATTGCACAATACAAAGGGCGGTATAAAGATACTTTTTGTGATTTTGCTGATATGTTAAAAATTTTGTTAGAAAATACACAGGGAATAAGTTTTAGGTTTTCAAGTTTATACCCACAGATTGTTGATGATAGACTTTGTGAATTAATTAAAGATGAACGAATTCGTAATCATTTTCATTTGTCTGTTCAAAGTGGAAGTGATAATATTTTAAAGAGGATGGCTCGTCCTTATGATGCTCGTACTGTAATTGATGCTTGTAATCGCTTAAAGTGTGCAAAAGGAAATCCTTTTTTAGCTTGTGATATAATTGCAGGTTTTCCAACTGAATCTGATGAAGATTTTGAAAAAACAATGACATTATTGAATGAATGTGGATTCCATTTTGTCCATGCTTTTCCTTTTAGCCCTCGTCCAAATACAGTTGCTTTTTCGTTAAAGCCAAAAGTTCCAGAATTTGTTACAAAACAGAGAATAGAGCGTTTGTTAGAATTTTCGTTTGAAAAAAAGGTTGAATATGTAAATTCCGTTGTTGGAAAAAAATGTAAAGCAATTGTCGAAAATTCTCATAATTTGTCTAGCCAGGATGTCTTATTTATAAATTGTGTTACTGAAAATTTTTTACATTGTAAAATTAAAGTTGGTAAAGGCGAAAAAAATCCTCATCCGTCAGAAGAAATCGAAGTTAGAATTGAAAAACCTCTTATTCAAGAAATGAAAGACGGACAAGAATATGATGTTTTAGCTTCGATTTGTTAGGTTTTTAAGTTGGTAAAAAGGTATTTTATTGTGAATATGGTAAAAAGCAAAAAAAAAGGTCTTCATTTTTAGAAGACCTTAATATTGAGCTACACAGGATTCGAACCTGTGAC
>JAZUSR010000191.1:0-17328 GCA_045606765.1 Treponema sp.
AAAAAATGGATTTTATCATTCTGCAGAAAATGTTCAAATTCCTAAAATAAAAATTTCCTTTTCTACAGATTCAGATTTAAACACATATTTATTTAACATTGGTAAAGTTCATTGGATAACTGGACACTGTGATACAAAAAAAATTCTTTTAAGAAATTCAATTAAGATCGATGGAATCTACGGAACATTTTTTTATTTTTTCAAACTAAAAAATCCTATATTAACAGAAAAACTTCGAGTAGCTCTTATGGATGCAACACCATGGAATGATTTAAGAAGAGGTTCGTTATTTCCGGCGACAACACTCATTCCAGTAGAAAAGAATTACCCACAACCTGCTCCATTATACTACACTGACTACGACAGAGCAAACTTATTAATCAAAGATGCAAAAAAAGAACTAGGATTAAAAGAAACTGATAAAATTGAATTAACAATTGCAATTCCCGAAGACACTAGTTATCACACAAGTGCAAACATTCTAAAAAAAGCTTGGGAGAAAATCGGGGTAAATTTAAATATAAAAGTTGTAAAGGGCTCCTATTATTCACAAATTTCAAAAATAGAAACTGATTTAATAGTTTATACATGGATTGGCGATTTTATTGATCCTTGTGCTTTTTTAGACTTATTCCGAAGTGATTCAACATTAAATGAAAGTAATTGGAAAAACAAAGAATTTGATTTACTCTTAGACAAAGCAAATTCAACAAAAAATCAAATCGAACGACTTACAATATTATCAAACGCCGAAGATATTCTTCTATCCAGTGGAATGATAATTCCAATATCTCATTCAATTACATTAAACATTGTTGATACAACAGAACTTGGTGGCTGGACATCAAATATTCGAGACATTCACCCATTTAAGTTTATGTATTTCAAGGAACCAAAATCAAATTACTCACATGGAATTATTGTAAAAAAATAAATGCCAAAATCTTTCTGCAATCATTCTAAAAAATTGATTTATCATTTTCAAAATATGCATTAAGAATTTGGCATTAATAAGATTTATTCAAAAATAAAAACAAATTTTACTTTGATTCTAAAAACATTAACAATGATTTTCTAAAATAATTTTTCACGAATCAAATCTATAAATTATTTTTTTGGTGGTCGCGCAATTACCTTTTCAAGATTAGGTCGTTTTACTAAATCACCTTTCAAACCTTCTTCACGAGCTTTATTTACATAATCAGGACTCTGGAAACTGTAAGTAAAGTTTGTATGAACATCATATGTACCTTTCATCAAAGCATAAGCGTCTTCTGTCATTACAAGTTCTTCGTCTGTTGGAATAACAAAAATCTTTGTAGCAGAATCATCGGCACTAATACAAGTCTCGGCATTACCAGTAAAACTCCATTCGTTTTTCTGTTCATCAATTTTAATACCGTAGTTTTCTAAACCAGAACATGCTTTTAAACGAGTAATTGGTCCTCTTTCGCCAACACCTGCAGTCCATACAATTGCATCAACATGACCAAGTTCAGCCATAAAAGCACCAATATATTTTTTAATACGAAGAGCTTCCATTTCTATAGAAAGTTGGCAAAGTTTATCACCTTCGCTAGCTGCAATTTCGATATCACGACGGTCTGAATATTTTCCAGTAATTCCAAGACAACCACATTGTTTGTTTAATGCTTTATCCATTTCGTCAGCAGACATTCCTGTTTTACGCATAATGTAGAATGGTAAAGCTGGGTCCAAATCACCAGAACGAGTTCCCATAACAAGACCTTCAAGAGGTGTAATACCCATTGTTGTGTCATAACATTGTCCATTTTTTACAGCACACATAGAAGAACCGTTTCCAATATGACAAATAATTACATTTGTATCTTTTGGATCTTTTCCTAACAAAACTGCTGCTCTTTTTGCTGTATACAAGAATGAAGTTCCGTGGAATCCGTAACGACGAGCTCCATATTTTTCATACCATTCACGAGGAATTGCATACTGGAAAGTTTCTTCTGGGATTGTCTGATGCCAAGCTGTATCCATAATTGCAGAATGAGGAACATTTGGCATTACTTTTTGAGCAGCTTCAATCCCCATAATATTTGCAGGCATATGAAGTGGCCCTAAATCAATTACTGAACGGAATGTATCTAACACTTCAGGAGTAATTAAAACTGATTTTGTAAATTTATCACCACCATGTAAAACTCTATGCCCTACAGCAGAAATTTCGTCCATTGATTTAATTACACCAACTTCAGAATCTGTAATCTCTTTAATAATTAATTCAATAGCTTCTTTGTGAGTTGGACAAGGGCTTTCAAGTTCAACTTTTTTTCCTTTAGCCTTATGAGTAATGCAAGAACCGTCAATTCCGATGCGTTCAACTACACCGTTTGCCATAACTTCTTTGTTATCCCAATCGTAAACCTGATATTTAGCAGATGATGAACCACAGTTCAAAGTTAAAATAACCATAACTCAATTCCCCTTAAAAAATGAAATGTATAAAAATTAATTTTGCTGGCGGAAAGCGAAAATACGGATTAGGCCAGATTACTTGAAATGAATGAATTAATTATATTCCTATTCCAATTTTTTTTCAATTAGAAATCACTAGTTTAATTTTTTATTCAATCAATTTTTAATCTCAATAAAACATTATCTTTGACAACTTGAACTCTTTACAGAATTCATCACTTCTTGCCCAAATAAAGCATCGACAATCATCATCGAAAATTGTTCAGCAGCTCCAGGACCTTTTCCTGTAATTAAATTTCCTTCTCTTACACATGGTTCATCTTCTTTAAGACAAGAATTATTTAATAAATCACTAGAAGTCAATTCTAAATCCACCGGAATAAAATCATCTATGCGTTTTTCCTTCCCTGGATAACATGTAAAATTTTTACCAACAAGAATTCCAGTTTGTGCCAACACAACAATAGGTGCTGCACAAATAGCACAGACAAACTTTTTTGCTTCATTCATCTTTTTAATAAATTCAATAACCTTTTTATTTTTTCCAATATTTGAAGATCCTGGCATTCCTCCTGGAATCACAACACAATCTGGTAACTGTTCCTTAACTTCATTCAAATAATCATCAAAACTCTTATCACACAAAACTTTAATTCCATGGCTACCAGTTATCACTTCTGAAAAAGTCTCCCCATCTGCATTAATTCCAAGAGTTACAACTTCAGCCCCCGCTCGTCGTAAATAATCAACAGGAGTCAAAGCCTCAATCTCTTCAAAACCTGGTGCCAATATTTCAACTACTTTCATAAAAACCTCACTTTAATCTTAAACCTTATCTTTTATTTTATACCAGTTTTTGTCTGAACTCAAGCAACCTATTAATTCTCATTTCAAATATTCAACCTATTCCTATACATGTAACTAATTTATCCCCATTCTCCCCTAGTCTTTATATTTTCATATCATTTTATTATTGAAAAACAAAAACTTTCGCGATAATATATATAATATGAAAAAGGTTCTGATTATAGATTCATCAAAACTATTTAGCGACTTTATGAAGGAAAAACTTTCCTCAGAAAATGTATCTGTAGAAATTACAAATGGCAGACGCGACGCATATACTAGACTTATCACTATTTTGCCAGACCTTGTAATTATGGATGCACCAGATTCATTTACAGATTTAATGGATTTTTTAAAGAGCAAAATTTCAGATCCAAATGCAAAAAAGATTCCAATCATTTTAACAGGACCTCAAATTGACAAAGCCAAAATGGCATCTCTTGGAAGATTTGGAGTAATAAAATATTTTCCAACACCAATAAAATTCAATTCTTTCATTGAATCAATTGGGAATTGTTTACAAATAAGTTTTTCTGTAGATACCTCTGAGTCTATTCTAGAAGTTCACCAGAATAATAACATTATCATTGTTGAATTTGCAAAAGTTCTTAACAGAGAAAAAATTTCACTTTTAAAATATAAAATCACAGAATTAATTGAAAAAAATGACATTCATGTTCCAAAGCTTGTTCTTTTAATGACAGACCTTGAACTCTCATTTGTAGATGGCATTAACCTTGAATATTTATTTGAGACAATTTTATCTATCGATGCTGTTCAAGAAAAATATATTAAAGTTTTATCATCTGATAAATTTGTATATGATTTTATCGATGGCCATGAACAATTCCGCGATATAAAAGTTGTAAATGATTTACGAAATATTTTATCTTCACTTTTATCAATCTCAGCTGCTCCAAATGAAATTCCTGAATTAATTGCTGAAGAAATTTTAAACCAAGATAAGGTTGACGAAGATGGAATTGATCGCAGATTCAATTTTGATTTAGATAAAAATGATACAGAAGGAACTGGATTTAAAGTTGCTATCGTTGACGATGACAACATCATTAGAACAGTTCTTCAAAAATCTCTTTCATCTATGGGAGCTGAAACTGTTCTCTTTGACAATGGAAGCAATTTCTTAGATTCAATCGAAGAAAATCATTTTGACTTAGCCATTATTGATATTTTTATGCCAGGAGTTTCAGGCTTTGATATTCTTTCAAAATTAAAAGTTACTCCAAACGCACCACCAATTATTGTTTACTCACAAGCTACTCAACGAGAAGTTGTAATTCAAGCATTAAGTTTAGGTGCAAGCAGTTACTTAGTAAAACCTCAAAAGCCTGATGTAATTATTGCAAAAGTTATAGAAGTACTACATGCAAAATCACAGTAATAACATACTAGAGTCAGTAAATTTTTTAGCTACACTTCTTCATGAAATCCGAACACCAATTCAAACTATTATTGGCTCTAGCGAACTTCTCAACAACACAGAATTAAATCAAGAACAAAAAGAATACATTAGACAAATTCAATTTAGTGCAGACGCTCTTCTTTCGCTTGCTAATAATATCTTAGACTATTCAAAAGTCAACAACAAAGATTTTACCTTAGAAAATGCACCATTTGATTTAGTCGATTTAGTTGAATCAACTACTGACCTAATTTGTATCGAAGCATTCAACAAAGGTCTAGAAATTGTTACTGACATAGACATTGCTACAGGCGAACTTGTTATGGGGGATCAAACTCGTATTCAACAAGTTCTAATGAACATAATTAAAAATGCTGTAAAATTTACTCCACAAGGTTATATTTATGTTTCTGTAACAATTTCAAACAATAATTTACTATTTAAAATTCACGATACAGGAATTGGAGTTCCAAAAGAAGCTCAAGAAAAATTATTCAAAGCATATTATCAAGCTGATGCTTCAACAACAAGAAAATATGGAGGAACAGGTCTAGGCCTTGCAATTTGTAAATCATTAATTACTGCAATGAACGGACAAATTGGAATCACTTCTAATCCAGAAGGTGGCTCAATTTTCTATTTTCAATTACCATACAATCCTATTCCTCAAGAAGACAAAAAATCAAATGAACTTGTAATTCCTGCCAAAACAAAAATCTTAATTGTCGACGACAGCATCATAGCAACAAACAGTCTTGTAAAAAAACTTCATCGCATCGGAATAAAAAATATTTCAACTGCATCAACTGCTCAAGAAGCCCTCAACTTAATGAAAGATAATGCAAAAAAACAACAACCATTTACTTCGGTATTTATTGATTTACTACTTCCAAAAGTTGACGGTTGGCACTTAGCAGCCGAAATTAACAACGATAAAGAAATTAATAATTCAAAATTATTTTTACTAATTCCCGAAGGTCAAATGGGAAGCGAAGCTCGAATGAAAATGCTAAACTGGTTTGATGGATATCTTTACAAACCTCTAAAACAAAAAAAATTATTTGAATTAATTTCGCAAAGTATAAAAGAATCTTTTGAAAATGCAATTAATGAACAACGAGATCCTAATATTATTCTTCAAGAAAGAAACCTTGCAAAAAAACAAAAAGAAGAAAACTTACCAGAAAATATAATAAAAGCACAAACAGAAAATCTTCTTCGCCAAAAAAAAGAAGCAGAAATTGCAAAAGGTTTAACAGTTCTCATTGTAGAAGATCATTTAGTCAATCGAAAACTTCTTAACACTTTTTTGCAAAAATTTGGCGCCACTGTTATTGAAGCAGAAAATGGAAATATTGCTATTGAAAAAGTCAAACAAAATCCTCAAATCGATTACATTTTTATGGACATTCAAATGCCAATTAAAAATGGAATCGATGCAACAAAAGAAATCCGTCAGTTAAATTACAAAGGAATTATTATTGCTTGTACTGCCAATTCTGATAAGAATGATTTTGAAATTTATAAAGAAACCGGTATGAATGATGTTCTTGTAAAACCGTTCAAAAGTGCAATGGTAAAAGATTTAATGGAAAAATGGAACACAGCATTGTTATTACCTTCTGCAAAAGATATTTTTACTTTGCAAAATAAAACCACTGCAAAAATAATTTTATGGAATGAGACTGACTTTTTAGACACTGTTTCAAATGATTTTAATTTTGCAAAAAGCCTTTTAAATGATTTTATAATTCAAACTGAATCATTGCTAAGTTCTATTCCCAATTCAATTGAAAAAAAAGACTTTGAAGAATTACGAATAATTGGACATACAATCGATGGATCAAGTTCTACAATTTCAGCAATTTCACTTTCCGAACACGGCAAAGAACTTAACAAAGCTGCAAAAAGAGAAGACATAGAGCTACTCAAAAAAACACATAAAGAATTAACATCAACACTAAAAAAATTTAAAACACACATAAAAAAATGGATAATGAATAATGAACTATAAAACTGACTATCATATTCACACAACATATTGCGATGGAAAGTCTACTCCCTCAAATATTGTAAAAAAAGCAATTAGCAAAAATATCAATATCATTGGGTTCTCAGGACACAGTATGAATCCATTTGCAGAAACATGGCACATTGCTCCAAATGAACACGAAAATTATATTAACGAGATTAATTCCCTTAAAGAAAAGTATAAAAACGATATTCAGATTTTACGAGGTTTTGAAGCGGATTATATTCCTTCCCTTTGTGAGCCATCATTTAATAGATTTAAGAATTTTTTTCCAGAATATTTAATTGGATCAGTTCATTATATTGTTACAAAAAATGGATTTTTTACAATTGACGATTCTGTAGAAAATGTAAAGGAAGGAATCGATAAATTATTCAATGGAAATGGAAAAAAAGTTGTTCAAGAATATTTTTATTTAGAACGCGAAATGATAAAAAATTGTGACTTTACTATTTTGGGCCATTTAGATTTAGTTAGAAAAAGAAATGATATTCTTCATTTCTTTAACGAAGATGAAAGTTGGTACAAAAAAGAACTTAAAGAACTTGTAAAAGAAATAAAAAAAACAAACCTACTTATTGAAATTAACACAGGTGCAATTTCTCGCAAAATAATGAATGATGTTTATCCTTCTAGTTATATGTTAGAACTTTTACACAATGAAAATATTCCTATAATTTTTTCATCAGATTCACACACAGAAGAAACTCTTTGTGCCCACTTTGACAAAGCAAAAGAAGCTGCCATCAAAGCAGGCTATAAAGAACATGCAATACTTATTCCTGCAAAATCAAGCGAAGCGAAGGCTACTATAAAAATGCAGCCTATATTATAATCTATTTTCCTTGACGTTCAGATTTACTTTTACAATCTACACACATTCCAGTCCAAGGAAGAGATTCTAATCTAGCAATTGGAATATCTTTGCCACAACCAATACATACTCCATATTTTCCCTGAGCAATACGGGATAATGCATTATTAATAAGATTCAATCGATTCATATCTTGCTGTCCTAATGAATCAAGCAAAGTTCTATCAATCGCATCTGAAGCAATATCACAATCATCTCCTGATTCAACTGTTTTTACAAGACTTTTAAACTCTTCATTTTTCTTAGATAAAGAATCAAGAATTTCATTTCGCTGAACAGTTAATTTATTTTTCATTTTTTCAACAAATTCTGGTTTCATATATAGTCTCCTTTTTTTTACTAAATTTCATTCCTTTTTTTCAAAAAAGAACCCGTTGACAATTTTCTTTCTTTTGTAGATACTAATATAAGCATAAATTGCAAAAAATACAACAAAAATCGTTCTTTTAGAATTAATATTCTTTTGGAGGAATTGTGGCTAAAGAAGAAGCTATCGAAGTAGAAGGAATCGTAAGAGAGGCATTACCAAATACTATTTTCCGTGTAGAATTACAGAATGGACATATCATTATGGCTTACATTTCTGGAAAAATGCGCAAGCACTACATCAGAATCGTTCCAGGAGACACTGTAAAAGTTGCTCTTTCTCCATACGATCTTGATCGTGGAAGAATTATTTTTAGACAACGATAATTTATTTTTTTGAATATTTAGATGTAAGAGCTTTCGAAATTGCTCTTAGTCCATTTGTCACATTTGAAAAACCATTTACAATAGCAGCAATACTCAATATTGGCCCAATTGGGAAAAACCAAAGTGTAATGTTCAACGAAAGCAAACCAAGTAAGCCCGTAATTGCACCAGTGATAAGTTTTAAAATACCTTCTCCCAATGTTAAAGGAGATTGCTGCTTTTTCTTATACTGTCCATATGTGCTATAAGTTGAATTATAGTTTCTAGATGAATTTTCATAAAATGATCTGAAAATATTATCAAAATCTTCATAACCATATTGATTTTGACTTTTTCCATAAGGATCATAATATCCTCGTTGATAATTTCCGTAATTATTATTGCTTGAATAACTTGTATTAAATCCAGTTGCATCATACTGACGACGTTTTTCAGGATCACCTAAAACTGAATACGCAGCATTAATTTCTTTTAACTTTTCTTCAGCATCCTTACTACCCTGGTTTCTATCTGGATGATATTTAAACGCAAGGTTTCGGTAAGCTTTTTTTATTTCATCCTGAGTAGAACTTTTTTCAACTCCCAATACTTTATACAAGTCTTCCATGGGTTTAAATATAATAAAATTATCAAATAAAGTGAAGTAAAATCAATATTATTTTTTTACAGATAAAAGCTCAATAATTTTTTTACCATTACGCTTTGAAATTGTTCCATATCCGTAAAATTTATCATTATAATAAATTGAAAGTTTTTCTACAGTTTTTTTCTTTGTCTTTTTTGAAGTTGTCGCTTTTTTCAAAGTTTTAGAGCTAGTAGATTTCTTTTTGTCTTCTGCCTGAATTTTTTTACCAACAGCTTTTGTACGAGCTTTTAACAATTTTATTTTTTCTTCAGTAGACTTTTTACTAGCTTTTCTCTCAGAAGGTTTTGAAGCAGGTTTTACCACAGTTCCCTGTTTTAAAATTTTATCAAGCTCATCTTGGCTTAAAGCTATTGTACTTTCATCTGAACCTTTATCATTCCCAAACATAACTAACCTCTAAAAAAATAATACATAATTATTTATTAATTTATTATCGGAAAAATAATAAAAAAATATAAAAAAAACTTGACAATATAAAAATATTATACTAATATCATAATTGTACTAAGTACAATATCTTACACAATAAACATAGGAGAATAACATGAAACAATGGAGATGTAAAGTTTGTGGATATATTCACACAGGAGATAACGCACCAGAAAAATGCCCTCAATGTGGTGTACCATCAGAAAAATTTGAAGAATACAACGCAACAGCTGACACAGGATTTGCTTGTGAACATGTTGTAGGTTCTGCAAAAGGTTTAGATCCAGAAGTCGTACAAGGACTAAGAGATAACTATAATGGAGAATGTGCTGAAGTTGGAATGTACCTTGCAATGTCACGAGTAGCAGATAGAGAAGGATATCCAGAAATAGCAGAAGCATTCAAACGATATGCATTTGAAGAAGCAGATCATGCAAGTCGATTTGCAGAACTTTTAGGTGAAGTTGTTACAGATTCAACAAAGAAAAATCTTGAACTTCGCGTAGCAGCAGAAACTGGTGCTTGTGAAGGAAAATTCATTCTTGCAAAAAGAGCTAAACAACTTGATTACGATGCAATTCATGATACAGTTCACGAAATGGCAAAAGATGAAGCTAGACACGGAGCAGGCTTTAAAGGATTATTAAAAAGATATTTTAACTAAAATAAAAATAGAGGTATTTTTCATGGATAAAGATTATTTTTCGGTTCTACAAAATGCAGGAATTAGACCATCCATTCAAAGAGTTGCAATTTATGAATATCTTTGCAAAGAAAAAAATCACCCAACTGCAGATATTATTCATCAGGCACTCGAAGAAAAATACCCTACTCTTTCTCGAACAACTTGCTATAATACATTGAAGCTGTTTGAAGAAAAAAAAGTTGTCCAAAGTATCCAAATCGAAGACGAAGCGGTTCGTTATGATGCGGATACTTCGGAACACCTTCATTTCAAATGTACGAACTGTCAAAATGTTTATGATATATTTGTAAAAAACGCGGCACCAATTTCAAATAACATAAAAAGCATTATTTCGTCTGATTTTAAAATTTCAAAAATACAAACAAACATCTGGGGAACTTGCAAAAACTGTAATTAATATTTAATTGTTAAAAAAACAAAATTTCTTAACATAAATAAAAATTTTCCGATAATTTAAAAGATAAGTTTTTTATAAATTTTGGGAGATTTTATGAAAAAGATTTTTTTATTTTTAATAAGTTTTTTAATTATAACAAGTTGTTCTACTTCACCAAAAAATCAATCAATCCAAGATTTGATTCGCCAAGGAAAGATTGAAGAAGCAAAATCGTATTTTTCAACAAAAGCAGATATTAATGAACAAGATGCAGAAGGAAATACAGTTTTACATATTGCTAGTATTAAAAATGATGAAGACCTTCTTACTTTTTTATTAATCAAAGGTGCAAACCCAGAAATCAAAAACTATGAAAGTAAAACTCCATTGATGCTTGCAATCGAAAATGATTGTTACGATAGTATAAGAGTTTTAACAAATGCGGGTGCAAATATTTTCGCAAAAAATATAGATGAAAAAACAACTCTTGAACTAGCTATCGAAAAAGATGAAATCTTTTATGACTTAATAATTAATGAAAAAACTTCAAAACAAAAAGATGATAACGGAAAAACAATAATTCATTACTTTGTCACTTCAGAAAATTATAAAGCATTAAGTTTTGCAATCAAAAAAAATCTACCAATCGATGAACCAGATAACAATTCAGTTACTCCATTAAAAATTGCCCTATCAAATCCTCAAAATTATACATATGCAAAAATCGCAAATGAACTTTTATTAGCAGGTGCACAAGAAATAAAAAATGAAACAGATTACTTTCAAAATTCTGTAATTGCTAGAAATTATTCACTTACTTTAGAAGATGGGCAAACACCACTTCATTATGCAGCTATAAAAAATCACTCAGGAATTGCAAAATTCTTGCTAGAAAATAAAGCAAAAACTTCAGCTCAAGATATAAATGGTTCTACACCACTCCATGAAGCTTGTAGATATGGAAATATCGAAATTGCAAAAGAATTATTAAAAGCAAAAGCAAAAGTAAATGCTCAAGACAGTTTGGGAAAAACACCTTTACTTTTAATTATCCCAGAAGAAAATAGATTTGATATTTACAAATTATTAATTGAACATAATGCAGACATCAATCACAAAGATTCTTTTGGAGATACAATTCTTCACACTGCAGCAATGACAAAAATTAACAATGATACTTTAGAATTATTGCTTAATTCAGGTGCTGATGTAAACATAAGAAACAAAAGTGGAAATACAGCTTTATCTACTGCAGTTGAACATAAACTTATTAACCAAATCAGATTGCTTGTAAACCACAACGCAGATATTCACGCAGAAAATTCATTAAACAAAACTCCTTACATTAACAGTTTATCTGAATCCCTTGAATTATTTAAAGAAATTATTACAACAAACAATATTTCTTCAATCGATTCAAATGGAAACACACCTTTATTAATTGCTATTCAAAACGATGCACCAATTGATAAAATCGAATACTTGATTTCTTTAGACAAAAATATTAATGCTCGAAACAAAGAAGGAAACTCAGCATTATACTATGCTGTAAAAAATAATAAAAAAGAAATTGGAACAATGTTACTTGAAAAAAATGCAAACATTTTTTCAGCAAACACTCAAGATATTTCTCCTTTAAAATTATTTTTAACTGAATCAAAAAATGATTGGCTTCTTAATTCAAAAACCATCACAGAAAAAGATTCAAGTGGAAATACAGTTCTTCATTACAGCACAGATTGGAAACTTTATGAAGGAACAAAATATTTAATTCAAAAAGGTGCTATTGTTGATGCAAAAAATGTAAATGGTCAAACACCATTATTTAATGCTGTTAAAAATGATGATATTGAAATAATCGATTTACTTATTTCAAACGCAGCAAATATTAATGAACGAGATAATTTTGGATCGACGATTTTACATTCTGCAGTTCGATGGAATGCTTTACAAAGTATCGAAAAATTAATTTCATTAAATATGAATCCAAATGTCCAAAATATTCATGGTAAAACTCCATTAGCGGAAGCAGCAATTGAAGGAAATATTGCTACAACAACTTTACTTTTATCAAAAGGTGCAGATCCTAATATATATGATTCATTTGGAAGAACTTCACTAGTTGATGCTATCAAAGCAAAACAAGTAAAAATTGTTTCCCTTTTACTTAAACACAAAGCAAATCCTCAAATCCAAGATATGAATGGTCGCACTCCATACCATGAAGCAGCTTTAAGTGAAAATATTCAAATTATTAAATTAATATACAATGCAAAAGGAAACCCATTGAGTCGAGATAAAGATGGTAATACACCTCTCTCTATTGCATTTAATAAAGATTTAAAAGTATTAGAAACTGTCCTTGGAGAAAACAAAAACATTACTGACTCAGAAGGAAATACACCAATTCACATTTGTATCCAAAAGAAAGCAAAAAATTCAACTTTGAAATTCTTAATCGAAAACGACTATCCATACGATACAAGAAATTCATATGGCTACACACCACTTGCACTCAGTGTAATTAATAATGAAAAAGATTCAGCAATTGTCTTGCTAGAAAAAGGAGCAAATCCATTTGCAGAAATCAATAATAAAGGCGATACTGTTTTATCTCTTGCTTTCAAAAATGATAACAATGAAATCTTAAGTAGCATTGTAAAATATGCTGCAAATAAAACAGATATTAAAGGAAATTCGATTTTGCATTATGCAGCCAAATTTGGTAATGCAACAACAGTAAAAAGATTACTAGCATTTGGTTTAGACAAAAATGTCAAAAACTTTGCCAATGAAACACCTTATGAAATTGCTATAAACTGGAAACATAAAGAAATAGCAGAATTATTAAAATAATTATTTAACATATTTATCAAGGACAGCTCTAAAGGCGCTGTCCTTTTTATTTAATTCTTTTGAACCACGAGTAATTTTACATAAAGACATATTATACTTTTTAGCAATCTCTCGTTGAGTTGTGCCTTTATCAATTTCTTTTACTGAAATCCATCGGTTTAAAATATCTTCTCTTTCAGCACTAGTAAAAAGACATTCTATAAATTCTTTCATAAATTTTTCATCTGTTATATCAGTAAAAATATGAATTAACTCTTCAAATGAATCTTTCTTAAAATCAATAGTGTTATTCTGCATAGAAACATCATAAATCAAAAAAATGCAAAAGTAAAGTCAATAAAAAATCAAAAATCAATTATTCTGCAACAAATTAATAATGACAACGAACTTTATGACCATTATCACGAGGCATTAATTTAGGACGCTCTACAAAACATTTTTTAGTAGCCTTTAAACAACGATGAGCAAAAGGACATCCATTTTCTTTTTCTAACATTGTTTTAATTTCCACATTTGAATCAGATTTTAAACCAGTTGCAGCAGAAAATAAAAGTTGTGTATAAGGATGGATTGCATTTTTATAAAGAGTAGCGGCAGGAGCTTCTTCAAGTAATACTCCTCGATACATAACACCTATTCTATCACAAAAATAACAAGCAACTTTTAAATCATGGGTAATAAAAACAAAACTTAAATCTCGACTCTTTCTCAAATCAGATAGCAAATTTAGAATCTGAGCTTGTATAGAAACATCAAGTGCAGACACAACTTCATCACAAATCAAAAGTTCTGGATTTAAAATCAATCCTCTTGCAATTGAAATTCTTTGTCGCTGTCCACCAGAAAATTCTGAAGGATGTTTTAACAAATCAGATTCTGACAACCCAACATCTTCAATTACTTTTTTCGCTAGATTATACATTTGTTCTTTTGATATTTTTTTTGAAGAATATTTTAATCCATCAGTTAAAATTTTTAAAACAGTCATTCGAGGATTCAATGATTTTGCAGGATCTTGAAAAACATATTTTACTTTTTCACGATATTTTTTTACTTCCTTTTTTTTCAATAAAAAAATATTTTTACACCCTAATTCACTATGATACAAAATTTCTCCAGAAGTTGCTTCATACATTTTGATTAGTAATCTAGCAGTAGTTGTTTTTCCACATCCTGACTCACCAACAATTCCATATGTTTCACCGCGAAATATATCAAAGGATAAATCATTTACTGCATATACATTTTTATCTTTCTTAGAAAAGAAACCTGCTTGTAAATCAAAACTTTTAAAAAGATTTTTTACTTCAATTAAAATATTTTCCTTACTCATTTTGATTCTCCCAAGTAATTTTCACCTGCACGACAGACGGTATAGTGCTGTCCAAACTTTGGACGAGTAGCAAGAAGATGTTTTGCATAATCCGAAGTAGGATTTTCAATTACCGTTTTTGAATCTCCAAGTTCTTCAATAATTCCATTGTGCATTACAACTATTCTATCAGAAATATTTGCAACCAAATCTATATCATGACTGATGAATAAAATAGAAAGATTTTTCTTTTCCTTTAATTCACACAACAATCCAACAATTTGCATTTGAATAGTCACATCCAAAGCAGTAGTCGGTTCATCTGCAATCAAAAGTGAACACCCCTGTGCCAAAGCGAGTGCAATTCCAATTCGTTGAAGTTGTCCGCCAGAAAATTGATGGGGAAAATTTGAAAGTCTTTTTTCTGCATCAGGAAGCCCAACTTCTTCTAAAATTTTTATTGCTTTTTTATAAGCATCTTCTTTTGAAATATTTTTATCAACATTACGATATATTTCAAAAAACACACTCCCAATACTTTGGAGAGGATCAAAAGAACGACCAGGCTCTTGGAAAATCAATCCAATTTTTTTACCACGATATTCTCGAAGTTCTTTTTCTGAAAGTTTTGTTAAATCAACTCCATCAAAAAAAATTGATCCTTTTCTTATAGCATTTTTTGGAAGCAACCCGGTAATCGAAGTTGTACTTACAGATTTTCCAGAGCCTGATTCTCCGACAATACCAAGAATTTCACCACGTTTTAGTTCATAAGAAATATTTTTTACTGCATGAATTACTTTTTGTCCATCAAGATTTTTTGTAACAAAGTCAACAGTGAGATTTTTTATCGAAAGTATAACATCTTTTGCTTCTAAAGATTGATTATCTTTTATCTTTGAATAATCTACAGATTCAATGTCATAAGCAGATTCTGTTTTAGCTTTTAATTCTATATCACCTTTAGATTCAACACACTCTGCTCTACTTTTCTTTTTCTTAAATAAACTTTTTATAGATGGAAAAATTGAATGGTATGGATCATAATAATCCCTTAAAGCATCACCCACAAAATTAAAAGCCAGCGTTACAATTAATAATAACCAAACAGGCATTAATAACCAAGGATAACGAGACAAATTACTTAAAGTTGAAATCTCTCGATTAATCATTGACCCCCAACTAACAGCAGGATCAGAAATTCCAAGCCCAATATAAGAAAGTGTAGTTTCACTCATTATAAATCCAGGAATACTCAAAGTTGTACTTACAATAAGCAAACTCGTAATTTGAGGCATAATATATCTAAAAATAATTACAAAAGAAGGAATACCTTCAAGCCCTGCATTAGAAACAAACTCTTCTCGTTTTATTGCATGAATCATTCCTCTAAACGTTCTTGCACTTCCTGGCCAACCAACTAATGCTAGGATAATACTAATAATCACATAGGAAGTTCCGCTATCCATTGAAGAATTCAACAAAGAGCGTAAAAACAAAATTAAATACAACCCGGGAATAAGCATAAAAAATTCAGCTCCCCTCATTACAAGCCAATCAATCTTCCCACCAAAAAATCCTGCAAGCCCACCAAGAATTACAGCAAGCAAAAGAGAAATTCCTGTAGCAACAAAACCAATCGTCAAAGAAATACGACTTCCGTAAATCATTCGAGAAAACATATCACGACCAAGATTGTCTGCTCCAAATAAATACACAGGATAACAGTTGCCACTTTTATCTGGTTTTGTTCCAAATAAATGTATATCACAATCTATTAAGCCAAATAATTTGTATTTTTCACCACGAACAAAAAAATCTAAATCATGATATAAATCTTTTACATAAGCATACTCCCAAGTTACTCTATTTAGAACGCGAGCCTCTTGGACTTTAATTCCATTTGGTGTAAATCGTATATTCGCAGGATGAAAAGTATTTTCTTCAAATGTTCTAGTTGGCGCATAAGGAGAAATAATTTCTGCAAAAATCATAAACAAATATAAAATTACAAGAACTATAAAAGAAGCAAAAGCAATAGGTCGTTTTTTCAAATATCTAAATTCATTTTTCATAATTCACCTACTTTTCTGCACCATAACGAATTCTAGGATCAACAATTGCCAAAAGAATATCCGATACAACCATTCCAATCAAAACCAATGCAGAAATAAACATACTATTAGCCAACACCAAATTAATATCCTGTTGTAAAACAGCTTCATAAGTTAAGCGACCAACACCAGGATAAGCAAAAATAATTTCCATAATCATAGAACCTCCAAACAAAGATGCAAGAAGATTCGCACTACCTGTAATATATGGATTTAATGTATTTCTAAACGCGTGATTCAAATAAATTCTTTTTTCAGAAATTCCTCTAGCCCTCAATGCAAAAATATAAGGCATTCCAAGTTGATCAAGCATTGTTGCTCGAATCATTCGCATCGTTCCACCAAACCCTCCTAAAAAAGAACATAACAAAGGTAAAAAAATATGATGCATATAACTAAATGTAAACTTTACAGGAGAAGCCGAAAAAGGAAAATCTGGATAGGCAGTAACGGGAAACAATCCTGTAATAGATGCAACAAGCTGAATTAAAATTAGTAACAAAATACCAGGAAATGAATGAAAAAACAAAGCAAAAAAAGTTACACCAACATCGAGTCTTGAACCAGCTT
>JAZUSR010000192.1:0-34137 GCA_045606765.1 Treponema sp.
TATATGATAAAAAAGAAAAAATGTTGCACACATGTTTTTCAAAAAAAACAAATGTTGTAATCCCTAACGGTATTCTTAAAATAAATAATGGTGCTTTTTCTGGATGTACATCATTAACCAGTATCATAATACCAAATTCGGTTAACACAATTGGAGATTATGCTTTTTTTTGGTGTAAGTCATTAACAAGTATTACAATACCAAATTCAGTTACAACAATAGGAGATAGCGCTTTTTCTTGCTGTTATTCATTAACAAGTATCATAACATCAGATTCAGTTACAACAATTGGAGATAATGCTTTTTCAAACTGTAAGTTATTAACAAGTATTACAATACCAAATTCCGTTACAACTATTGGAAAGCGTGCTTTTGATAACTGTAAGTCATTAACTATTCAATGTAATTCTGGTAGTTATGCAGAAAAGTATTGTAAAAAGAATAATTTAAAATATCTTGTTACGCCTGATGAGTTATAAATTAGAGTTGGGGAATTATAAAGAAAAAGATTTATAAAAAATAATATATTTTGCAGAATAAATCCAAACTATTAATTTAGGCAATTTCTAATGGATTATAATCTTTTTTGGTGGTATTTTTTTGACTTTTCAATTTTAACTTGTATTTTATACAAAGAAAAAGTAAACTTATAAAAGTTTTATATATGTCATTAAGGAATAGTATAAGAGGTATCAGATGAAAAAAATATTAGTTTTCTTGTTTTTATTTTTTGCACAAAATCTTTTTGCGCAAAAGACTTTTACTTATGGCGATTTTAACTATACAATTAATGAGAATAACGAAATAACGATTACGAAGTATAACGGTTATTCATCAAGTGTAGATATTCCATCTGTTATTAACGGGAAAATTGTTACCGCAATTGGAGATGGCGCTTTTTGGGAGTGTAATTCATTAACAAGTATCACAATACCAAATTCAGTTATAACAATTGGAAATTATGCTTTTAGTGATTGTGAGTCATTAAGAAGTATTACAATATCAAATTCAGTTGCAACTATTGGAAAAGGGGCTTTTTTTGAATGTGATGCATTAACAAGTATCACAATACCAAATTCAGTTACAACTATTGGAGATTATGCTTTTTGTGAGTGTGGGTCATTAAAAAGTATCATAATACCAAAATCAGTTACAACTATTGGGGATGGAGCTTTTTTAAACTGTGAGTCATTAACAAAAATAAAGATATCGAAGAATAATGAAACTTTTACAGTGATAGATAATATTTTATAAAATAAAAAAGAAAAAATTTTGCACAAATGTTTTTCAAAAAAAACAAATGTTGTAATCCCTAACGGTATTCTTAAAATAAATAATGGTGCTTTTTATAGCTGTTCTTCATTAACAAGTATTACAATACCAAATTCAGTTACAACAATTGGAGATGAAGCTTTTTCTTTCTGTGATTCATTAACAAGTATCACAATACCAAATTCAGTTACAACAATTGGAGATGAAGCTTTTGAAGGCTGTAAGTCATTAACAAGTATTACAATACCAAATTCGGTTACAACAATTGGAGCAAGTGCTTTTTCTCGTTGTAAGTCATTAATTAATATAGAGATATCGGAGAATAATGAAACTTTTACAGTGATAGATAATATTTTATATAATAAAAAAGAAAAAATGTTGCACACATGCTTTTCAAAAAAAACAAATGTTGTAATCCCTAAGGGTATTCTTAAAATAAATAATGGTGCTTTTTCTGACTGTTCTTCATTAGCAAGTGTCACAATACCTGATTCAGTTACAACTATTGGAGTGCATGCTTTTTCTGAATGTGATTCATTAACTAGTATTACAATACCAAATTCAGTTACAACAATTGGAGAGAGAGCTTTTTCTTGGTGTGATTCATTAACAAGTATTACAATACCTGATTCTGTTATATCAATTGGAGATTATGCTTTTGATGATTGTGATTCATTAACTATTCAATGTAATTCTGGTAGTTATGCAAAAGAATATTGTGAATATTTTAGAATAAAATATCTTGTTACTCCTGATTGGCTTAAGAAATAATATGTACATAAAAATCATTAATCGGGTTAGTAGATTAGTGATGTGCTGGTAAAAATATTTACAGGGACATTATTTGACACTCTGGCTATCGTATAATTAATTAAACTACGATGTAAGGAGTGTCTATGATTTTAGATTATTTAAAACCAACTGATTATTTATCTTATAAAGAAGAAGTGGAACTTCTTTTGTTAGCTAAAAAAGGTAATTTAGAAGCAAAAGAAAGGCTTATTACATCAAATGTAAAATATATTTATTCACAGGCAAAAAAAATTGCGATTAATGGAATTCCTCTAGATGATTTAGTGATGTGTGGAATTTATGGATTAACAAAGGCAATCGATTTATTTGATGTTACTAAAAATATTCGGTTTATAACTTTTGCAACTTTTTGGATTAGAAAAGAAATGTTTGATACTATTTATTCAATGGGAATTCTTCCAAAACTTAGTGGTACAAATGCCAGAAAAGCTATGAAACTTCGTAAAGAAAATTCTATAACTTCTAAACATGATTTGCAATTATTTAATGCAGCTTCAAATTATATTAGTTTAAATGCAACTGTTTCAGAAAATGAAAATTACACAATGATGGATTTGTTAGAAGATAAGTCATTTTCTCTGGAAGATGAATTTATTCAAAAAGAACAGTTCGAACAATTGTATAATGCACTAGGAAATTTATCAAAAGTTGAGCAAGATGTAATAATTCGGCATTATGGACTATTCAATCATAAAAGTCAAACTTTTGAAGAAATTGCAAAAGTTCAAAATAAAACAAGATCTCGTATTCATCAAATTGAAAAAAAGGCAAGACTTAAACTCAAAGAGTTAATCGTTGCTTAAAGCTTGTGTATTGTATTTTTTTTGAACAATGGTATAATTATAACTATGAAAAGAAAAATTTTTATTCCGCTTATATTTTTTATGATGATGTTTTCATCTTGCCTTAGTCTTGATAGAACAATTTCTTTAGATGGTTCTACATACAGATTTTATGGGAAAATGACATTCCCTCGAGATTTTGCGACTTTAGCAGGTGTTAGTGTAGATGATTTATATGATGAATTTATTTCTTCTCAACAATTTCATTCAAGAGCAAAAGTAACTCAAGTTAAAACTAGCACAGATTTTGGTTTTGAATATTTATTCAATATAGATTTAAATAATTTGTCTGAAGAAGATAAATTATTTGTTCCAAGAAAAGAAGAAAATAAAATAGAAATTCCTTTTATTGTTAATTCTGAAGAATTAGATTTTGATTTGGATCTTATTGCAGAACTTGCAGGTTTGGATTCGGAAAGCCAGCAAGTGTTTAAATTGTTTATGTCAACTATGAAATTGAAATTTTATATCTCAAAGGATATACTTCCTGTTGTAAATACAATGTATATAAAAGGAAATGGTTCCCCTAATTATTCGATTTCTTATTATGACTTTGGGGATTCATATTGTCTTGAAATTCCAATTATGCACTTGTTAGATGGAAATTTATACGATTTATCTTCTATTATAATTATGTAATTTAAGGTGTGTCAGTAATATTTTTTAACTTGATAAAAAAATTATACTCTAGTAGAATGTAAAAACTATGGACTTGTTAAAAAAATTAGAACAATGTGAGGCTCGATATAAAGAAGTTTGTGAACTTGTTCAGTCTCCAGATTTGGTAAAGGATGCAAAAAAATATAAAGATACTATGCGTGAGCATGGTCATCTAACTGAGTTATGTTCTCTTTATGATGAATATAAAAAAGTTCTTTCTGGAATTGAAGATGCGAAAATCTTAATTACAGAAGAAGATGATGTTGATATGAAAGAAATGGCTCGTGAAGAGTTAAAAGAGCTTGAAGAACGTCAGCCAAAATTAGAAGAAGAAATAAAATTAAAATTAATTCCACCAGATCCATTGGATGAAAAAAATATTATTTTAGAAATCCGAAGCGCAGCCGGTGGTGATGAAGCAAGTTTGTTTGTTCGTGATCTTTGGGAAATGTATTGTCATCTTGCTGAACGAAAAGGTTGGAAAACAGAAACAATGGAAGCTCAAGAAACCGAAGTTGGTGGTTTTAATAAAATTGTTACTTCTATTGCGGGTAAATTTGTTTACGGAACTTTACGCTGGGAATCTGGCGTACATCGTGTTCAGCGTGTTCCACAGACAGAAAGTCAGGGACGCTTACAAACATCTACTGCAACTGTTGCTGTTTTACCAGAGGCTGAAGAAACTGAAATTAATATTAATCCAAATGATGTTCGTATCGATGTAATGCGAGCCGGCGGTCCAGGTGGACAGTGTGTAAATACAACTGACTCTGCTGTTCGTTTGACTCATATTCCAACAGGAATTGTAGTAATTCAGCAAGATCAAAAGTCTCAAATTAAAAACAGAGAAAAAGCATGGTCTGTTTTACGAGCTCGTTTGTTTGACTTTGAACAAAGTAAAAAAGATGCTGAACGTTCTGCAACTCGAAAGAGTATGGTCGGCAACGGTGATCGAAGTGAAAAAATTCGTACATACAATTATCCTCAAGATCGAGTAACTGATCACAGAATTAACTATAGCGCGCATAATCTTCCAGGTTTTATGATGGGAAATATGGACGATATGCTCGATGCTTTGAATGTTTATGCAAAAGAAGAACAGTTAAAAGCTGATATTACAGAAATAGCAGCTCAATAAATATAAATGGGGCTAAGAAAAGTTGAATGAATACAAGAACTGTATTAATAGTTGATGAAGAAAAAATTAATCGAAATGTTCTCGCAAATATTCTTCAATCTGATTATTCAATTATTTTAGCCTCGAATGGCAAAGAAGCTCTTCGAATTTTAAAAACAAATTTCAAACGAATCTCTGTAATAATTCTTGACTTGGAAATGTTTGCAATGGATGGGTATGAACTTTTAAAAAATATTCATTCAAATCCAGATTATATGAATATTCCAATTATTGCAGCTGCTCAAAATTATTCAGATGAAAAAGAAGAAAAAGCATTGGCGTATGGAGCCCATGATTTTATTTCGCGTCCTTATAATGAAAAAATAGTTTTGCATCGAATTGCAAATACAATTGAATTAATGGAAACTGTTAAAGTCGTAAATCTTGTTATAAAAGATGATTTAACACCTTTGCATAATAAACAATATTTTATGACAAAAACTCGTGAAGTTTTTATTGAAAATCCTACTAATGATTTTGATGTAATTTGTTTGGATATTGAACAATTTAAATTAATAAATGATTCATTTAGCATTGCAACTGGTGATAAAATTCTTTTTAAACTTGGTGAAATCTTAAAAGATTGTTTTGACAGCGATGAAATTGTTTTATCACGATTTACTGCAGATATATTTTTTATTACTTTGCCTCATAAATCTGAAAATTATGAAATTTTAATTGAATCAATTACCAATGAATTAAATAAATATCTTTCAAAAATTGGAATAAAGCTAAAAACAAAAATTTGTTGTGGTGTTTATCATATTGTTGATAAATCAATGCCTATTGCTGCAATGTGTGATAGAGCACAACTTGCTACCGAAAATATTAAAGGGCAATACGGAAAAATTGTAAATTATTATGAAGATGAAATTCGTCAAGAAATGCATAATACTTTAGCAATTACAAATATGATGGAATATGCTCTGAAAAATAATGAATTTCAAGTTTTTTATCAGCCAAAATATGAACTTGCTTCAAAATGTATTGCAGGAGCAGAAGCTCTTGTTCGTTGGCAAAATCATGAATTGGGGATGATGTCGCCAGCTTCTTTTATTCCATTGTTTGAACGAAATGGTTTTATTACTCAATTAGATATGTTTGTATGGGAAACTGTTTGTAAAGATTTGCGTGAATGGCTTGATATGGGAAATGAGCCTTTTTCGATTTCAATGAATGTTTCTCGTTCTGATATTGCTAATCCTGACTTGGTTGATATCCTTGTAAATTTAAGTGACAAATATAAAATAAATAGAAAGTATTTGCACTTGGAGATTATCGAAAGTGCGTATACTGATAATCCTGAACAGATTATTAAAGTTGTAACAAAACTTAGAGAAAAAGGCTTTCCAATCGAAATGGATGACTTTGGTTCTGGATATTCATCTTTAAATATGCTTGCTGAAATTCCTATTGATGTCTTAAAACTTGATATGGGGTTTGTAAAGAATGAACTTAATAAACCAAATGGTAAAGGCATTTTAGGATTTGTAATTAGTTTGGCCAAATGGTTAAATCTTGCTGTTGTTGCAGAAGGAGTTGAAACACCTGAACAAATTCGTGTTTTGACCTCGATGGAATGTAATTATGTTCAGGGATTTTATTTTGAACGCCCTTTAGTTAAGTCTGAATTTTTTGAGCTAATGAAAAAAGGTGATATTCGTGAAATGTATTTAACAAGTTCGGATGTTACTTTTATTAATCGTGATACAATTCGTATAAAAAAAGCTCGTGGAACAAAAGTTGGAACATTGCTCGTTGTAGATGATTTAGAAATAAGTCGAAAAATTGTTTCAGAAATGTTTCATGAAGAATTTGATATAGTTGAAGCTGTTGATGGATTACAGGCTTGGAATTACATTAAAGAAAATTACGATAATATATCAATCATTTTGATAGATTTACTTATGCCTATTATGGATGGCTATCAGTTAATTAAAAATCTTCGTCAAAATGAAAATACAAAACTTCTTCCAGTTGTAGTAACTTCGCAGGGAAATGAATTTTCTGAAGAACGAGCGCTTGCAATTGGTGCTGATGATTTTGTCGCAAAACCTTATAATGCGACTGTTTTAATGCACAGAGTAAAAAATGCTTTTGTATATTCACGAATTAAAAAGTTTGATGAAGAAAACTCTTTTGGTAAATCTTTTTTAGGAATTGAGAATTCTTTAAGTAAGGATTCTTTGACAGGTTTGTATACTCGAAAAGTTTTAGAAATTAGTATTAAGGAATTTTTTAAAAATTCAAAATCAAAAGAAGCAACTTTTTTGATTATCGACATTGATAATCTTAAAACGATAAATGATAATTACGGACATATTAAAGGAGATGAAACAATAAAGCGCGTTTCAGATTCGTTATTATCAATTTTCCGTGGTAATGATGTTGTTTGCAGAATGGGTGGTGATGAATTTGCTGTATTTACTCCGAACAAAATTGAAAAAAATATCCTTATAGAAAAACTTGAGGATTTAAATACAAAACTTACTTTTGATGTTGAAGATATTCAAGTTTCATGTTCAATTGGAGTGTGTTCATCTCCTGAATTTGGAACAGATTATAACACTTTGTATAATAATTCTGATATGGCTTTGTTGACTTGTAAGCGAGCAGGAAAAAATCAATTTAGAATTTATGATGGAAAAAGTCTTTTACCTTCTCAGACTTTTTATAAAAATATGGATTGGTTGCTTGATGAATTTTCAGATTGCGTAATGATTCTTTCAAAAGAAGGAAATGATGTTTTATATTTGAATAAAAATGCTTGTGAATTAGTCGAAAAAGAAAAACGGGATTGTCTTGGAAAAAAATGCTATAAAATTTTGTTCAATAATGATGAACCTTGTAAAAATTGTTCAAAAGCAAAGTTTAATTTAAATGATTTTTATCAATTTGAAAATGTAATTTTTGGACAAACTTGTTTGATTCGTGCTAGAGAGATTAATTGGTGCGGGGAAGCTGCAAATATTTTTTATATTTCAAAAAAATCTAAAATCGACGAACTTGAAAAATGACACTTTTTGAAGCAAAGCAATCGGCAATTAAAATGTTGAATCAGTTGAATTTTCAGACACCTATTCTCGATGTAAATTGCCTTTTGCAATTTTTGTTAAATCAAGATTCTACTTATATTTTAACTCATCATCAGGTAGAACTTACTCAAAAGCAGATAAATGATTTTTTCTCTTTGGTTGAAAAAAGAAAGACTGGTCTTCCAATTGCATATATAACATCATCAAAAGAATTTTATTCTATAGATTTTTATGTAACCCCAGATGTGTTGATTCCAAAACCTGATACTGAAATTTTAGTTGAACACGCAATTGAAAAAATTCGAACTTTTTCGAAAAGTGAAATTTCAATTGTAGATGTCTGTACAGGAAGTGGTTGTGTTGGTCTTAGTGTTTTAAAGAATTGTTTGAGTTGTGGCGCTGTTGAAAAAAAGAAAGCGATTGATTTAACTGTTACTGATTTAAGTCTAGATGCGTTAAAAGTTGCTAAGAATAACGCTCAACGAATTTTTAAAGATGAAAAAAACATTTTTGATAAAATTGAATTTTTGAACGGAGATTTGTTGTGCAAAAAAACTTCTGTTGATTTTATTTTGTCAAATCCACCATATGTACCTCATAAAGAGGTTGATGAACTTTTGCTTGATGGAAGAAATGAGCCTCGACTTGCTTTAGATGGTGATATTGATTCATTTGTAAAAAAGGATGAATGTATTTCTAATGATGGTCTTGAGATAATTCGACGACTTGTTCCAATGGCTTATGATGCTCTAAATTTTGATGGATTTTTTTTAATGGAAAGTGGTGAGTATCAAGTTGAAATTGTAAAAAAACTTTTTTCTTCTGTAGGTTTTAGTGAAGTTTATAGTTTAAATGATTTATCAGGACTTCCTCGAGTGACTGTTGGTAAAAAGGTTCGTTCTTAAGGTTGGTAAAAATAATCACACAAAATAAGTATAAGACATAATGTGAAAGTTAATTTTAAAAAGTAACTTTTTTTATGTGTTGAGTTTTTTTTAGAAAAATTGTTTAATAATTTATATGATTCAGTTAGTAGCTTTTTTAGGAAATTATGGACGAGAATATGAAAAAACTCGTCACAATACTGCTTGGCAATTTGCAGAAAGTTTGCCATTTTACTCAAAATTAAATTTTCAGTCAAAGTTTAAAGGTCAAATTGCAAGTTTGGATTATTCTGAATTTTTAAATTATGCGTGTTTAGCTTTTCCTGAACTTTTAAAAGATGGACAACAACCGACAATTGCAAAAAATGCTCCATCGAAAATCTTTTTTTTAATGCCAGAAACGTATATGAATTTATCTGGGCAAAGTATTGGTGAAGTTTGCCAATTTTATAAAATTAAGCCAGAGGAAGTTTTAGTAATTCATGATGAGTTAGAATTGAATCCTGGATTTTTTAGTCTAAAATGGAGTGGTGGTCTTGCAGGTCACAATGGACTTCGTTCGACAAAATCTGTTTTAGGGACCCAAGATTTTTGGAGAATTCGTTTTGGAATTGGTAAGCCTCAAAATGTAAATATTGCAGATTATGTTCTTAGTAATTTTTCAAAAGAGGAATCAATTTTAATGAGTATTGTCTATCAAAAAGCAGGTTTGCTTTTGGTAAAAACATTGCTTAGTAGTGACCCAACTAGATTGATTGCAAAATGGGGAAAAGTAAATGCAGAAGCTTGATGATAAAAATGTTAAAAGTTCTAAATTGGAAAATTTATCGGACTGTAAATTGTCGGTTGATTTTGATAGTGTTTTAAAAGGTGATTTTTCTTCACCAGAAAAAGCTTTTGGTCGTTTGTATAATGTCATTTCAATTTTGCGTAGTCCAAGTGGATGCCCATGGGACAAAGAACAGACTCCTCTTTCGATGCGAAAAGATTTAATTGAAGAAGTTTTTGAGGCTGTTGATGCTATTACTCAAGAAGATGATTTTCATTCAAAAGAGGAACTAGGCGATGTGATGTTGAATGCTACGATGATAAGTTATATGCATGAACAATCTGGAAAATTTTTGGTTTCTGATGTGTTGAATGAACTTTCTGAAAAATTGATTCGTCGTCATCCTCATGTTTTTCCTATTAGTGAAGGTCAATCTTGTGTTACTTCTCCTGTTGAAAATAGTACACAGGTTTTAAATCAATGGGATAGAATTAAACAAAGTGTTGAAGGTCGAAAAACAGAATGTATTTTAGATGAAGTTCCTAAAGGGTTTCCTCCTTTGTTACGAGCTTTTAAAATGCAAAAGAAGGCTGCAAAAAAAGGTTTTGATTGGGATGAAATTTCAGATGTAAAAAATAAAATTACGGAAGAACTTCTAGAAATTGAAGAGGCAAGAGTTTTTCGCGATGAACTTTTAAAATGTCAAAAGGCTAATGTTTTTGAAATAAATTCTTCAAAAGAAGTTGATAATGCTCAAAAGAATTTAGAAAAAGAAGTGGGCGACCTTCTTTTTGCAGTTGTAAATTATGCTCGCCATCTTGGTGTTGATCCTGAAACTGCTTTAAATTCTACAAATGAAAAGTTTTATAAACGTTTTTCATTTGTTCAAAAGAAAATGGAAGAAATAAATGAACCTATGGAAAATGGAAAGCTTTCTATGATGGATAAATTCTGGGAAGAAGCAAAATCTTTTGAAAAATAGTTTTTATTCTAAATCAAATAAAGCCCGCAGATAATAATTTGTGAAACATTCCTTTATTTGATTTACTTTTTGTGTTTTTTTCATTATATTAGTATTATGAGTGAATTTTATATAAATGAAAAACAAGAAGATGAAAAGAAAGGGAATAGTCCTGACGTTTTTGCAGAAAAATTTATTAAAACTCGTCAAATTCTTTTATCTGGTGAGATTAACAAAGATTTAGCAGAAAAATTTAATAAACAATTGTTGCTTTTAGAAGCAGATAATAATGATCCTGTGTATGTTTATATTGATTCTCCTGGGGGAGATGTTTCTGCAGGTTTTGCAATTTATGATATGATTCGATTTGTAAGTTGTCCAGTTGTTCTTGTTGGTAATGGTTTGATTGCAAGTGCTGCAGCATTGATTTTGCTTGCTGTTCCAAAAGAAAGACGAGTTGGATTTCCAAATAGTGAATATTTGATCCATCAGCCTTTGTCTCAAATGGAAGGTACTGCTTCTGATATTTTGATTCATGCAGAAAATTTAACAAAAACAAAAGCAAAGATTAATAAAATTATTTCAGAAGCATCTGGAAAAGATTTAGATAAAGTAAAAAAGGATACTGAAAGAGACTGTTGGCTTAATGCAGAAGAAGCAAAAGAATATGGGCTTATCAGTAAAATTGTAACAACAAGAGACGAATTAAAGTCTATTAAATAAAATTTATGACATTTGAATTAACAGATAAACTTATTACTTTAATAGTTTCCGCATTAGAAAACCAAGAGAAAAAGTTTATTGTTGATGCAAAGTCTAATTTACTTGTTGAAAAAACAGATGATGTTGACAGTGATGAAGATTTATTTTATGAACTTCCTGAATGGAACTCTTCAAGTGGTTTTTCTTTGATGGAAGAATTTGTAAATAATCTTCATTCGCCAATGGCTAGAACTGAATTATTAAGTGTACTTCGTTCTGGGAAGGGGGTGTTTAGAGGGTTTAAAGATGTTTTAAAAGGTTATCCAGAGGTTGAAAAAAAATGGCTATATTTTAAGAATAAGCAACTTATTAATTATGTAAACCAATGGTATAATTCTTTAAGAGAAACATGGGGCTTAGAAAAATTAGATTTTGAGATTGAAGAAACTGAAGATTTGCTTGATTGTGACTTTATGTTTTTGCCCTATGATTATCAGTGTGACAAAAAAGATGTGTTAGAATCTTTAGAAGTTGTCGCAAGAGACAGTTGTGCGCAGTATCCTGAAGAAATTTCTTTGGCAGTGTTAGATTTATGGAAAGATAAAATCGATGAAAAAATTGGTGAAAAAACACTTGGTTTTGTCTGTAGAACTGCTAGTAAAGAATTTGCCGGATGTGCAATTTTTGCACCATGTCTAAAAAATGCACCGAAAACTGTTTTACTCACGAGTTTTTTTGTGCAGAAAAAATATCGAGGACTTGGAATTGGCCGTAAGCTTTTTGAACAGTCTCTGGCTGAATTAAGAAGTCGTAATTTTAAGTGGGTGTTTATCGCAAATACAATCATTCCTGAAACTATTACATCTTTATTGATTAGTTTCGGTTTTAAACCAATTGGTTCAGGATATGTTGCTGAATTATTTGCAAATTGATTTTTTAGGGGTAATTTATGTCATTCAGAAAAAAAACAGAAATTGATTTGGACCAACTTGCAGCTTTTTTACAGAACGCAGTTGAAAAAGTAAAAACAGAAGAAAATCCAGATTTATTAAATGATATTAAAAAGGTTTTCAAAAAAAATGTTCCATTTTCATTAAGAATGTATGTTGCTGCATATCTTACAAAGCAATGTGGTAGTCATTACAGACCAAGAAGAGAATTTAATAGTGAACGAAGAAATCGAGATTTTAGGAAAGATAATTTTAAATCTGAATTTCATCGTGAAAAAACTGAAACAGAAAATACAGAAGTAAGAACTCCTCATCCTCGAGTTCAAATTGATGAATCTTTGGCAACAACTATTTTTGTTGGAATTGGTCGAAATCGTCGTGTTTATCCAAGGGATTTAGTAGGTCTTTTGATTAGTGTTGGAGGACTTGAAAGAGATAGAATCGGAGATATTCGTGTTCTTGCAAATTATTCATTTGTACAACTTTTTACAGAAGATGCTGATAAAGCAATTAATGCCTTAAACGGATATGATTATCGTGGAAGAAAACTTTCAGTTAGTTATTCTCGTCAAAAAGAAGATGAAGATGAAGATATGATTCCTGATTCTGTAGATTCAGGATATGCAGATCCAGCTTATACGCAGGCAAAAGATGATGCTGAAGCATATGCAGCTGCAGAAAGAGCTCTTGGTGATTCAGAGGGATTTTCAGCAGGAAGTTCTTCAAGTGATTCATATTTAGTGTAAAAAAAATTATGGAATTAGAACTTTTACATACTGGCATTTTAAGTGTAAATACTTTTATTGTTCATTTGGTAGATAATTTTGTTTTTATAGTTGATCCGGCTGGGTCAAAGTTTTCTTATGATGAACAAAAATTAGTAGATTACCTTCAAGAAAAAAATCTTGTTCCAATTGCAGTGTTTTTAACACATGGTCATTTTGATCATATAATGGGTGTATCTCTATTAAAAAATAAATGGCCAGAAATTAAAATTGCAATTCATCAAGATGATGCTGATTGTATTGGTTCTAATTCCAAAGAAATGCAAAAAAAATTTTTATATTCGATGGGACCTGCTGCTTTAGAACTTTTGCCAGCATTTTATTCATTTGCTGAGCCTGATATTATTTTACAAGATGGAATTACATTTGATAAATATTTTACTTCGATTTCAAAAAATATCCTTGATGAATTTGCAAAATGGAAAGTGATTCATACTCCTGGACATACAAAAGGGTCTGTTTGTTTTTATAATTCACAGGATAAAAAATTAATTTCTGGGGATACTATTTTCTACGGAACATATGGTAGAACAGATTTATTCGGTGGTAGCGAAGTTGAAATTTTTAATAGTATTAAAAAAGTTTTAAAATTGATTCCTGGCGATACATTGGTGTATCCAGGTCATGATTACACAGGTTTTGAACTTAAAACTCTCGAAAATTTGTTTTAGGTGGAACAAATTCATCAAAAGAAACGCCTTCTTCTAATGATATATTTATTTTATAAAAAGTTGTTTGTACACTTTTGGATTTTCCATCGATTAAAATTGTTGCAAAAGAAGGTGGTAAATTCATTCGAGGTGAGTAACAACTACCAGGGTTTATTAGAGTAAAGTTTTTTTCTTTTATAATTTCTGCAATATGGGTATGTCCAAAAATTGCTAGTTGAGAATTTTCAGATTTTGCAAAAGATTCTAAATCTGAAGTGTCATAGCTTATTCCGAAGATGTGCCCATGGGTAATAATTATATTCATTCCGGCAACTTTTATACAAATGGATTTTGGAATTTTGATTTCCCATTCATGCTGTCGGATATTTTTTTCAGTAGGATTGAAATTAATAGGATATAAGTTGTCATCTCCATTTCCTTGCACAATTGCTATAACAGGAAAATCAATTAAAGGGTTATCTTTTGAATAAGTTCGAGATTTATTTTCATTTTCAATGTAATGAATTAAATCATTAGAGCCGTCGCCACAAAATGCAATTAAATCGACTGAAGATTTATATGCATCAATAATTTTTTTTAAAACAGGATAATTTCCATGTGAATCTGAGATAGCAAGTATAGTTGCATTTTTTTTAGAAGCGAGTTTTTTTATATTTTGTTTTGTTCCAATAATATAGTTATCTTGTTGCAAAAATTGAGACATGTTTTATTTTTGTTCGCCTATAATAAAGTGATTAATTGAAGAAAGCCCTGTTTCTGGATCAATGTATCGATTGATATTATATTTTGTTCCTGCAATGTTATTTACATGGAATAAAAGTTCAGCATCGCTTTGTAATGGTTTTTCTGTTAAAAGCATATAGTCGATAGCATTGTCAATTATAGTTTCGATTCCGATGACAGTTGTTTGGTCGTTTTCATTTTCCATTTCACTGATATTATTTGCAGATTGTTGAACTGCTTTGTCTAAAACAAAATCGCTTGTAGCTTCAATTCCAAGAATGTCATCTTGAGGAAATAAAGTATAAATTGGATATTCTTTTCCTTCTTCCATATTTTCACGAAGAGTAGCCAAAGTATTGTTTGTATATTCAGGAGCACCAATAGTAATTACTCCAGCAACTTTTACATTGTCCAAAAGAGAAACTAAGCGAGAAATTCTACCTGTGTTTCCTACTTTGAAATCATCTGGAAAAACGAGAGGAATGATTAAACCAGATTCTTCTGTTCCATCTGAAAGCCCATATTTTTTTTCAAATCGCTCTTTTTCGCTATTTATAAATTCTGCTGAATTATAACCGTATCCATATACTACGCATATTTTTTCAGGAGAGTTTTCCCATTGTTTTGTATTTTCAATTTCTAACTCATTAGAAATTCCAGAAGGCGTTGTTTGTTGGTTATTTTTATTTGAACATGAAGTAAAAATAAAAAGTGAACTTGTAAGAATTAAAGTTGCAAATTTAAGTGAATTGTTAATATTTTTTTTCATACTAATAACATAACATTTTTTTGCATAATTGAAAAGTCATTAAAAAATCAATATACTGTAATTATTATGCCTGGTTTTTATGATTATTTTGATGTGGCAGTAGTTGGGGCTGGTCACGCAGGAATTGAAGCAAGTTTGGCTTGTGCAAGAATGGGACTTAAAACAGTTGTTGTAACTCAATCAATTGATGCAATAGGTCGATTAAGTTGTAATCCATCGATTGGAGGAATTGCCAAGGGAAATATAGTTCGAGAAATTGATGCTCTTGGTGGAGAAATGGGAAGATTGATTGACCATTCAATGATTCAGTTTAGATTGTTAAATAAAAGTCGAGGGCCAGCAGTTCAAGCACCTCGTTCCCAAGCAGATAAATTAACATATGCCGCTCTTGCTCGAAAAGTTTTAGAAAGTACACCAAATTTATCGACATTAATGGATACAGTAGTTGATATTCTTACCGTTGATTCAGAAACTGAGCTTCCTCCAAATTCGGATAGTACTGCTGATGTTGGTTCTATTCCAGGAGAAATTCGAGAAGGAAAAATTTCTGAAGATATTGAAAATTTTAATATTCATAAAAATGGAAAGCGCCAAAAAGTAATTGGAATAGTTACTGAAAGAGGAAGAGTGATTCCTGTTCGTGCGATAGTTTTAACAACGGGAACTTTTTTGGGCGGAAGAATTTTTATTGGAGAATATGATGCTCCTTGTGGCCGAATTGGAGAACAGGCAGCTTTTGGGCTGACTCAAAATCTTCATCGATTAGGATTTACAACTGGTCGATTAAAAACGGGAACACCTCCTAGAATTTTAAAATCTTCTGTTGATTTTTCGCAATTAGAAGAGCAGGCTGGTGATGAACAAGTTATACCTTTTTCTTTTGATACTGAAAAAGTTGATAGACCAATGGTTCCTTGCCATATCGTTTATACGAATGAAAAAACACATGAGATTATAAAAAATAATATAGATCGTTCTCCATTGTATTCAGGTAAAATTTCTGGAATTGGGCCAAGATATTGTCCTTCGATTGAAGATAAAGTTATGCGTTTTGCTGAACGAGATCGACATCAGATTTTTGTTGAGCCAGAAGGTCTTGATACTGAAGAAATTTATTTAAACGGATTTTCAAGTTCTTTACCAGAAAGTGTTCAAGATGATTTTTTAAGAACGATGAATGGTTTTGAAAAAGCGATTGTTAGTAGACCAGGTTATGCTGTTGAATATGATTATGTTGAACCTACTCAATTGTATAATTCGTTAGAAACTAAGCGAGTTGCAGGTCTTTTTAATGCTGGGCAAATTAATGGAACTAGTGGTTATGAAGAGGCTGCTGGACAAGGTCTTGTTGCAGGGATTAATGCTGGCTTGTATTGTCGTCAGCATATAAAAGTGTGTGGACCGATGTGTCCAAGTGATAGCGATGTTGATATTCGAAGTGCTTCTATGGAAAGTGGGGCATTTTGTCCAAAGCCTGTTTATTCTAATGATGAGTTAAAAAAGAATTGGGAATATTCTGAAAAACAAGCTTTTCAAATTGCTGAACGATTACAAAAAATTCAAGAAGAAGCGGGATTTAATAATTTTCGAAAAATACCAGAATATGAACCGTTAGTTCTTAGACGAGACGAAGCTTATATCGGTGTATTAATTGACGACCTTGTTACTTTGGGTACAAAAGAACCCTATCGCATGTTTACTGCTCGTGCTGAATATAGACTAAAACTTCGTTATGATACTGCGGATCGTCGGCTTGTTGGAAAAGCTTTTGATGTTGGATTAAAAACAGAGCAGCAATTTTTAGCAATGCAGGAAAAATATCGAATGACTGATGAAATTGTTACTTTGTTAGAAAAGAAACCTCATATGGAAAATCCGGGATATCCAGAACATATTTGGGAAGAAGCAAAGATTGATTATAAATATAAATACTACATTGAAAAACAGGATCGTCGTGTAGAAAAACTTCATCGAATGGAAAATGCAAAAATTCCAGTAAATTTTGATTATTCAAAAATTCCATCGTTATCAAGTGAATCAAGAGCAAAACTTGAAGCTGTTAGACCATCAACATTAGGTCAAGCAAGTAGAATTAGTGGAATTAGAAATAGTGACATTATGCTTTTGATGGTTTATTTAAGATCGTAGGAGAAAGAATGCTTCATATAAATAATAATACAGCTGTAATAAAACGAGAAATTTTAGTTCGCATTGCAAAATTAATGCTTGAAGGAAAACTTGAAGAAGGCGTTCACGCAATTCCAAGAGATATGGCTCCACGCTCAAGAGAACCAATGGGATGTTGTATTTTTCATGATAGAGAAATTTTACGAATGCGTGTAATTGCTCGTCTTGGTTGTAGTCTTGAAAATTATGATGATGAAAAAAAACTTGCTGAATATGCCACAGAGGCTTTAAACCGAGAAAAACCGACTTGGCCGATGCTTACAGTTTTGGATGAAGCTTGTAATGCTTGTGTAAAAACTCATTATCTTGTTACAAATGGATGTCAGGCTTGTATTGCTCGCCCTTGTATGATGAACTGTCCAAAGGGTGCTATTACAATTCAAAATCATCGTGCTCAAATAGATAAAGAAAAATGTGTGAACTGTGGAATCTGTATGAATAACTGTCCTTATCATGCAATTATAAAAATTCCAGTTCCTTGTGAAGAATCTTGCCCAGTTGGAGCAATTTCAAAAGATGAAAACGGAAAGGAAACAATTGATTACCACAAATGTATTTTCTGTGGCAACTGTATGAGAAACTGTCCTTTTGGTGCCATGATGGACAAAAGCCAACTTGTAGATGTTTTAAAACATATTTTGAATAAAGAAAAAGTAGTTGCTATGTACGCTCCTGCAATTGCAGGCCAATTTAAAGCATCCTGTGAACAACTTGAAGAAGGTTTGCTTTCACTAGGATTTTCTAAAGTCTACGAAGTTGCAAACGGTGCTGATATTACAGCAACTTTAGAAGCAAAAGAATTTGAAGAAAGAATGGCTCGTGGAGAAAAACTAATGACGACATCTTGTTGCCCAGCCTATGTAAGAGCTGTTCATCGTCATGTTCCAGATTTGGATCCATGTATTTCAGATACTAAAAGTCCTATGAGATACATTGCAGAACTTGCAAAAAAAGAAAATCCTAATGCAACAACCGTTTTCATTGGCCCTTGTCTTGCAAAACGCCGTGAAGGTATGGACGATGATAATGTAGATTATGTTCTTTCGGCAGAAGAATTGGCAGCTTTTTTTGAAGCGAAAGAATTAAATTTAGAAAATTTTTCTGTTAATGCTAAAACAGATGAATCTAAGGCTACAAAGTCAGGTCGAAATTTTGCAGTTTCTGGTGGTGTTGCAAACGCTGTAAAATTAAGATTAAAAGATCCTTCAATTTTGCGTGCAACTGTAATTAACGGACTTGGAAAAGAAGGTATGAGGCAGCTGCAAAATTTTGGTAAAATTCAAACTGGAGTTTTGCCATATAATGATCTAACTCCAAATCTTGTAGAAGTTATGTCTTGTGAAGGTGGTTGTATTTCTGGTCCTTGCGTAATTAATCAGCAAAAAGTAGCAGAAATGCAAATTAAAAAATATGTAGAAAATGGTAAAGATGAAAAATAAAAAAACTTGCAAAAAACTAATCTCATGCTATAATTATTTTATTGCGAGACACGCATAGAAAAATTTGGTTGATTAAATTCAACATAATGTAAGGAGGCCTAAGATATGGCTAAAACACAGTATTCATTCGGAAAATTCCTTTTGCAGATTGCTTTAGGAGCAATGTTAGTCGTTGGAGGAATTTGGGCTTTAACTGGTGGCGGAGATTTTGGTTGTGAAGCATTTAGTGTAATTTTCAAAGGACAAGTTTTAACAATTGTTAAAATTATTTTTGGTTTAATTGAATTGCTTGCTGGTGTTCTTTTAATTGTTGAATTATTTACAAAAGATATTTTTAAGAAATTTGATAATCTTTTAATGTTGATCATCATTATTACATGGATAGTTGCAATTGTATTTGGTGATTTTATCAATGGTCTTTTTGTAAGTGGATTTGGTTGGGCATGGCTTTATAACTTTGCATCACATGTAATTGTGCTTGGTGTAATGCTTTGTCTTAATGACTAATTTTATTAGTTTGTAAAAACCAGTCTTTGTATAAAGGCGAAGTGCACCACTAAAGTTGGATAAACGATGTTCAATTTTAGGAGGTGCATTTTTTTATTTAAATTAAATAATGCAATTAATATAAAAATAGTGTAGAATAAAAATATATGACAAAGGATGAATTATTTTTTTTTACTGAATCAAAAAAAGAAATAGAGTTTACTTATAATAATAAAACGTACTTGCTTTCTTATGGAACTGATGCTGATGGAAATAACTATATTGCATTTGGAAGACTTTATGAGCAAGATAGATTTTCATCTTTTAAAGATTTGTATGCTCGTGCAAAAATAGATAATTCTTACTTTAGAGAAATGCTTGATATAATTGAATTAAAATAGTGTTTGTTCAATTCAAACTAAAAAAAGTGGAAAATAATGACAAAATTAGAAGCGTATTACAATAAATTTAATGAAGATCATAGATTAACAACTCGTCATGGAATTGTAGAATTTACAACATCAATGAAATATATTCATCAGTATATTCCCAAAAATCAAAAAGTAAAAATTTTAGATATTGGTGCTGGAACTGGAAGATATTCAATTCCTTTGAGTGAAGAAGGGCACAATGTTACTGCTGTGGAACTTGTAAAACATAATTTAGATGTTCTTGAGTCAAAACATGCTCATGTAAATTGTTGGCCAGGAAATGCAATGGATTTATCGTTTTTGCCAGATGATAAATTTGATATTACTCTTTTGTTTGGTCCTATGTATCACTTAATGACAAAAGAAGAAAAATTAAAAGCTTTTTCCGAAGCAAAGCGTGTAACAAAAAAAGGCGGTTATATCTTTGTTGCTTATGTGATGAATGATTATAGTGTAATTACTTACTGTTTTAAGCAACGAAAAATTAAAGAATGTATCGAGCGAAAATCTTTGACAGAGGATTTTCATTCGATACCTACAGAAAATGATTTATATAGTTATCTTCGTCTTGAGGATATAGATGAATTAAATAAATTGACAGGTTTGACTAGAGAGAAAATAATTGCAGCAGATGGTGCAAGTGATTATATTCGTCGTGAATTAAATGCGTTAGATGAAGATGAGTTTAACTTTTTTATTCAATATCATTTAGCAAATTGTGAGCGACCAGAATTGTTGGGTGCAAGTTCTCATTTAGTTGATATTCTTGTAAATACTAAATAAAAATGTAACTTCCTTTTTTTCTTCTGTGTTTTTATTATAAAGAGGTTTTATGAATAAATTCCGAGCTATTTTATTTTGTTTTATAATCTTATTTGTTTCTCAGTTTTCTTTTTCTCAAGAACAATATCCTATTGAAACACTTTTAACAGGTTATTTAGAACATGATATAGAATTAAAAAAACTTTTATTAAATTCTAAAAAATCAAAACTTGAATTAGAACAGACAAAAATTGAGCAAGGATTTGATATTACTTTATCTACAGGGACGATGACATTTTATAGTGGAAAAGAAAATGGATCATCTATAAATTTTAAGCCGTCAATAAATGCAAAAATTCCATCTGTAAAAAATATGACAGCGTCAGCTTCTGTAGATTATAATGTAAATAAGGTTGATAAAACTTCTTCTTTTGAAGATGGTAAAATTTCTTTTGGAATTGATTTGATATCCAAAGAAGAAGCTCTTTCAAAAATTTCAATCGAAAAAAGTAAACGAGCTGTAATAGAAGCAGAATGGAAATTACAACATGCTGCATTATCAGTCGAAAGAAAGTTTTACACGGAGTTGCAATCGATTTTAAATTTGACAAATAATATTTTAACTTATAGACAAGATTATTACACAGATAAATTGAATTTTGAAAAATTAAAAGTTCAGGGTTATTCATCAACTTCATCAACTTATCGAATTGCAGAAATGAAAGTTTCTACAGGCCTTCATAATATTGAAGTTGCTTTGCATAATTTAAAACGAGATATAATTATTTTTTATAATCGCTGTGGTATTTCACTTGAAATAAATGAACAAAGTGATTTGATGACTTTAGTTCCTGATCAAATAATTGAGGTTGAACCAATAAATTTTAATGATTTTGATAAGGAAAAGTTTTCATCGTTGGAAAATGCGAGATGGGTTTGCGATATTAATCAAGTACAGAGGAAAGTTGAAAAGTTTTTTACTCTTGGTGTTAATGCAGGATATACATTTAAAAATTCATATACACAAAGTGATACGATTGATACTTCGATTTTAGCAACAATTGGTGGTGTTGGGTTAACTGCGGGAGTTAGTTTGCCAGTGGGGGTTGAGGATTTTTCTCCGGCATTCACTTTGTCTGCAAATGTAAATCCTAATTCTTTTAAAACAAGAGAAATTAAAAAGCAGCACGATGAACTATCGTATAAACAGGATTTGTATGATATTGAAAATGCAATTCAGGAATATGAAACGACTCAAGTTGCTTTTGAGCAAGAGTTAATTAATTTGAAATGGGAAAAAGAAACGGTAAAAAATAATTTAGATTTGTATCAGAAAAATGAAACTGATCTTAAAAAATATTATAATTATGGAATTGTTTCAGAAAGTGAATACTTAGCTGCAAAAAATAATCGTCAATTATATGAAGTAAAGACAAAGATTAATCAATTGGAATTTATTTTATATAACAATGATATTCGTTCAAAATTTGTTGACTTAGATGATTTGAATGATATTGAAAAATAACTTGGAGATGACTATGAAAAAGAAAAGAATTGCTTTGTATATTGTTTGTGCCTTACTTCTGATTATTGGGATTTTTTTTCTTGTTAAATTGTTTGTAAAAAAAGTTTCAGTAAAGGAAAATTTTTTTACTGTTAAAAAAGAAGTTTATGAAAATGAAATTGAAATTTCAGGAACTGTTCAAGCGGCAGAAGAACAAATTTTGCAAGCTTTGAGTGACGGAACTGTTTTGGGTGTTTTTGTCAAAGAAGGAGACGAAGTAAAAAAAGGTGATGTGATTATTCAACTTGATGATTCTGATCAGCAATATAATTTAGCAAAACATGATTTTAATATTGCAACAACTCGAATTATGGGGTCTGCACGAGAAATAAAATTAATGGAAACGGAAAGGCTTGCTTTGGTTCAGCGAGTTGCAGATAGAAAAGTTGTTGCTACTTTTGATGGTGTAATTGCAGAGCTTGATGTTGCAGTTGGAGATTCTCTTGAAGCAAAGGATTCTGTTGGAACATTGGTTAATATAGATTATCTTATTGCAGAAGTTGAAATTGCAGAAACTGATGTTGGACAATTAAAAATTGGTCAAAAAGTTGAGTTTTCTTTTTCGGCATACAAGGATAAGGTTGTTTACGGAAGTGTTATTGGTTGGCCTGCAATTGGTGAAATTACATCAAGAGGTGCAACTATTGTAAAAGCAAAAATAAAAATTGAAGAGTTTCCACCTGAAATTTTGCCAAATTATTCATTTACGGGAAAAATTAAAATTTCAGATCCTGTAGAATATTTTCTTGTTTCTCAATATGCAATTTCGAAAGAAGGAAATCAGTACTATGTAGTTTTAAAAGATTCAAACGAAAAAGTGCCTGTAAAAATAGAACCTTATGGTTCGTCGGTTGTAAAAATTAGTGGTGATAAAATTTATGAAGGTGTTGAATTGTTACAGTTGACAAAGCCTCCTGTTTCGGGAAGTAAAAAAATAGTCCCAAATCAAATGAATGGTCGCCCGATGAGTGTTAGGCCAATGCGCTAAGTTTTTTTGGAGATTTACATGGCTGTAGTTGAATTGGAAAATGTAAAGAAAATTTATTCAATGGGCGAAACTGAAGTTCATGCATTAAAGGGGATAAGTTTTAAAGTTGAACAAGGTGAATTTATTTCTATAATGGGGCCTTCTGGGTCTGGTAAGTCAACTTGTATGAATATGATAGGTTGCCTTGATACTCCTTCTAGTGGAGTTGTTCGAATAGCAGATAAAGAGACTGCTAAGATGAATGAAAAAGAATTGGCATTTTTAAGAAATCAAACAATCGGATTTGTTTTTCAACAATATCATCTAATTCCTTCTATGACGGTTGTTGAAAATGTAATGCTTCCTCTTAAGTATAAGCGAGTTGAGCGTCATGCTCGATTAGAACTTGCTCGTAATGCATTGAAAAAGGTTGGTCTTGAGGATAGAGAAAATCATCGTCCGTCTGAATTATCAGGAGGACAAAAACAACGAGTGGCAATTGCTCGGGCAATTATTACAGAACCAAAAATAATTTTGGCTGACGAACCAACAGGTGCTTTGGATACTAAAACTGGTATTCAGGTAATGGATTTGTTTCGAGAGATTAATAAAAGTGGTACTACAATAATTATTGTTACTCACGCTCCTCGAATTGGAGACTCTACACAACGATGTGTTAAAATTTTGGATGGTTTATTATGTTAGAAGATTTTATTAATGCAATTCAAAATTTTAAAAGAAATAAGACTCGAACAATTTTATCTTTACTAGGTGTAATAATTGGCGTTGCATCTGTAATAGTAATTACGAGTATGGGAAATAGTTCTACAAAACAAGTTCAAGATTCTTTTGGCTCGAATGGGTTGGATGTCATAAATATTCGAGCAGGGTATATGCGACGAAATCGTGATGCAGTAACTTTGGTTTTTGATGAAAAATTTCGAAATGATTTATTTAATAATGTTGAAGGGATAAAACATATTTGGTACAAAAATACTTTAAGTTCCACTATTACCTTTGGTGAAACTTCTGCTACGACAAGTTGTGCGGCAATAGAATATGGTTATTTAGAAATGTATAATATGGAATTGGAAGCAGGTAATTTTTTCTCCGTTACTGATATTGAAAAAGGATTGCAAAAATTAATTATTTCGAGAGATTTAGCAAATGATCTTTTTCCAATGGGAGACGCTCTTGGAAAAAATGTAATGCTTGTTGCAAATAATGTTACTTTTGGATTTAAGATTATTGGTATTTTAAAAGATCAAACAACTGGAATGGAAACAAGTACTGCATTTATTCCTCGTGGATTTTATGAAAAAAAAATTAAACCAAATTCGCCTGCCGATAATGTTTTGGTTCAAGTGAATAATGCAAAAGAAGCTTCTCAAATGGTAACAACATTGTCAACTTATTGTCGTTCAATAACTGGAACTGATTCTGTTCGAATTTCTTCTATGCAAACAATGTTAGAACAAATGAGTGAAATTACAAATACAATGAGCGTTCTTCTTGCGGCAGTTGCTGCTATTTCTCTTTTGGTCGGTGGAATTGGAATTATGAATATTATGATTGTTACTGTAACAGAACGTCGTCAAGAAATTGGAATTCGTAAAGCGTTGGGGGCAACTCCTAATGATATAAGTCAGCAATTTTTGATTGAATCTGCAAGTATTACAATTGTTGGTGGTTTGTGTGGAATTGTAATCGGAATTTTAACAAGTCTTGCAGTTGAAGGTTTTAGAAAAATGGCTTTCGTTATTAGTTTTGAAGCTTGTATAATTTCTTTTGTTTTTTCAGTTTTTGTTGGAATATTTTTTGGATTGAATCCAGCGTTGAGAGCTGCAAAGTTAGATCCTGTTGATGCGTTAAGTTCATAAAAAAACACCTTGTAGAACTTTTATTTTTGTTGCTCTACAAGGTGGTAAAAATAAATTAGTTAATAAATTATTTTTTTATAAAATTAAATATTGGCAATAAAGTATTTTTTCTTTCCGCGACGGAAAATTAATACTTTGTTATCGATGGCCATTGATTTTGACACAATCATTGTTTCATCTGAAACAACGTCGCCGTTAATTGAAATAGCTTTGGCGTTGATAAATTCTCTGGCTTCTCGTTTGCTCGATGCAATTTTATTATTTACAAGAACATCAATTAAAGGAAGTTCTTCTTTGTAGTCGAATGATGGAACTCCTTTAAGTCCTGTCATGATATCGTTTACAGACAATCCTTTGAAGTCTCCTGCAAAAAGTTTTTGACTAACTAAAACTGCGTTGTCAGCTTCTTCTTTTCCGTGGATATCTTTTACAACTTCCCATGCTAGTGTTTTTTGAGCGATTCTAGTTTCAGGGGCTTGTTGTTGTTGTGCGTAAACTTCTTCGATTTTTTCTTTTGGAAGGAATGTAAATACTTTTAAGTATTCAAGAACTTTAGAATCATCAGAATTGATTAAGTATTGATAGATCGCATATGGCGATGTTTTTTCTTTATCAAGCCAAAGAGCATTTCCTTCTGATTTTCCAAATTTTTTACCAGTTGGATCTAAGATTAATGGCATTGTGAAAGCATATGCAGTTTTGTCTGCAATTTTTCTAATTAAGTCTACACCTGTTGTAATGTTTCCCCATTGATCACTACCTGCAACCTGCATAATACAATTTTTTTCTTGGTACAAGTGGAAAAAGTCATATCCTTGTAAAAGCATATATGCAAATTCTGCAAAAGTGATACCAGTTTCAAGGCGTCGGCGGATAATATCTTTATCTAGCATGTAATTTACATTAATATATTTTCCGATGTCTCGTAAAAAATTTAAGAAAGTATAATCTTTGAGCCAATCGTAATTGTCAACTAATTCTGCTGTTGGAACTAATGCTGTAATTTGGTTTCTAATTCCATTGATGTTTTTATTTACGGTTTCTTCAGAAATTATTTCTCGTTCTGCTGTTGGGCGAGGGTCTCCAATTCTACCTGTTGCTCCACCACATAGTAAAATAGGGTGGTGGCCAGCATTTGCAAGGCGTTTTGCCATACAAAGTGATGAATAATGTCCTAAGTGAAGAGAATCTGCTGTAGGGTCTGTTCCCCAATAAAATGAAAAACTTTTACCATCGAGGATTTTTTGAAGTTCGCTTTCTTCTCCTGCAACATCCTTAATCAATCCTCTCCATTTTAAATCTTCAAATAATGTCATAATTTTTTCCTTATTTAACCTTTTTATTTTTTTTGTATTTTTTGTAACAAAATATTCCAAACCCAATTCCAAATACTATCATTAAAAAGCATAATATTTGTCCAGTTGAAATATTATAAAGAGATACATCTCTATCAAGAGGAGCACTCGTTGTATTGCCAAGTTTGAATCCCATGTCTTCATCAGGCATTCTGAAATATTCAATTATAAATCTTGCGAATCCATATCCAACAATATAAAAGGCACTCATAAATCCATCAAATGGTTTTTTCTTTCTAAGAAACCACATTGTTAAGAATAAAAATAGTCCTTCAAAAAGGGCTTCGTATAATTGACTTGGATGGCGTGGTAAATTTACTAAACCACTTGTTGGAATATCCATGCCGATGGATTTAGCAAAATCTTGTACCCATTGTAATGATGCACTATATTGTGGTGCAGTAGGAAAAATCATTCCCCATGGCATTGTTGTAAGTCTACCATAAAGTTCTCCGTTTAAGAAATTTCCTAATCGGCCAAAAGTGTATCCACAAGGAATTGCAACTGCCATTGCATCCATCCATTTTAAAAATGGACGTTTGTTCTTTTTGCACCATACGAACATTCCTATAAATCCACCGATGAATCCTCCGTGGTAAGACATTCCTGCAAGTCCTGTGAAATTCATGTTTTCATCGAATGGCCAAAAAATTAACCAAGGTTGTGCTAAATATTTTCCACTTGGTGTATAAACTAAACAAGCAAAAATCCTTGCACCAATAAGTAAAAAAATAAAACCAGTTGAAATAAAACTTAAGATATCATCTTCGGTAGTTTTAATTCCTTCTGAATTTAATTCTCCATTTTTGAATTGCTTGTACAAAAAATAGTATGCAAATGCAAAAGCAAAAACATACATCATTCCATACCATCTTAAAAATCCTAATGCGGGAATAGATGGAATGATTTCTGGTTTTATCCAAGAAGGATAATTAATGTAAAGTTGCGAAATCATATTTTAAATCCTTGTTTTGTAGCTCGAATTAATTTGGCTTTTAACATATTATTTTCTTTTCTAATTTGAGTTAGTTCATAATTTTGCATTTTTATTGTTTCGATTAATTCACCTGTTGTTAATGCTCCTGTCCCAACTAAATCTTGAATACCACTTAATTTTAGTTCAAAATCTTCAGTAGCTTCTTCTGCAGCTTGGTCAAATGAATATGATGTTAAATCATCGTTTGGTAAAAGTTCATCACCAAAACTGATTGGATCAGAAGCGAGAATTTTTTCTGTAATTCTATAAATTGCTTGAGAAAGAATACAGTTTGGTTTGTAAACAATAATTGGTAAACGACTTGATAGTGCTCTGTCTTCTAAAGAGTCTTTATACATAACTCCTAAGTGTTCGATATCTAGTCCTAAGTATTGATTACAAGATGAACGAATCCTTTGTGCACGATCGGCATCTTTTGGATCTTCTATCATATTCATAATTAATCGAGGTCTAAAAGTTTTTAAATTTTTTTCAAACTTAAGAGCATTTGGCATATCAACTGTTTTTAATTCTTCGATTAATCTTGGAATGTATAATCTTTGTAAAACTTGAGGATTCTTTTTTATCTCTGAAACATATTTTCCTGCAGGAGTGGAAGTTCTAAATGAAGAATGCATTAATCTAAAGACTGCATTTTTTAAGAATAAATATCCATTTAGAGTTGCTGTAACAGCAGGGGCTGTAACAATTATTCCCTGAGGAGAAAGTAAGAATAAGTCCAAAATAATCTGGTGAGTTCCCGCACCTAAGTCAATAATTAAATAGTCTGTATCTAAGTTTTTAAATGCTTTTATAAGTTTATTTTTTTGTGGAGCTTTAAGTGATGTAAGTCCTGGAATTTCGCTATCGCCTGCAATGAAAAATACGTTTTTATATTCAGTAGGAATAATTATATCTTCTAATGAACTTTGCCCTGTTGTAATCCATGTTCCAAGACCATGTTTGGGAGATGGTTGACCAAGAACTAGGTGGAGGTTTGATGCTCCTAAATCGAGATCTGCTAAAATTACTTTTTTTCCACTTTGACCAAGTGCAATTGCTAAATTTGCAGATAAAAGGCTTTTTCCAACACCACCTTTTCCGCTAGCTACTGGAATTATTTGCATATTTATAATTATATCATAAAAATTAACCATAACTCAACACGTAGGTAGGTTATTTGAAAGTTTTTATTGTTGTCAAAAAGACTATTGAAATGACAGTAAGTTTGGAATAAAATAATTATATGTTTAATAGAATGTTAAAATATAAGATAGTTTCAATTGTTAGTGTTTTGATTTTTTGTATTTCTTCTTGTGGTGCACAGGGAAATTTAAAATCAAATGATAATCAGTATTTAAAGAATTTTATAACTGTTTATGAGTATGTAAAGCAAAATTATGTTGAAGATGTTGACCCAAAAGTTTTATATGAAGGTGCTTTAAAAGGAATGATGGAGTCTCTTGAAGATCCATACACAGTTTATCTTGATATTCAAGATATGCGTGGGTTAACTGATACAACTAGTGGAAATTTTTATGGAGTAGGGCTTTCGATTTCTAAAATGAATAAATCAACTCCAGAAAAACCTGCATATGTTGATGTTGTTTCACCGATTGAAAATACTCCTGGATTTAAAGCTGGAATTCAAGCAGGTGATAAAATTATTGAAATTAACGGTGAACCAACTCCACAAATGAGTATGGAAGATGTTCTTTCAAAGTTGCGTGGTCCAAAAGGGACTCCTGTTGAAGTTACAATTCTTCGAGGAAAAACAGTTACTTTTAAAAGAACTTTGATTAGAGATTTGATTGAAGTTCCAACTGTTGAATCAGCAAAGATTGGAAAAATTGGATATGTTAGATTAATTCAGTTTACACCTGATACAGCACCAAATTTAGAGAAAGCAATTAAAGGTTTTGAATCGAATGGTGGTTATGAAGGTTTGATTATTGATTTAAGAAATAATCCAGGAGGATTGTTAGATAGTGCAGTAAAAGTAGCTGATAAATTTATTTCAAAAGGAACAATTGTTTCAACAAAGAGTCGAATTTCTTCAGAAAATAAAATCTTTTCAGCGACAAAGAATACGGTTGTAAAAAAAGGTGTTCCAATTGTAGTCTTGATTAATAAAGGTTCTGCTAGTGCATCTGAAATTCTTGCAGGTGCATTAAAAGATTATCATATTGCATATTTAATTGGTGAACGAACATATGGAAAAGGTTCTGTTCAGCAGGTAATTCCTTTTTCAGAACCAGATGGAACAATGGATGGAATAAAGTTGACTGTTGCTAGATATTATTCACCAACAGATTGTAATATTGATAAAATTGGAATTCCACCAGATAGAGAAATTTTACTTACACAATATACAGATGAGCAAAATGAGACTTTTATAAAAATGGTTGAATCTCAAGTAATTGAAAAATATGTTGAAACTCATCCGGATATGACAGAAGATGATATTGCTTCTTACGCGTCGGTTCTTCAGAAGGAATATAATTTAGATTTACGACTTTTGAGAAGACTTATTCGAGTTGAAACTCGTAGAACAAAAAAAGCTATGGTTTATGATTTGGATTACGATGTTCAATTAAATGAAGCTATAAAAGTTATAAAAGAGGAAGATTTTTCAAAGCTTGTTCGAAGTACAAAAACATTAAAAGAACTTCAGGCAGAAGTTGAAAAAGAAAATTTAGAAAAAGAGCTTGCTGAAAAATCTGGTAAAACTGAATAAATATGCGACAGTTTATTGTTGATTCAAAACCAGATTCAAAAGGTTTGATTACAATTGGTGGAAAGGATTTTAAATATATTCGACAAGTCCTTAGACTTTCTGTTGGAGATATGATAAAAGTTTTTTCAGAAGGTATTTGTTATGATGCAACGATTTGTACAATTGAAGAAAATAAAAAGAAAATAATTCTTCAGTTGTGCGATTTGCCTCAAACAGGTGAATCTTTTGAAAAAACAAAAATCGAAGGGCCTGAGTTTTATCTTTTGCAATTTATTCCAAAGCCGCAAAAAATGGAATTGATAATTAGGCAAGCTGTTGAATGTGGTGTTTCTACTATTATCCCTGTAATCGGAGAATTTACACAAAAAGGTTCTGAGACAAGTTTGTTACAAAAAAAATCTTCTGGTACGGGGCGGCAAGAAAGAATAGAAAGAATTATTCGAGAAGCAATGCAACAAAGTGGTTCTTTAATTGAAACTAAAGTTTTAGAGCCAATGTCTTTAGAAAATGCATTAAAAATTGTTTTACAAAAAGTCGAAGATTTGGAAAAAGAAAATAAAAAAAGTGTTTTAGTTTCACTTTATGAGCGAAACGAAAATTCTTTGACAATGCATGAGGCGGTTGCAAAAGTTGGTGAAATTGACTTAGGTGTTGTAGCTGTTGGTTGTGAAGGTGGAATTAGTCCAACTGAAATTAAATTGTTAAATGAAAATGGTTTTAATACTATTCATTTTGATATAAATATTTTAAGATGTGAGACAGCAAGTTTATATGGCGTTGCTAGTCTTCAGACAACTGTGTTGGAGAGTAAAAAATGGAAGGTGAAAGAATAAATATTTTGGGTGTCCCAGTTGATACTTTTAATGCTGAAGATACAGAAAATATTTTATTAGAGTTATTAGCAAGACCTGGTGCAAAACAAATTGTTTTTTTATCTATTTGGGGATTGTTAAAGGCAAGAGGAAAGAATAATTTTGCAGAATGTGTAAAATCAGCAGATTTGGTTATTCCTGTTTCAAAAAGTATTTTGAGAGGTGCTGCATTTTTAAAGAAAAAAGTTCCAGTGCGACATAACCAATTTAAAATTATTATTAACATTCTTTCAGTTTTAGATTCTCATTTAAAAAGTCTTTATATTCTTGGCGGAAGAAAAAAGGTTTTGCAAAAAGCTCAAGGGAATGTAAGAAGAACTTTTCCTAATTTAAATCTTGTGGGAAGATATGTTGGTCATTATCCAAAGAAAGTTGAAGATTCGATTATTCAGGCAATTTATAAAGCATCTCCTTCGTTAGTTTTAGTTTCAGAAGGAGTTAAAGAAAAAGATTGTTGGTCTTATAATAGACGAAATCGTTTTGCAAATAGTATTTTTGTTTATTATAAAGATGTTTTAGGAATTTTTTCAGAACATATCAAGAGAACAAAGGAATCTACTTTTGAAAAAGGTCTTGAAATTTGGAGTGAAGTCTTTAGAAATCCTTTGAAAATTTTCTTGATATTTCCATATTTGTATTATATTATTTTATTAGTTTGGTATCGGGTTTTTAAGAAGTAGTTTTTAATGCCATTGAAAAAAGTTTTTACAAATTCATTGGAAGAAAATCCTGATTTAGATTGTATTTTTAAATATAATTTGGATGTCGAAAATAATCTCCTCTCTTGCAAAGATGATTTTGGTGACAAAGGTAATAAGCGTGGAGATTTAATTTTATCTTCATACGATTTGTTTCGATCTGAAAATATACAACTCGATAAAGTTGAAAAGTTTATTCGTTTAGAAAAAAATCTGATAGCAGATGTTCAGCCTAAAAAAGTAAAAGATTCTAAAAATGAGAAAATCGATTCCCTAATTGATAAACTTGATTCTTTTAAAAGAATTATTGGAAGGTCAGAGGAAATCCAAAAAGTCAAAAGAGATATTTTTTATGTAAAAGATAAAAACTGTAAAGTTTTATTTGCAGGCGAAAGTGGAACAGGGAAAAGTCTTGCGGCAAATGTTCTTTATCAAATAAGTCCTTTTTCAAATAAAAAATTAGTTAGTGTAAATGTCGGCGCTCTTCAAAAAGATTTAATAGAAACAACATTATTTGGTTCTGTAAAAGGGGCTTATACTGATGCAATAAATCGAAAAGGATTGATGTCTCTTGCAAATGGTGGCGTTTTATTTATGGACGAAATTGGGGAGTTGTCTTTAGAATGTCAGCCTCAGTTACTTCGCGCCTTAGATGAAGGAGTTTATCGAAAAGTTGGTAGTAATGAAGAGGAAAAAATTGATACACAGTTTATTTTTGCAACTAATGCAAATCTTAAAGATTTGGTAAATAAAAAACTTTTTAGAGAAGATTTATATTGGCGAATTGCAGAATATGTAATTCCAATTCCTCCGTTGAGAAAACGTAAAGAAGACATTCCTTTGATGGCTCAAAAATTTTTAGACGATGTAAATAAAAAAAATCCTAAAAATCATTTCTTTTTTTCGTCTGGCGCTATTGATAAACTTTTGCAATATGGATGGCCAGGAAATATTCGAGAGTTAAAAACATGCATAAATATTTCTAGCATTTGTTCAATAACGAATAAAATTGAAGCTAGTGATATAAAATTTACTTAGAGCTTAATCCACTTGCTTTTGTAAATATTTTTTCTAAGTATTTTATTTCGCCCTCTGATAGATTTGCTCTTGATAAAATATCTGTCCAAAATCGTTCTTGTTCATCTCGTCCAGTAATTTTGAAAAAACCAATCTTTTTTAAGTTTTCTGTAATTGTAAAAACTCCTTTTTTTAAGCGTTCAAGAGTAATTGGAGTTACTCCTGAATTGTTTTTAAAACAAAGTTCAGTGGAAGGGTAATCTAATTTGTCGTTAGATTTATTTTTGTTAGAAACAACTGGAGTTTGTCTAAAAAGATGGTATGAAATAATTTGGACGGCATGAGATAAATTTAGTGAAGGAAAATTATCACTTGATGGAATTGAAACTGCATTTGTACATTCGTTTAGTTCATCATCTGTTAAACCTGTTCTTTCGTTGCCAAAAACGATTGCAACTTTAGCACCATTGTCAGTTGTTGTGTTGGCTTTGAGAGAAAGGTCTTCTGGAAAGTAGTATTTATCTTTGCGTTTTTTTCCTTTTCTGCGTGTTGTTCCAAAAGCGATTGAACAGTCACTTACAGCTTCTGTGATGGAGTTAAAAAATTGACATTTTTCCCAAATGTCAACTGCGTGGATTGCTAAAATTCGGACTCGTTCTTCATCAAAATCACTTTTTTTTCCTACAATTCTTAAGTTTGAAATTGAATTATTTGCCATCGCTCTGCATGCAGCTCCAATATTTCTGCTTTCTTCTGGACGGGCAAGGACTATATAAATATTATTTAGGTTCATATCATAACTATATTTGATTTTTATGATTTATTCTACAAGAAAACAGAAGGGGAAAAACTCAAAAATCTCTAATTTTGGTAAAAATGTTTGACAATTTTACAATATTCTAGTATCATATAATTTGTATACAAAGAATTTGCCTTGTTAGAGGGAGACGTATGACAAATAATAATAACCTTGTTCCAGGTTTTAATGATGAAAAAGATGATAGTCTAAAAATAACTCTCGATAAAATTGATGGTGTCCCTAATTGTATTAGCATTGTTTTAAATGGTTATGTAGATACTTATAATTCTAGTTTTTTTCAGAAAAGAATTGCGAAGGTTGTTGAAGCTGGATTTGTAAATTTAGTGTTTAATTGTGTTGCATTGAATTATGTTTCATCGACAGGAATTGGTGCTTTTACAGCATTCCTTAAAATGGTAAAACCAAAAGGAGGGGATGTTGTACTTTTGGAAATTCAACCAAAGGTTTATGAGGTATTTCAATTATTAGGGTTTAGTCAATTTTTTAATATTAAAAATTCTACAGAAGAAGCTGTAAACTATCTTAAAAGTGGAGCTCCTACTGTTAGTAGTGTTTTCCCTAAAATCTTTGCATGTCCTGTTTGTTCTAAGCGATTAAAAGCTTCGCGTGCTGGACGATTTAGATGTTCTGAATGTAAATCAATTCTTGCAATTGATGCTCAGGGACAAGTTTTCTTGGGATAAAATTTTTAGATGAATTAGAAGGGCGTTTGCAGATGAGATCCTTTGCAAACGCTTTTTTTTTTGATTTTTGAAATGTTGAATTTGTTAAAACTGTGGATAACTTGTGAAAAGTTTGGTGAAAAATGGGTAAAAATTGTGGAAAAAAAGTAAAAAAAGATTTTAAAATTAAAGTTTTGTTAAAAAAAGGTTCAATATTATTAAAAATTATTGCGTAAGTCTTTATGTAGTAAAGATTTAGTTATTTTGGGCC
>JAZUSR010000193.1:0-15060 GCA_045606765.1 Treponema sp.
TATGGAAAAGATTCAAATGAAAAATGCCATCGCAGAACTTGATGGCGACGAAATGACACGTGTTTTGTGGAAAGTAATTAAAGATGAATTACTTATTCCTTTTGTAGACTTAAAAACTGAATATTATGATTTAGGTTTGAAAAGTCGTGATGATTCAGATGACAAAATTACTTATGAGTCTGCAGAAGCAATTAAACGCCTTGGAGTTGGTGTAAAATGTGCAACAATCACTTCTAACGCAGCTCGTATGGAAGAATATAAATTAAAACAACTTACTCCATCTCCAAACGGAATTATTCGTGCAGAATTGGACGGAACAGTTTTCCGTGAACCAATTTTTGTAAACAACATCAAAGGAACTGTAAGTTGTTGGGAAAAACCAATTGTTCTTGGTCGTCACGCTTATGGTGATGTTTACAAAAACTGCGAAATTAAATGTCCAACTGCCGGAAAAGCTGAACTTGTTTTTACAGGTGAAGACGGAAAAGAAATTCGCAAAACAATTATGGACATGAAAGGCCCTGGAATTATTCAAGGAATTCACAACTTGGATAAATCTATTGAAAGCTTTGCTCGTTGTTGTTTTACTTACGCTTTAGACAGAAAAATGAGCGTTTGGTTTGGTGCAAAAGACACAATTTCTAAAACTTACGATGGAAACTTCAAAGAAATTTTCCAAAGAGTTTTTGACACAGAATACAAAGCAAAATTTGACCAAGCAGGAATTGAATATTTTTACACATTAATTGATGACGCAGTTGCTCGTGTTATGCGTAGCGAAGGTGGATTTATGTGGGCAACTAAAAACTACGACGGCGACGTTATGAGTGATATGATTGCTTCTGCTTGTGGTTCTTTAGCAATGATGACTTCTGTTTTGGTAAGCCCAGACGGAAAATTTGAATACGAAGCAAGCCATGGAACAGTTCAAAAACACTACTACCGCTACCTAAAAGGCGAAAAAACTTCTACAAACCCTGTAGCTACAATTTTTGCTTGGACAGGAGCACTTGCAAAACGTGGTGAATTAGACGGTACTCCAGAATTAGTTGATTTTGCAAAAAAATTAGAAAAAGCAACTCTTCAAACAATTGAAGACGGTTATATGACTGGGGACATTGCACGCATTGCATCTCCTGCTGCAAAAAAAGTTCTTGATTCTTGGGAATACATTGCAGAAATTAAATCACGCTTAGAAAAAATGCTTTAAAAAGAAAAAGCCTCAGTGCTTTTCAAAAGTCTGAGGCTTTCAAAAGGTGCTCTTCATATATCAATCTAGAGCAACCCACCCCACTCTAAATCAAACCTTTGACAAATTACATCATATTCAGTTTTATCTTTTTGCTCAGAAAAACCTGTAATAAATAAACAAGGTTCTTTCAACTCTTTATTTTTACAATCTAACGAATCATAAATTGACAAACATCGCTTTACAACTCCATCTCTTGAATCAACAACTTTAATTTGAGTTCCACACACTTTTTGAATAAGTTCTGCCAAATTTAAAAAATGAGTACAACCCAAAATAATTGTATCACAATCATTCTTCTTAAAAAAATCTACAGCCGGTTCAATATGCTTAATACATTCTTCTTCTGAAGAAGTAAAAGATTCTTTTTCGATAAAAGAAATCAACTTAGGATCGGCTCTTAAAATTAACTGACAATCTGCTGCAAAATGATTTTTTAAATCTATGTTATAAGGGTGTTCAACAGTTGCTTTAGTTGCTAAAAGTCCAATTCGTCGCTTAGTCGAAATTTTTGCTGCAAGTTTTATTGCAGGAACAGTTCCTATAAATTGAGTTTTTGGAAAAACCTCTCTTAAAATATCTAAAGTATTTACACTCATAGTGTTACAAGCAACAACAAAAATGCTTGGGTCAAATCTATCTATAATTTTTTTTGCAACATTCAACACACATTTAACAATTTCTTCGTGGGATTTTTCACCATATGGAAAATTAACAGTATCACCAACATAAACACAAGATGCATTAGGACAATTTTTTATCAAATGAGTTAAATAAGGAATTCCACCAGTTCCAGAATCAATAAATGCAAAATCAACCATTTTTATACACCTTCAAAAAACAAAACTAAAAAATATTTTATCTATTTGACTAATTAATCGCAATACCTTAACATATACATATGTATTCACAAAATAATTGTATGGAACCAGGATGCTACAATACAGCACTTTCATCTTTTTCAGTTGATAATGAAATTTTTGAAATTCCGGGATATTGTCATGAACATATTCATGATAAAGAAAAAATAAAAGAAACGATTTATAACTACATAAATTCACATTCTAAAATTGTAGGATTGAATGCAGCTGGAATTACTTTTGAAAATATTGATTTGACAGATAAAAAATTTTACGGCTGTAACTTTATGCACTGTAAATTTATAAACCTTCATTCGACAGGCTTTAGAAGCCGCATGAGTATGTTTGACTTTTCAATTTTTTCAGACTGTAATTTACTTCAATCTAATATTCAATTTACATCTTTTGCAGGTTCAACATTTTCACATACACTTTTTACAGGAAGTGATATGATTCAAGATAATTTTTGTGGAATACAATCTTACCAATCATCTTTTGACGATTCAGATTTATATAATTCAAGATTTGCAAAAGCAAAACTCATTGATACATCATTTAGAAACTGCAATGTAAAAAAAACAGTCTTTAGATATATTGAAATGCAAAATGTTTTATTCAAATATTCAAATACTCGTGAAGCAATTTTTGACGATGAACAAAGTAGCTTTTTCCAAGGAAATTTAGAAGACAAAATTATTTTGAACAATCCGCTCCAAGGTGGTGCCACATGAAAATATATTTTCACCTTAACCTTGAAGGATTTTCAAATTGCTACTTAGTTGTAAATGAACTTACAAAAGAAGCAATTATCGTAGACCCAGGAATCGTAACATCCCAAATTATAGAAAACATCGAACTATGTGGTTATAAATTGACATCTGTTTTAGTAACTCATAACCACGGTAGCCATGTCCACGGATTACAAACATTGCAAAAAATTTACGACCTTCAAATTTATGCAGCAGATTGGGAAGTAGCAGGAGAAAAAACATTTGTTTTACGCGATGAAGGAATTATTCAAACTGCAGGTCTTACAGTTGGCTACATGTCACTTCCAGGTCATACTCCAGATTCTATGGTATATAAAATTGGAAACGTCTTATTTACGGGTGATGTAATTTCAGCCGGAAAAATTGGTTCATCAACAAATAAATTTTCTGAAAAAGCTTTAATTAAAAATATTCAGCAAAAAATATTATCTCAACAAGAAGATACCATTTTAATGCCAGGGCATGGACCGCCAACAACTGTAGCTGCTGAAAAACTTTTTAATACAGATATTAATCCACGGGAAGGGAAAAGAGAAAAAATTGAACTTTAATAATTTTACTGTCCTTGTTTTTCATCCGAATACTGAACAAAAAATTATTCTTACTCGAGATAAATTACTAGAAAAAAACTATAAAAATTTTTATCCTCTTTTTCCTTTATTTGCAGTGAACAAAACAAATAATATTTTTTCACTTAACAAAAAAGATTTTTCAAAATACAAAAGCTGTTCAATCGAAAAAACTTTTGAATACCAAAATATCTTGTATTTTTACGGAACATTTCTCGAAAACAAAATCCACAACCAAAAAATTATCGACTCAACCAAAACAACAAACAACCAAAATACGAGCAAAACATCTTTTTTAATTCCTGTTGCAATCGAAAAAAAAACAGATGATAAATCACTATCATCTGTTTTTAGAAAAGCAATTGAATTATCAACTAATATGCAACATAAAAACATTGACAAACTTGAATTCCTCGATGAAAAAATATCTTTCAAAAGTTTTCAAATTGCAAATTGTTCAATCAATAACAATCAATATTCTTTGACAAAAAGTTTTTGGGTCAAAGTTATTTCATAACTTTTTCGCCACGACCCATTGCTGTAAGACCTGTTTTTACAAATTCAAGAATTCCAAATGGTTCAAGAAGACGAATAAGACTTTCAATTTTATCTTCACTTCCAGTAGCTTCAACAATTACAGAGTTTAATCCAACATCAACAATATGAGCTCTAAAAATATTACATGTCTCTATAATAACTGCACGAGATTCTCCAGATGCTTTTACTTTAATTAATGCTGTTTCACGCTGACAAGTTTCGCTTGATTTACACTGTTCAATTGAAATAACCTCAACCAATTTTGAAAGTTGTTTTTCAATTTGCTCTAATATATATTCATCACCTTTTACAACAATTGTCATTCTTGATTGGCCTGGATTATTTGTTTCACAAACTGTAAGGCTATCAATGTTATATCCTCGTCGACTAAACAAACCAGAAACGCGACTTAATACACCGGCATGATTTTCTACCAAAACACTTAATACATATTTTTCCATAAAAAACACCTTCCTACAAATTTTATTTTTCTGGGTTAAAACTTACAGTTCTTAAAATATCACCAAATACACCAGCGGCGGTAACACCAGCCCCTGCTCCATACCCACGAACAGTTAATGGAATTGGCTGATATCGTTCTGTATAGAATACAAAAGCATTTTCTCCACCACGAACCGCAAACAAAGGATCTTCAGGTCCAACTTCCATCATTCCAACAGAAACTTTACCATCTTTAATTGAAGCTCCCATTCGTAACACTTTATTTTCTTTTTTGAGCGATTCAATTTTCTTTGCAAAATATTCATCAACTTCAGGAAGTTTTTTTAAGAATTCTTCAACAGTTCCTGACGAATCAAATGAATCTGGGAATACTTTATACATTGTAATATCTTCAAGTTCAATATCATATCCTGATTCACGAGCAATAATTAATGCCTTTCGAGCAACATCCATTCCGTTTAAATCATCACGAGGATCAGGTTCTGTATAACGCAATTCACGAGCTTCTAAAACCGCTTTACTAAAAGGAACTCCTTCGTCCAACTTTCCAAAAATGTATGACAAACTACCTGACATAATTCCATTGAATCGTTCAAGTTTGTCTCCAGATTTGTAAAGATTTTGTAAAGTATCAATAATTGGAAGACCTGCACCTACATTTGTTTCATATAAGAAACGACGCTTCATTTTATTAGCTGTTTTTCGTAAGTCTCTATAAAATTTAATATTCATAGAGTTAGCTCTTTTATTTGGAGTTGCAATTGACATTCCTGCATTTAGAATATCAAGATATCGTTCTGGCAAATCATAACTTGCAGTACAATCTACAAATACAGGGTTAAGAGGCTTCTTTTCTTTTACAAAATTAATAATATCATCAACATTTGCTTTTAATGGCATTTTCTTTGTAATTTCGCGCCAATTAGACAAATCAATTCCATCTTCATTTATCATAAGTCCGTCAATTGTAGAAATTGCCATAACCTTAATATCAACATTTTGAGCAAGTAATTTATCATGCTGATCACGAATCTGGTCTAATAAAGTTCCACCAATGTTACCGGCACCAAAAGCAAAAACTTCAATCGACTGAGCAGTATTAAAGAAGAAACGATGAGAACTTCTTACAGCCAAATCTCCTGACTCACCTTTAATTACAGTTGAAATTGAACGCTCTGATGAACCTTGAGCAATTGCCAAAATATTAATATCTTGGGATGCAAGTGCATCAAAAAATCGTCCTGCAACCCCTCGATTTTGTTTCATTCCATCACCAACAATCGAAACAATAGCACAATCTTTTAAAACTTCAACTGGATTAATCAAACCATCTCTTATTTCTAAATCAAATTCATTTGTAATAGCATCTTTTGCTTTATCAGAATCTTCATCTCTTACACAAAATGAAATTGTATATTCTGATGAAGACTGTGTAATTAAAAGAATAGAAATCTTTGCTCTTGAAACAGCTTCAAAAATACGACTTGCAGTTCCTGTGCGACCTTTCATTCCTGTTCCACTTACAGAAATCATTGAAGTATTCTTTAAACAAGAAATTCCACGAACAGGACCAAAATCCTTTGAAGATTCAAATGGACCACTTCCTATTCTTGTTCCTCGAACACTTGTATCCATTGAGTTTAAACTCCATGCTTCAATTCCCTTTGCAGCCAAAGGAGCAAGTGTCTTAGGATGTAAAACTTTAGAACCAAAGAATGCAAGTTCCATTGCTTCTTCATAAGTCATATCATCAACCAAAATCGCATCTTTTACAACACGAGGATCAGCTGTATAAATTCCATCAACATCTGTCCAAAACTGAATCTTTTTTGAACCAAGACAAGAGCCAACAATTGCAGCAGAAAAATCCGAGCCATTTCGACCAAGAAGCCCTGGAATAGGTTCTGTAGCAGTTCCCCCAACCCATGAACAAATAAATCCAGGGAAAAGCAATATTCTAGTTTGAGAATTACTTTCTCCATCACGATATTGTCTTAAATTATCTGAAGTTTTTGAATAATCAGGATCCCCTTCTTTTTGATTTCCTGTAGTTACGATATATTTTCGTGAATCAATTACAACAACACTTTGCTGTTTAGCAAGTAAAACTTCTTCAACAATAGGAACACAAAGCAACTCACCCATTCCCATAATACGACAATGTGCAGTATCAGTACATTCTCTAAATGAATGCACAGCATTTAAAAGCTTTTCTAATTCATCAAATTTTTCTTCTAATCGAACCATTACAGCACCTGCATTAAATCCTGCAAGCTCTGATTGAATTGCTGAACAAATTTCTGAATGAATATGTTTTAAATCTTTTATATAAGTTTCAGAGGTCTTTCCCGTAATACAGCCGTCAATACTTTCTTGAAGTTTATTTGAAACTCCTGCAACTGCACTAACAACAACACTAATTCTTTCATTTTTTGCCTGGTTTATCATAATGTCCACAGAATCTAAAATTCTGCGAGCACTTCCCATAGATGTTCCACCAAATTTTAATGTAATCATAAAAAACCTCTGCTTTTTTTTTTAAAATTTATCTTCTTAGGATACCATGTTTATGACATATTTTCAAGGTTAGTTAAAGTTATGAATAACAAGTAAAAACAAAATCTAATATTTTTCCAACCAGTTTTTATAATAAGCAAATATTCTATTCATAACATTACCCATAACTTTAAAAATTTTTTTTTCAAAACCCTATTGACAATTGACATTCTATATTGTATAAAAGTTGCTCAAATTTAAAAAAAATCTCATTTCCCAATTGACTAAAAATTTATATACCATTATATTTTAAAAAGGATATGCAGGCTCAAATTGAAGAAAAGTTCAAAGAATGTTGTCTTATTCTAAAAAAAGGCAACTTTTTACAAGCAAATGAAATTCTTAAAGAAGTTCTCGTTGAAGCACTTGACGATGAACGAATTAAATTTGCTGTAAACTGCTTTTCATTTTGGCTAAATATTGTTCAGCAGGTTGAAAATACCGAAAATCCATATAATCGTGGACAAATTCTTTTTAATGAATGGGAAGAATTTTCAGTTTATATCAAAAAACAGCGGTACAAACCTGATGACCTAATAATTTACAGTTTTAAATGCGGAATTTTTTCTATTGCCCTAAACAATTTTCTTGAACTTTTAAATGTCCAAGATTTTGAACAAAAGGCAGCAATAACTAGAAAAATTGGCTTGTGCTATAAAAAATTAGGTGAATATGAAAACGCAAGGAATTTCCTTTCTGAGTCCAATAGACTTCATCCAGGAAATTCAACAGTTCTTGCAGAACTTGCAGATTGTTTTGCTCTTTGTGGTGAAGACAGAAATGCAAAACTTTTGTTTAGAGAAGCATTTTTCATAAATGCAAAAAAAATTGATTTACGCTTACTTGATTCTGAATTAATTCAATGTTTAGTAAGAAAAATCGAAGAACATGGTTTTACAGGTGATGAATTATTAGAATGGATTCCTGTATACGGAAATATTTTTGGAGTTTTTACAATTAAAAGACAACTAAAAACTCAAGAAATATCTAAGTTACAGCAAGAAATTTACGCAACTGAAAATGAATTAAAAGACCCTAGTTGCAATTCTAAGCTTTTAACACCAAGATTATGCAATTTATACTTTTGGCTAATTGATCACTATTCGCTAAACCATGAAGATGCTCCAAGAATCAATGAGATTCTTATGAGAATAAAAATATTAGATCCATTTATTTACCAATTATACAATAAATAAATGGCAGCTATAGAGTGAGTTATCACAAAATTAAGGAGATATACTTTTATGTCTAAAGAACTTGTAACAACAATACAGGAAATGCTTAAAGAAGAAACTTGGACTCGTGCCACAATAAGCAATTACACAAAAACCAACCTTGAAGAACTTGCCTCAATTATTGACCAAGCACGAAATGAAAATTGTTCTCAAGAAATTAAATCAATTTGTGATGAACATTTAACTCATTCCAAAGACAGTATCATAGCACTTTATATCTCTGGAATCCTTTCTGTAAGAGATGGAGCACTTGATAACTCAAACTTAGTAAACCTTGTTGACATTTTTCAAAAGGCAAAAAAAGAACCTATCGTAGTTTACCTTTGTGAAAAAATTCTTGAAGAAGATGAAAATAATAAATTTGCTCTACGAACACTTGCAAAATGTTACAAAGAAGAAAACAACGAAAATGTTTGGGAACTTTACAAAAAAATTGTAAAACTTGACTTTGAAGAAGCTGAACTTGCAAAGGCACTTGCTGAACATTATGAACAAATTAATAGTGACGATGCAACAGAATATTATAAAAAAGCACTTTTGCGTTATATTGCGCAAAAAAATATCAGTCCTGTAAAAGAAATTTGGACAAAACTTGTTGCAAGAATCCCTCAAGAAATTGATTTCTTCCTTCTAGTTCAACGCAAAGTCGCAAAATCAATCAGTGAAGCAAAATCATCTCTTCTCATGGTTGAACTTTACAATTGGTACAAAGACAATCAAAAATGGGACACTGCCATTGATATATTAAAACTAATTCTTTCTATCGATCCTAAAGACTCTTGGGCAAGAAAAGAAATTGTTGAATGTTTCCGAGGAAAATATGCTAACCATAGTAGACTCGAAGATATTATTCGTTCTTCTGACCTTACACAAGAATATCGAAATATTTTTGAAGCAATTAACGACTTTGAAAAACATATTGCTTTTGATGTTAAACACTTTGTTTACCACCGAAGTTGGGGTGTTGGTGTAATTCGAAAAGTTGAAAATGAAAAATTAATTATCAATTTTGGTAAAAAATTTGGAATTCACGAAATCTCACTAAAAATGGCAGTTAGTGCTTTAACTCCACTTGCAAACGATCATATTTGGGTTCTCAAAGCAACAAAATCAAAAGAAGAACTTGTTAAATTAGTAAAAGATGATGTCATTGGAACATTAAAAACTATCATTAAAAGCTTTGGTAACAGTTGTGACTTCAAACGAATTAAAGCTGAATTAGTTCCTACAATTCTTACTACTGGAGAATGGACAAGTTGGAACACAAAAGCTAAAAAGATTTTAGAATCTGATTCAACATTTGGAGTTGCTCCAAACGATATTAATCAATACATCGTTCGCGACCACAAAATTAGCCAAGAAGAAAAATATGCAAATGAATTCAAAGCTCAAAAACAATTCTTCAATCGTGTTGACATCATTATGAAATTCATCAATGACGAAACAGATAAAGAAAGTGAACTCTTTGCAGAAATGTACAACTATTTTATCGGATTTATTAAAACTATTACAAAAGTTACAGATCAAGTTCTTGCTTCATACTTAGTAGTAGATAAAATAGGAAGTATTCTTCCAGAACATACTTATGCTTGTAAATATACATTTGCACAAATCTATGGGGATATTGAAGATCCTCGTGAAATGTACAAATCACTCAAAGATACAAAAAATACAAACATCAAAGAAAGTTTCCTTTCTAAAATTAAATTACTTCCAAATTGGGCAGATGAATATATCAAATTATTCCCTACTGTTCTCCAAGAAAAACTTCTTAATGATTTGATTGACAAAGGCCATACAAACAAATTACAAGCACTTGTAAAACTTTCTTTCGATGATGTAAAAGACTTTAGAGAAGCAATTCTATATTTCTTCGAAAAATGTCAAGACAAAGATTGGTACAAAGAAAGTGGTGTAACTTACGAAAAACAATTAATCGCTTTACTACAAATTATTGAACTTACATTCCGTGAAATTAACAACCATGTTAATTCAACAGAAAACAAAAAGATTAATAAGGCTGCAACACAACTTCTTTTCAAAAATGATACTCTTGCAAATTATATGTTTGCAAATGATGAAGATATTGTAACAAAAATGTATACACTAGTTGATGATATTCCAGATCTTGATCAAAACCTCAAAGCAGGTCTTCGTTCAAAGATTCTTGACAAATATCCAGACTACAAATTCCACACAACAGAAGAAAAATCAGTTGCACCAAGAGGAATGCTTGTTACAATCAAAAAACTCGAAGAAAAGAAAGCTATGCTTGAACAAATTCAGAAAGTTGAAATTCCTGCAAACGCAAAAGAAATTGCAGAAGCAAGAGCTCAAGGTGACTTAAAAGAAAACGCTGAATACAAAGCTGCAAAAGAACACCAGCACTTCTTAAATAACCAACTCCAGAAACTTCAAGATGAATTAAATAGAGCAGTAATCTTCGACCCAACAACAGTTTCTTCTTCTATCGTATCTTTTGCAACTTCTGTTACTCTTATGAACAAAGATACAAACAAAGAAGAAAAATATACAATCTTTGGGCCATGGGAATCAGACCCTGATAACAATGTAATTTCTTACCTTTCACCTTTTGGAAACAATCTCTTAGACCATAAAGTGGGAGAAGAACTTTCATTCACAATTAATGAATATAACTATAACTACACAATCTTAAAGATTGAACTTGCAAAATAGTTTAGCAAACCAAATTATTTAAAGCAAAAAAAACTTGCATTCCTTAGCAATAAGTTATGCAAGTTTTTTTTATTTAGGGTTTATTACAAATCCTAAATCAGCACCACCCGTCAAACGGGTGGTTTGCACTTAGCCTATAAGGCTAGGTCACTAATAAAAATGGGTAGCAAATTAACTAGAAGTTAATTACTACCCTTTTCTTTTTATTTATAATCTAATTATCTAGCATATGTTGCAATAAATACACCTGCAGCAACCGCAGTTCCAATTACACCAGAAACATTTGGTCCCATTGCGTGCATCAAAAGGAAGTTTGAAGGATCTTCATCCATACCAACTTTATTTGCTACACGAGCAGCCATTGGAACAGCAGAAACACCTGCAGAACCAATAAGAGGATTTATTTTTTCTTTTAAGAAAAGATTCATAATCTTTGCCATAATCAATCCACCAGCTGTAGCAACAGAAAAAGCTACAAGACCTAAAAGAATAATTCCCAATGAGTTACCATTCATAATTTTTTCAGGTGTCATCTGACTTCCAACACCAAGAGAAAGAAGTATTGAAACAATATTCATCAATTCATTTTCCATAGTTTTTGAAAGACGATCAACTACGCCACATTGTTTTACAAAATTACCAAATGCGAGCATACCAATTAATGGAGCAGCAGGTGGCAAAAGTAAAATCGAAAGACACAAAAGCAACAATGGGAATAAAGTCTTTTCTGTTTTAGACACAACACGAAGCTGCTTCATTTTAATAAGGCGTTCTTTTTTAGTTGTTAATAATTTCATAATTGGAGGCTGAATCATTGGTACTAATGCCATATAAGAATATGCAGCAACAGCAATTACAGCCATCATTTCTGGAGCCAATTTTCCAGATACATAAATTGAAGTTGGACCGTCTGCACCACCAATGATAGAAATAGCACATGCTTGAAGCATATTATATTCAATTTCAGGTAAAAGATTTAACAAAGCGACACCGAACAATGTAAAAAATACACCAAGTTGTGCTGCACCACCTAACAATGCAGTCTTTGGATTTGCAATTAATGGACCAAAGTCTGTCATTGCACCAATTCCCATGAAAATGAGCATTGGGAAAAATTCGTTTCCAACACCTGCACTGTAAATAATATGAAGCATTCCGTGAGGTGCATCACCCATTCCAGCCCCTGGAATATTTACAAGAATTGTACCAAATCCAATTGGAATTAAAAGTAATGGTTCAAAACCTTTAGCAACTGCCAAATATACAATTAAAAATCCAATAAGAATCATTATGATTTTTTTCCAACCTTCAACAGGATTGTTTTTCAAATCTTCTGCTGCTTTTAAAGCCTGTTTTTTATTTTCTTCTTCAATGCGAGCCTTCATAGCTTCTTCTTCTGCAATCTCTTGAGAAGTTGGAGTATGAATAATTTTATAAATTCCTGTTGTTTCCCAGATATTAATTAAAAACTGTTTAACAGAAATTTCAGGAATATTTTCTGAACCTTTAATAATTGCTGTATCCATCGTTCTAAAAGAAGGGGTCTCTCTTAAATCACTTGTTGAAGCATTTACAGCAGGTTTTACTACAAAAGATGCAACCATCGCAATAAACATTATCATCAATGTAGTTTTAAACACATGTTTTTTATTACTTAATTCATTCATTTTATAAATCCTTAGTTAATTTCTGCTAATACTTGGTCAGCAGTAATTTGACTTCCTGGTTGAGCAACAAAATGAACTTTACCAGCTTTACCAGCTTTTACTTCAAGTTCCATTTTCATTGATTCAATCATAATGATTGTTGTATCTGCGTTTACAGATGCACCTTCTGAAACTACATATTTTAATAAAGTTCCAGCAACAGGAGCTTTTACTGGTGTTCCGCCTACAGAGGCTGCAGGAGCAGCTTGAACTGGAGCTGCTGGTTGTGCAGGAGCAACAGGAGCGGCAACTGGAGCTGCTTGTGCAACAGAACCACCAATTGTAGCAATTACTTGATCTGCAGCAATTTGAGAACCTGGTTGAACTGTAAAGTTGATTGTTCCATCAGCAGGAGCTTTCACTTCAAGTTCCATTTTCATAGATTCTACCATAATTACTGTGTCACCTTTTTTAACAGATGCACCGTTAGCTACAACATGTTTAAGCAAAGTTCCAGCAACAGGAGCTTTTACATCTGTTCCACCTGATACTACAGGAGCAGCAGCTGGGGCAGCACTTGCAGCAGGAGTAGCAGGCGCAGCAACTGGAGAAGCTTTCTGAACTACAACAGTTCCGCCTAAAGAAGCAATTACTTGATCTGCTGTAATTTGTGTTCCTGGTTGAACTGTAAATGAGATTTTTCCATCTGCAGGAGCTTTTACTTCAAGTTCCATCTTCATAGATTCTACGATGATTACTGTATCACCTTTTTTAACATTTGCACCTTCAGAAACTGCGTGGCGTAATAATGTTCCAGCAACTGGAGCTTTAATATCTGTTCCACCAGTTACAACTGTTGTTGTAGCAGTTGGAGCAGCAACAGGTGCAGCGTTTACTACAGGAGCAGCACCTGCTGCACCGAATGTTACATTATAAGCTGTTCCGTTTACGTTTACGCTCATGTTATCCCCAGCAGGACCTGTTGTAACATTGTAAGCTGTTCCATTTACATTGATTGTATATGAACCACCTTTGTTTTCTTTTGCAGCAGCAGCTGGAGTTTCTTTTTTAGCAAATGTACTTGCAGCATCAACTGGACCTTTTGCTCTTTCTGCGAAGAATTTTGGAGCTACGTTAGGGAACATTGCATAAGTTAATGCATCTTCGTCTGAACCGTCTCCACCGTTAGCTTTTGATTCTGCAACCATTTTGTCCCATTCTGGTTCAATAAGATCAGCAGGGCGGCAAGTAACAACTTGATCCATTTTGTTTTGTTCAAGAGCTTTTTTTACCAATTCTGGATTTGCGTCTGTTGGCAAAGCACCGAATTTTCCTACTAAAAGGTTTCTAAAGTCTTGAGTCATCATGTTATAACGACCTTGAACTACGTTAAATACAGCTTGTGTACCAACAATTTGTGATGTTGGTGTTACTAATGGAACGTAACCTGCATCTTTGTGAACTTTTGGCAATTCTGCAAGAACTTCGTCCATTTTGTCTCCTGCACCAAGTTGTTTAAGTTGGCTTTCGAGGTTAGAAAGCATTCCACCTGGAACTTGTGAAAGGAGAATACGTGTATCTGCACCTAAGAATGAAGATTCAAGTGATGAATAGTGTTTACGAACTTCGCGGAAATATGCTGCAACTTCAAGTAATGCTGCTGTATCAAGGCCAGTATCCATGTCTGTACCTTTGAGCATTTCTACAATTGTTTCTGTTGGTGAGTGAGATGTACCCATAGACATAGAAGAAATTGCTGTATCAAGCCAGTCAGCCCCTGCTTCTGCACCTTTTAACAATGTTGCAACAGAAAGACCTGTAGTTGAGTGTGTATGAATTTCTACTGGCAAATCTACTTTTGCTTTGATTGCTTTTACTAGATCATAAGCATCGAATGGTTTTAAAAGACCAGACATATCTTTAATACAGATTGAATCTGCACCGAATTCTGCATAAGTTTTTGCAAGTTCTGCATATTTATCTACTGTGTGGAATGGTGTTACTGCATAAGAAATTGCCATTTGAACATGTTTTCCTGTTTTTTTAGCAGCTTTTGTAGCACATTCCATGTTTCTTGGGTCATTACAAGCGTCAAAAATACGGAAACAGTCAATACCGTTTTTTGCAGCTGTTTCTACGAATTTTTCTACAACGTCATCTGCATAGTGACGATATCCAAGTAAGTTTTGAGCACGAAGCAACATCATAATTTTTGAATTTGGCATTGCTGCGTGAAGTTTACGAAGACGATCCCATGGATCTTCGTTTAAGAAGCGGATACATGAGTCATAAGTTGCTCCACCCCAACCTTCTACAAATTTGTAACCAATTTTATCAATCATAGGACATGCAGGAAGCATATCTGCAGTTGTCATACGAGTAGCGTGAAGACTCTGGTGAGCGTCACGGATTGCAAGTTCTGAAATTCCAACTTTTGCCATTTTTATATATCCCCTTTTTATGAATTTAATTCTTTATC
>JAZUSR010000194.1:0-7245 GCA_045606765.1 Treponema sp.
AAGCAGAATATCAAAAGTTTATTCAAAAAAATCTTTCACCTGTGGAAAAAGAGTATTTAGAAGTAATAAAAAACTTGGAAAAAACAGCTAAAGAAAAAATGTAGAAGTTGAAAACAGGGAACTTATAGAAATACACTTCTAAAACTTGGCGACGGAATAAAGCAAAAATATGTTTTGGACTGTTGATTGATATGCTGGTTTAAAAATCCAAAAATTATAGAGAATAATAGGAAAATATTTTTCTTTACACTAAATACGTAAAAAATCACTACCTTTGCCCAATATTGTTGGCTCCTCTAAACTTGCACCTGCTGATAGAAATAGTGGTAAAAATCTTTGTAGAAGATATTGGTTTTCAACAAAATCCAAAGACTGTTGAATATAAAGTAAAAAATAAACAAAAGGAGTTATTTGAAATTCGCCACAATGAAGTAAATTTGATATTTTTTCCTTATATTCTGTTAAAGCTAATTCCAGGCAATTCCAAGATTTAAATTGTATAGTTCGATATATAAAATTGTTTGGCAAAAATAGAGGAATTCCTTCTGGCGAAAACAACATAGAGGCTTTCCCAACAGCTTTTGTAATATCAGCACCTGCCGATATGAGTTTTTTACAGACTTCAATATCATCCTGTTCACATGCAAATAATAAAGCTGTGCAACCTTGTTGTTTTTCTATAGGATCTCCATTATGCCAAAAAATAAACTCATCTATATTTTTAGTTTTTTCAATTAATAAATCTATAATTTTGTTAATTTTTGATTCTGATTCTTTTTTATTGTTCTCTGTAAATGCTTTCTGAAGTTCTTGTTTCATCATTTTTGCAACATCTCGGCACTTTTCATTTTGCAAAATATTTTCCTTATCTTGTTCTAAGAATCCTGGTGCGAACAAGTTTTTGTAATTTATGTTCTCAATAGGTTCTTTTTCTAAAAACTTGTTAAAATTTATTAACATTTTCTTATAATTTAAAGCGTAGTAAAGGGGTGTTACTTCATCTGCTGAAATTCTATAATTAGAAGGAAAATGATTATTTCCAATCATTTTTTTTACAATGGTAGAAACAATTTCTATATCTAATGTTTCTATGGCTGTTTGCAAAGGCGAAAGTTTTGAGCGATTTGTTTCAGTAAACAAAACCTTTTTATCAGATCTTTCTAGAATCTTAAAAAACAATTTTTTTACTTTTGGATTTATTGTTTTTATAGGAATTGCCATTCCTGTTTGGCACCCTTTGCACTTTGTTAATATATCATGGATTGGAAAACAATTATTTGTACTTGGCTTATTTATATCTAAGCTTGGATATCTTTCTTTATTCAAAAATAATTCTACAATATCATAAAAATTATTGACTATTGCCCATGAAATTGGTGTGTATGCTACATCGCGATTAGATGGAATGATGTTATTTATTTTTGAATCACTAAGTTCTAATAAATCTTCTTTCCCTAGAAAATCTGAAGAAAACTCATTTTCTTTTGAGATAATTTCAATATTTCTAAATAAATCCTTTCTAGAAATTTCTTTAGCTTTTTCTCCATGTGGAGGAAACTTTTTCCAAAAGTTTTCAGGTGCAAAATAAAAAAGTTTAGAAGCGTCATCTTTCTCATTTAAAAATAAGTCAAAAGCTAATCCAAAATCATAAAATTCTTTTGTGTTCTTATCTAATGAAGATTTTGTGTCGCTTAACGGATCCGAATTTTTCTGAATACGATTTCTTGCTTGTGTATGATTTTTCTTGTAATCATAGTAAGCAGACACACAAACTGCCTCATGAATAAAGGGTTCTAAACTTTTTCCAGCAAAATATTTTCCTTCTCTAAACGCTTTTTGGTACCATAAAATTGCTTCTGTAAGTTTTTCAAGCATTCCTGTGTCAAGATATTCCAATACATATTTTTTCCCGCAGAACCAGTTTTCAAAGAAAGAAAGAGAATGGGGAAGTTGTGTTTTTAGTTTGTTATAGTCATTTTGAAATTGGATAATTGATTGTGGAGTATTTTTTTTTAACAAATTGTCAAAGTAATCTGCATATAATCTTATTTCGTGTAAAGATTCCATATTCACAAAATTTTCAATAAAATCATAAACATTTTCAGGATTATAATTTTTGCAAAAATCTTCTACTTTTTTCCAGTCTTCTTTTTTTATAGAAAGAAAATGAAGTGCGTTTTTGAAATTTTCATAAAAATATAAATCAATGAAAATCCAAGAAAATTGTTTGTTTATGTAAAAAGAAGTTTTTAACAAAGGGAAAAAAATATTCCATTTTGGAAGTTTGTTCTCTTTTTTACAACGTTCCAAAGTTCTTTTTATGTGTTGATATTTGTCATTTTCTTCTGATTCAAGATGCTCTGCAACAAGATTATAAATTTCTTCAAAAGTTTTATTTGACTTAGAAATAAAATCTTCAAAAACACCTGAAAAACTTAATTTTTGACATAAGGCTATGTATTTTTGAGATAAATAATTTCCAGGTAGTAATAAATAAGAAACTAAAACTTTTTTAGATAAATTGTGTTGAGGATTTTCAAATGGTCTTGTTCCTGCAAGTGTACAAATGTATTCCCAAAAGATAAAATTGTAAAAAATCTGAACATAACTTTGTGAAACTTCAATAAATTGTTTTCCATCAAGTCGGGATTTTATCAATGATTTAATTTTTTGAATATCAAATTCATTTTCTAAATCAGTAAAGAATTGTCGGATTTTCCCAAATATAGAGTTTTCATCTGTGTAACGAAACTTTTCGTAAACGCATTTTTCTTTGTATGCATCGTTTATTTCAGCGTCAGATAAGTAATTTCTACTTACCAATGCTTCTTTTCCACAAAGTGATATTGCGAAATGTGCAATTTGGCTTAATGTAATATTTCCATAAGATTTTTCTTGTTTCATATTTATAACTCTATCATATTTTCTTTCAAAAAATTTGTCAAAAAAAAATTCCCTTAAAAATTGTATGTTTGGTTTCTTATTATTGTCATATTATAAACCCAATATTTTTTTCCAAGGAGGCACATTATGTCAGAACAAGAATTCAATCAATTAAAAGAATCTCTAAAGTCAATTTTACGGGGATACAAAAAACTAAACTCCTCTCAAAAAAGTAAACTTAGGAAACTTGGTTTTTCAATTTTACGTTCAAAAAATCATTACATTCTTATTTATAAAGTTTGTGATAAAGAATTAAAAATTGAAATCAATAAAACTCCAAGTGATAGTCGTAGTGGAATAAAAACCGTAAAGGATATTTCGAATGTGATTAAAAGAAGTGGACTTGTAAAAGCGGTTTAAAAACATTTACAAATTTCGGGGGGGGGTATAATAGAAGAAAGTTTTCAAAAAATTGGAAACTGGAGGAGAATTTATGACAATTACTAAATCATTAAAAAACATTAATTACAAACTTTTTTTATCATTATTAATTATGGGATTGTGCCCAACAATTTATACAACTGTTCGTGTTTTCTTTTTAGGACAGCTGCCTGGAGAATGGGCTTTTTCTATTGCGGGGCAACTTTCTTGGGTAAATCTGTTGTACGAAATTCTAAATGAAGCAATTATTTTACCACTGTATTTTTTCATGGGAAAAGTTATTGCTAAAAAAACAGAATATGAAAATAGAATTAGGACTGGATTAATCATTTCTTTTTGTGTATATGCAGTTTTTTCAGTTTTGATTTGTATATTTACAAAACCTCTTTTATCTGTAATGGCAACAAGTAAAGATATTATTAATGAATCTGTTACATATATAAGAATAGAAAGTGTTGCTAATATATTTATTTTATTGAGTAATTTTCTGATGGTTTGTTTAGTAACTCTAGGAAAATCAAAATATGTTTATTTTCTTACTTTTGCAAAATTGATATTAAGTATTTTATTTGATACTTTCTTTGTTTCAACATTAAATATTTCTGCTAATCTTGGAGTAAATGGAATTGGATATAGCAATATTATTGTAAATATAATTTTATTTGCTATTTCAGTTGTTTTATTATCAAAAGAAAAAATAAATGTTTTCAGAAAAGAAAAACTTTCTTTTTCTTGGGCAAAAGATTTTATTAAAATTGGAGGAATTTCTGGATTTGAATCTTTTGTTCGTAATCTTGCTTATATGTTGATGATTTCTAGAATGGTAAATATGGTAAATGAACAGGGAACATATTGGGTTGCTAATAATTTTATTTGGGGGTGGTTGCTGCTACCAATAATTCAACTTGGAGAATTGATAAAACAAGAAGTTTCTACAGATGAAAAAGCTGTTAAAAATAATACGTTAGGTTATTTTTCAATTACAATGATTGTTTGTGCTTTGTGGTTCTTAACAATTCCATTCTGGAAAGGTTTTATGACAAATGTATTACAGTTTTCAGATGTAGATAAATTATTTAATTTGGTTATTGTTCTCGTAGGATTTTATGTTTTATATGCAATTCAAAATGTTTTTGACAGTGAATTTTACGGACTTGGAAAAACAAATTATATGCTTTTTGAATCTGTTGTAACAAATTTAATTTATTACGGGACAGCTTTTATACTTTATTTAACAGGAAAATGGACACCTTCACTTATAGGAATTGCTTTGTTGTTTGGTGTTGGAAATGCGTTTGATAGTATAGTTTCTGCTGGTGCATATTGTTTCTTGTTGAAAAAAAAGAAAATAAATATTTTTGAGGTGGAATAATATGAAATTAAAATCAATTTATGAACATATGGAAAATGCCACAAAAAAAATTCCCGAAAATGCAAACTGTAAAATAATTTTTCGTCATTCCATTCGAGGAAAAATAGATTCTGGTGTTGGAAGAAAAGTAAAACTTACAGATGAAGGTGTGGAATTAGCTAGATTCTTTGGGCGAAATTTGGAAACTGAAATAGGATTTGTAGCTTCAAGTTCTTGTGATAGAAATATTCAAACTTGTGAAGAAATCCTTTTGGGCGCAAAATGTAAAAGAGAAATTATTATTGCTCCTAATGAATTGGAAGGTCCACAAACAAAAGATAAGGGTTTAAGTGATAAAGTGTTTGAACAATATAATTTTGCAAACAATGAAATTATTTATCAAATGAAAAAAGATTGTTTACCTGGATTTAATTCTGTAGAAGATGCCACTAAAATAATGCTGGACTTTATGTTTGCAAATGGCAATAAAGAAAATTCTGTTGATTTATTTTGTACTCATGATTTTCAAATGGCAATATTATATGCAGGACTTTTTAATTTTGCAGAAACAAAGGATAGCATAATTAACAATAAATGGCCAATGATGTTAGAAGGAATGATTTTTTGGGGAAATCGAAATCATTTTTGGTGTGCATGGCGAGGAGAAGTAAAAGAATATAAAAATTATATGAAAGATTTATCAGATAAAAAACTAAATTTTTTGAAATAACAAATAATATTTTGTCTTTATTTGCTAACGTGGCCACAATAAAATTTCCCCCATTTTAATTAGCAATAAACAAAGTCACACATCTATATTTTCATTTTTCAAAAAATCAGCGATATTTATGATTTTAATTCCTTCGTAGGTATAGGTTTCGTGTTTTGTTCTATTTCTTAAAATCAATAAAATTTCAATTTTGAGTAATAGAAAATATTTTTATTTCTCAAAATTGAAATATTTTTAAAATTGAGAAATAGAATTGTATTTAAAAAAATCAACTTTATCCCAACACCTTCCCACACAAAATCTGATTCGCTAGGATAATGTAAAAATAATACTTGATTTTTATTCAATAAAAGATATAATTTACTTTAGAGTAAATAACTTTGGAGTAAATTACATGAAAAGTAAATCATTTATTGGACGCCAAAAAGAATTAAATTTATTAGAATCATTGTATTTGTCAAAGAAATTTGAAATGCTTATTTTACATGGAAGGCGAAGAGTTGGAAAATCATATCTTTTATCTCATTTTGCAAATCTTCATAGTAAAAATGTTGTTTACTTTACAGGCGATAAATCCTCTGAAAAAAATAATGTTAAAAATTTTTGTGAAGAATTGAACAAAGTTTTGGCTGCAGGTGATTTTATAAAATCGTTTACTACTTGGAATGATGTTTATTCTTTTCTTAAAAACGCAGAAATCAAAGAAAGACTTGTTTTAATAATTGATGAATTTACTTATTTGTACAATTCAAATCCTGCTTATGATTCTGAACTTCAAAATGCAATAGACAAGATTTTAAAATTAAAAAACATCTTTCTAATTTTGTGTGGTTCTGAAGTTTCTGTGATAGAAGAAATAATTGATAATTCTACAAAACCACTTTATGGAAGAAAAACTGCGGAATTAAAACTTTTGCCTTTTACGTATAAAGAAGCAAGAGAATTTTTTCCAAATTATTCTAATGAAGAAGCTCTTGTGGCATATTCAATTTTAGGCGGAATACCTCTTTATCTTTCTTTGTTTGATGACAGCATTTCTATTAAAGAAAATGTGATTAAAAATTGTCTTTCAACAACTGGTTATCTTTTTAATGAAATTGAAACACTTCTTCGTATGGAATTAAAAGAAACTTATTTTTATAAAAATATAATGCTTGCAATAAATGCTGGAGCTGCTACTTTTAATTCCATAAAAGACAAAGTTGATGAAGAAGCTGCTAAAGTGGCAAAATACATGAATGTTTTGATTCATTTAGGTTTTATAAAAAAAGAAGTTCCCTGTGGCGAAAAAGAAAAAAGTAGAAACACTTTGTATTCTATTTGTGATAACTACTTTGCATTTTATTTTGCTTTTATTTTTAAACATCAAAATATGTTGAATGGTTTAATTTCACCAGAACTTTATTATGAACGTGAGTTTACTAAAGAAAAATTAAACTCTTTTATTGGGTTAAGATTTGAAGCCATGTGTGAAACATATTTAAAAAATCGGTTTTACAATGGGAAAATGCCTTTTTTTGCAGAAAATCTTGGGCGGTGGTGGGGGAATAATCCTGTTTTAAAAAAACAAGAAGAAATAGACTTATTGGCTATAGACTCTAAAAATGCAGTTATTTGTGAATGTAAGTATACGGAAGTGCCTTTTGATGAAAAAGAATTAAAAGATTTACAAGATTCTGCTCTTTGTATAAAACAACCTAATAAGTTTTTTATGATTTTTTCAAAAAATGGAATAACTTCGGGTGTTAGAAAACAGATAGAAAATAATTCAAATTATTCAATTATTACTTTAGAAGATTTGTTTTAAAAAATACATTGGAAAATCCACATAAAAAAATCC
>JAZUSR010000195.1:0-9392 GCA_045606765.1 Treponema sp.
ATCCATTTTTTTCAAGAATTATATTTTCTTTTGTAAAAGATTTTAAAATATATGGTCCTGAATATTTTTCTTGTTCACTTGGAAAAACCGAAAAAGCGTGATGTGTTAAAATTTTAGGCAAATAGCTAATGGGAGAATTTAATTCTAAACTAAGTGTTTTTTCATCTTTTGCAAAAATTGCAACATCTTCTCTTTTTCCTTTGTTGAGTCTATATTCTTTTGCTCCTTTTATAATATCAAAGGTTGATGAATAATATGCTCCAGGAGTTGCAATTAAGTTTAGCCACGATTCTTTTACATCATTACTTGTGATTTTCGTTCCATCTGAAAACATGGCATCTTCGCGAATTATAAAAGTCCAATGTAATTGATTTCGGCTTATCATGTAATCGGTTGCAAGAGCAAAATCTACTTCATTAGAAATATGATTTAAATTGAATAATCCTTCGTAAAGGGAATCTAAAATTTGAGATTCATCTAAATTAGAAGATGTGTGAGGATTTAAATTTAATTCAGATGTTGAAAAAATAACAGAGAGTTCTTCATCGGTGATATTATTGTTAAAGTGGAAATTGTTATCTTCGATATTAGTTTGTTGACAACTTAAAAAATTTGTTATTAAGGTAAATGTTGCAAGAAAAATAAAGTTCTTGATTTTTTTATTCATTTGTAATTCCTAATTTTTTCAATTGTTCTTGTTCTTCAATGAAAGAAATGTAGTCAACACGATGCTGGTTTGTACTGATAATCGTATTTTTTAGAGATGTGATTTCAATTTTTAACCCCTTGATGTGTTGTCGTGTTTCGGGAGTTGCAGTTGTTTTAAAATAATTGTCAATTGCAATAAATTGTGTAATAAGTTTTTGAGCTTCTGCGATTTGTTTGTTGATGAATTCAAGAATTTTATCTGCTGGAGACTGTTCAATTTTGACAAATCCTGGTGATTGTCTAACAGAAAAAGAATTGTAAAAAATAATTTTCTTTTGAATTAATGTAATAAATTCTTGAATATCAATTTTTTCTTTTGTTGATGCCCCTGTTGAAGGTTCTGTAATTGTGATTGCATAAATAACAGGTGGTTCTGGAATGTTGAATAGTTTTCTAAGTTTTTGGGATAGTTTTTCAAAAAATGATAAATTTTCTGATTGAAGAATTATTTTGTTTTCTGAGATTTTATTTATGATAGCTTCTAATTGTGGTGATAATCCTGAAAGTGCAAGAGTAGATGTTAATAAAATTGTTTTGGGATCAATTTGTTTAACTTTTTTTGTAGTGTCTTTTTTTTCAATTACTAATTTTTTTAAAAGGTTTTCTTGTAATGTTGCTTTTTCTGGTGATAAATCTTCTTTTGCAATTTCTTCAATTAATGATGGATAATAATTTTGCTTTGTCATTGCGATAGGGAAGATTCGTTTAATTTCTGCCTGTTCATCAGTAATTGATTTTGATGCTTTTTCTGTATTGAATTTTGGATGTTCAAAAATATCTTTTCGAATATATGCTTTATATGCTTCTTTTTGGAATTCATTTAAATCTTTTAATGTTGCGTTAATTAATTTTGTGGTTGTGCTACATTTTTGAATAATGTCATTAATTGTATTTACTGCAATTGAAGATGCTCCTCTTTTTGCATCATTGATTAATGTTGCAAGTCCTCTTGTATTTGGGAATGCACTCGCTTCATTAAAGCTATTCCAATTGAAAGTGTTGTTAAAATCAACAAATTTTTTAATTTTTGCAAATGATAAATTGTCTACTGAAAATTTGTTGTAAGTACAAATGTAGTCTAAAATACATTCATAGTCAGAAATACGAGTTCCAATAACTAGAGACCTTTCTGCATCTGTAAATGGTTCATTGCTAATTAATTCAACTCCGGAAATTTTCTTCTCTAGTTTATATGGGTCGGGTTTTATTAAAGAATGTTGGATTAGAACATCCATTAGACTTTTTACACAACTGTGAATTAATCTATAGCTGTCTAATACTTTTGGAAGAATTTCAATGTTGTAATAAGCTGTTTTATCTTCGATTGCATGTATGATTTTTTTTGAAAATTCAATATCTGGCACAAATTCCTCCAAGTAAATAATTCTTTCTATAATTATGCACTATTATATTAAAAAAATCAAATATTCTAAATTACAATTAAATTTAGTATAGAAACTTCTTCCATAAATAAAAAAAATGATGTATACTTATAATAATATCAATAAAAATTTTGTGGAGACATATATATGGCAAATAAAATCACAATTATTGGAGCTGGACAAGTTGGTTCAACAATTGCATTCGCATTAACTGTAAAACAGCTCGCAAGCGAAATTGTTCTAATTGACGTTGTAAAAGATAAAGCAATGGGTGAAGCAATGGATATTAGACAGGGAACTCCTTTTATTGGACCTGTTTCAGTTCGTGATGGTGATTATGAAGATGCAAAAGATTCTGATGTTGTTGTTCTTACATCAGGAGTTGCTCGTAAACCTGGACAGTCTCGTCTTGATTTGACTCAGACTAATGTTGATATTACAAAATCAATCATTCCTCAAATTACAAAGGTTGCACCAAATGCGCTTTATGTTTTGGTTGCAAATCCTGTAGATATTTTAACATATCAATTTGTAAAAACATCAGGTATTCCTGAAAATCGTATTTTTGGAACTGGTACAATGCTTGATACAGCTCGTTTCCGTGCTCGTATTGCAGAAACATATAAAGTTTGTCAGGAAAATGTTCATGGTTATGTATTCGGTGAACATGGGGATTCTTCTTTTGTACCTTGGTCTTTAGCTAATATTGGTTCAATTCCAGTTGATAATTTTGCTCCTTCATTTACTGGAGAAAAACTTCCTGATTTTAATAAAGATGATGTTGAAGATTACATCCGTAAATCAGGTGGAATTATTATTGGTGCAAAAAAATGTACAAACTACGGAATTGGTGTAACAACAGCTAGTCTTGTTGAAGCATTGAATTATCATACTGATTCTGTTCTTACAATTACATCTATGATGCATGGAGAATATGGTATTGATGATGTATGTTTAAGTATTCCTACAATTGTAGGATGTAACGGAATTAAAGGACATGTAGCAGCTCCTTTAACAGATTCAGAAGTTGCTTCGTTAAGACATAGTGCTGATTGTTTGAAAGATGTTATCAAACAAATTCAGTTTTAATCATTAATTTTGTAATTTAATCCACAGAGTTGAAAGGCTTTGTGGATTTTTTTGTAATAAAAAAATGTCAATTTTCTAATTGACTTATGTGAGGAATAAAAATGGAATATAAAATTGAACATGATTCAATGGGTGAAGTAAAAGTTCCTGCAGACAGATACTGGGGAGCTCAAACTCAACGCAGCCACGAAAACTTTGAAATTGGTGTTGATATTGAAACAATGCCTCGTGAAATTACAAAAGCATTCGGTTACTTAAAAAAAGCTGCTGCAATTGCAAACAATGCTCTTAAACCAGAAAAAATGACTGATGCAAAATTGGCTGCAATTTCTAAAGCTTGTGATGAAGTTATTAGCGGACAATTGAACGACCACTTCCCACTTGTTGTTTGGCAAACAGGTTCTGGAACTCAGTCAAACATGAATGCAAACGAAGTTATTGCAAACCGTGCAAACGAAATTGCTGGCGACAAACTTTGCCATCCAAACGATGACATCAACATGAGCCAATCTTCAAACGATACTTTCCCAACTGCACTTCACATTTCTGCAGTTTGTGTAGTTGAAGACAAACTTATTCCTGCAATCGACACACTTGTAGAAACATTCAAACGCTTAGAAAAAGAAAACGAAGGAATCGTAAAATCTGGACGCACTCACCTCCAAGACGCTGTTCCAATTTCTTTTGACCAAGAAATTTCTGGTTGGAGAACATCTTTGGAACGCGACAGACAAATGCTTGTTTCTAGCCTTCCATACTTAAAAGAACTTGCTCTTGGTGGAACAGCTGTAGGAACTGGATTAAACGCTCCAAAAGGATTCGACGAAAAAGTTGCAAAAGCTGTTTCTGAATTAACAGGAAAAGATTTTGTTACTGCTTCAAATAAATATCACGCTTTAACTTCAAAAGATGAACTTGTATTTGCTCACGGTGCAATTAAAGCTTTAGCTGCTGACATGATGAAAATTGCTAACGACGTTCGTTGGCTTGCTTCTGGTCCACGTGATGGTCTTGGAGAAATCTTTATTCCAGAAAACGAACCAGGTTCTTCAATCATGCCAGGAAAAGTAAACCCAACACAATGTGAAGCAGTTACAATGGTTGCTGTTCAAGTTATGGGTAACGACGCTGCAATTGGTTTTGCTGCAAGCCAAGGTAACTTTGAATTAAACGTATTCATGCCAGTTATTGCTTATAACTTCATTCAGTCTGCACGTCTTTTGGCAGAAGCAATGGAATCATTCAACAAAAACTGTGCAGTTGGAATTAAAGCAAACAAAGAAAAAATGCATCACAACTTGTACAATTCTTTAATGCTTGTTACAGCTTTGAACCCATACATTGGTTACGAAAACGCTGCAAAAACAGCTAAAAAAGCATACAAAGAAAACATTTCATTAAAAGAAGCTTGTGTAGGACTTGGATTCTTAACAGCAGAAAAATTTGATGAAGTATTCAAGCCAGAAGATATGGCTTATCCACATAAATAAAATGTGTATTTAAAATCCGTGTTTGATTATAGTGTTTTAAAATTGAACTTTCATTATTCAGTTTTGATGAATTTTAATTTGCTATGTTGAACATGGATTTCTAATTTTTTGGAGGAATGATGAGCGAACGAGTTGAATGGAAAGATAGTTATGTTTTAGGAATTCCTGAAATTGATAATCAGCATAGACATTTAATTGATGTTGCTAATGAACTTTATGAAATTGCCTTTGTAAAGCCTGAAAAATATAAAGAGTCAATGGCAGAGGTGTTAAAAAAGATAGTTGACTACACAGTTTATCATTTTTCAAGTGAAGAAGAATATATGAAAAGTAAAGGGTATGCCGCATCTGATGTTCACAAAGCAGCTCATGATGGATTTATAAAAGAAGTGGAATATCAATTGAAAAAACTTGCTAGTGACGATGTACTTGCAGGGGCTAAATTTTATTCATTTATTTGTAATTGGATTTTAACTCATATTGCAAAGGCTGATAAAATTTGGGCAACTTTTGTTCTTTCGAATAAATAATTGATTTTATTATATTGTATTTCAAAGGTTAAAATCTATTGACACGATAAAAAAGTTTCTATATATTATAAAAACTAATATTGAAATTTAATTAAGGTAGGTAAAATATATGTCTAGATCTTGTGATGTTTGTGGAAAATCTCCAATGTACGGAAATAAAGTTAGTAAGACTTATAATCATACTCATCGAACATGGCGTCCAAATTTGCATAAAGTAAAGACTGTTTTTAACGGAAGAACTCTTACAATTAATTGTTGTGCTCGTTGTCTTCGTAGTGATTGGATTGAAAAGAAAGTACACGTTCCAAAAACAACTCCTGTTGCTGCAAACTAATTTTTACAACTTTGTTTTTAGATGAATGCCTGTCCTGTTTCGGACAGGTTTTTTTTTGAGTATATTTCAGTTAAAGATAGTTTAATCTTGAAAAGTAGAAAGCTGATGTAGAAATGTTATTTACCGTAAGTTTTTTCTATTTCTAGAATTTGATCTCGTACTATAGCAGCTTGTTCGTATTCCATGTTATCAGCATATTCTTCCATTTGTTTTTTTAGGGCGGCGAGTAATTTTTTTCTTTGAGCAGGAACAAAAAGGTTGGCGCTCTTTTTTAGAACAGAAAGTTCAATCTCAACTTGTTCTCCAATATCCTTTTGTTCTCGCTCTAAAATATCTTCTACAGCCTTTTTTACTGTGGTTGGAGTAATACCATGTTCTTTGTTGTATTTTTCTTGAATCTCTCGTCGTCGACTTGTTTCTAAGAGCGCCTCTTGCATTGCTTCGCTTTTTCTATCGGCATACATTACAACCTTTCCATCTGAATTACGAGCCGCCCGACCTATTATTTGAATTAAACTTGTTGCAGAACGAAGAAATCCAATTTTATCTGCATCTAAAAGAGCAATAAAAGAGACTTCTGGTAAATCTATTCCTTCTCTTAAAAGGTTGATTCCTATAAGAACATCAATTTGCCCGAGACGAAGGCTTTTTAATATTTCTACTCGTTCAAAAGTATCAATTTCAGAATGAATATATTTTACTTTTAAATTTAGACCTAAAAGGTAATCTGTTAAGTCTTCAGCCATTTTTTTTGTCAAAGTTAAAATTAGACTGCGTTCATTTCTATTGATTCGTTCTTGAACTTCTTTATAAATATCTTGCATTTGACCTTCAGTTGGTCGAACTTCAACTATTGGGTCAAGAAGGCCTGTTGGTCGAATTAATTGTTCAACAACTTGTGTGCTTTGTTTAATTTCTTCTTTTCGTGGAGTTGCAGTTACATAAATTACTTGATTTAATTTTTTTTCAAATTCATCAAATTTTAAGGGTCGGTTGTCTAATGCACTTGGAAGTCTAAATCCAAAGTTAATGAGGTTTTGCTTTCGACTTCTGTCTCCTTCATACATTGCGCCAATTTGTGGAACTGAAACATGGGCTTCGTCAATCATGCATAAAAAATCATCTGGAAAATAATGGAGTAGTGTAGCAGGAGGTTGACCTTTTTGTCTTCCAGAAATTGGGCCTGAATAGTTTTCAATTCCTGAACAGTAGCCCATCTCTTTCATCATTTCTATGTCATAGGTTGTTCGTGTTTTTAACCGTTCAGCTTCGAGAATTTTTCCTTGGTTGCGAAGTTCTTCAACTCGTTCTTCCATTTCACTGTTAATTTTTTTTGTAGCTTCTAATAATGTATCTTTGGGAACTACAAAGTGCTTTGCAGGATAAATTACTGTTTCATCAAGTTCTTCTATTGTTTCGCCTGTTATTACATTGAATCTTCTTATTCTTGAAACTTCATCCCAATCAAGTTCGATTTTATATGCTTCATCTGTTTCCATGTATGCAGGAAAAATATCTATGACATCACCTTTAATTCGAAAGTTTCCTCTATCTAAAATCATATCGTTTCGGGAATATTGTAAACTTATTAAGTCCTTTGATAGTTTTTGAATATCGAGTTGATCGCCTTTTTCGATATGAATTCTCATCTCTTTGTAAAGGTCTGGCATTCCAAGTCCGTAAATGCAAGATACTGTTGCAATTACAATTACATCTCGGCGTTCCATAAGTGAATAGGTTGCACTAAGTCTCATTCGGTCGATTTCATCATTTATGGAGGCATCTTTTTCGATGTATAAATCTCTTGCTGGAATATATGCTTCTGGTTGATAGTAGTCGTAATAGGAAACAAAGTATTCTACAGCATTTTCTGGAAAGAATGTTTTAAACTCTTTGTAAAGTTGTGCAGAAAGAGTTTTGTTGTGGCTAATGATTAATGTTGGGCGTTGAACTCTTTCAATAATTTTTGCCATTGTAAAAGTTTTTCCACTTCCAGTAACACCTTTCAATGTTTGGTATTTGTCGCCATTTAAAAATCCTTGCGAAAGCTTTTCGATTGCTTGCGGTTGATCTCCAGATGGTTCAAATTCTGAATGAACTATAAATTTTTTCATTTTGTTTCTTCGACTAATTTAACCTTAAAATCAATATTCTTTTTGTTTCGATGAACTGTCACTGTGATAGTTTCTCCTGGTCTTTTACTTTCTAGTAGAGAAAAATAATCTGCAAGAGTAGAGACTTTTTCACCGTTTATTCCAACGATGATATCTCCTCCAAGATAGATTGTTCTTGGATTGATTGCACCGTAACGGACTGCATGTTTACCACCATTTATTCCGGCGGTATCAGCATTTCCGCCAACAACTGTTTTTGAAACAAGGACTCCTGTGTTTATATCAAGTCGTGCGTAGTTTGCGATTGAATTATTGATTTGTACAAGTTCTGCTTGAATGATTCCTCGTTTTACTTGTCCATATTTTAATAAGTCGTTTACAACTCGTTGTGCGGTTGATGCAGGAACTGCAAATCCTACTCCGGCACTGTTTCCACTTGACGAATAAATCATTGTGTTAATTCCAATCATTTTTCCGTTAGTATCTAAAAGTGGTCCACCAGAGTTTCCTGGATTGATTGCGGTATCTGTCTGAATCATATTTCGAATGATTGTTCTGTTTGTATTTTGAATAGGTCGTCCTAGTCCTGAAACGATTCCTGTTGTCATTGTTCGTTCAAGACCGAAAGGATTTCCAATTGCGATAACTTTTTGTCCTACTTTTAATTCATCAGAGTTCCCGAAGTCAATTGTTTTTAGAACTGTTCCTTCTGGAGGGGTGAACTTTAAAACGGCAATATCGCTTTCTGGGTCAGAACCAATTACTTTTCCTTCGTATTGAGTTCCATCTGAAAGTGAAATATAAATTTTTGATGCATCAGAAATTACATGTACATTCGTAACAACATAACCACTTGGATCAATAATAGATCCTGAACCAGAACCTCCGTTTTCGACAACTGGTTCTAAAAACCAATTTACGCCCATTACTTGAGTATTGATGTTTACAACAGCATCGTTACATTTTTCGTAAACATTAATATTTTGAAGTTCATCTTGTGTATATTTTATTGAAGAAAAATTATTTGACACTTCTGAATAAGTTTGTTCATTTTTTTGTATGATTTGTTCATTTGAATTTTCTTCAAGAACATTTTGTTCGATAGTGTCATTGTTTTTAGTAATTGATTTATTTGTGAATTTTGTTGTAATGAATGAAGTTATTAAAATTGTTATTACTGCTGTAATAATTGAGGATATTACGATGTGATGTTTTGAATAAAGTTTCATTTTTATATTCTATTTATTTTATTGTATTATGTCTATTGGATTTTTGAAATTGATTTTTTTTTGCAAACTATTTTGAGCTTTGTATTTTTTAATATGGAAAAAAAATTAAAAAGGTTTTAGAATGAATACATGAAGCTTTTTATTTTTCTTATTACAAGTTTTTTATTTTGTTCATGTGTATCAACTGATTTTTCTGAAAATAATATAAGTTCCGATTTTGAAAAAAATAAAAGTGAAGAAATTTTTTTGCCTGAAGAATCTTTAGAAACTCTTTCTTTCGAGTCTAAAATTTATATTAAAACTGAATATCCTAAAGCAAATGTTTATTTAAATAATAATTTTCAAGGGAAGTCTCCTTTGTTAATAGAAAATGTAATTCCTGGATTTTATTTTTTGAAAATTGAATATTTGGATATGGAAAAATCTATTGTTAAAAAAGAATATATGATTGAAGTTGTTCAAAATAGAATTCAAAATTATTATATTTCGTATGAATGATTTGTGTTATTAAAAAAA
>JAZUSR010000196.1:0-10016 GCA_045606765.1 Treponema sp.
CGCGGAAGGCAAGCATTGTTTTTTGATCCATTGGTTTAAAGTAAACTTCTGTTGGACCAATTTTATCAAGACCTTCTGTTTTTCCTAAATCATCCCAAGTTAAACCTTCTTTTGCAGGAACACCAAGTTTTGTTTCTTGAATTTGTTTTCCAAAGTAGCTCATTACAACTTGAGTATATTGTGGCATGTATGGATTCATCATAATCATCAAATCTTTAATTACATAACACAAATTGTGAATTAAACTAGCAGCTTTTTCTGGTTCAGTTGTACGAGTTTTCCATGGTTCAGCGGCTTGGAATTTTTTATTACAAATATCTGCAATTTCAAAACATTGATGGAATGCATCTTTTAAATTTGCCCATTCAAGATTTTCTGTAATTTTTGCTTCTAAATCACGAACTTGAGCCCACAATTCTTCATCAACAGGAGCATCTGGAATAATTCCATCATAATATTTATTTACAAATAAAAGTGTTCTGTTTACTAAGTTTCCAAGATTTCCAATGAGTTCAGAATTCATTTTTTCCATAAAATCTTTCCATGTAAATTGGAAGTCTTGTTTTTCTGGGCGATTGTAGAAAATGTAGAAACGCCAAGCATCAGCTGGAATTCCTGTTTCAATAGCATCAGTTCCAAAAACACCAACCCCACGGCTCTTAGAAAATTTTCCATCTTCGTAGTTCATATATTCAGATGAACTCATGTGATGAAGTTTTGTCCAATCGTGTGGAGAACCAAGCAATGTACAAGGGAAAATTACAGTGTGGAATGGAATGTTGTCTTTACCAATAAATTGGAACAATTCAACATCTTCTTTTCCTTTTGCTTCTTCGCTTTCTGAAGGAAGCCACCATGATTTCCAATCAAAACCACCACGATTTGATTTTATTAATTCATCTGCAAGTTGTTTTGTAATAGAAAGATAACCAATTGGGGCGTTAAACCAAACATAGAAAACTTTATCTTCGTATCCTTCTTTTGGAACAGGAATTCCCCATTTTAAATCTCGAGTGATTGCTCTTTCGTTTAATCCGTCACGAATCCAAGCTTTTGTAATGTTGATTGCGTTATCAGACCATTTTCCTTCAACACTAGCCTTTTCCATCCATTTTTCAAGTTTTTCACTTAATTTTGGAAGATCAATATACAAGTGTTTTGTTTCACGAACTTCTGGAGTTGCTCCACAAGTGTGACATTTTGGATCTTTTAATTCAATTGGATCAAGCAAACTTCCACAATCATCACATTGATCTCCACGAGCCCCAGTGCTTCCACATTTAGGACAATTTCCATCAACATAACGGTCTGCAAGGAACATTTTACAAGAAGGACAATAAAGTTGTTTATTTACATGTTCTGTAATAAGACCAGCTTTGTCTAAATCATTAAAAAGTTCTTGTGTAATTTCTGTACATTGCTGATTTGAAGTTCTACCAAATTTATCAAAATTGATGTGAAACCATTTATAGATTTTTGTGTGTTCTTGATAATAATAATCGCACAATTGGCGAGGAGTTTTATTTTCTTCAATTGCTTTAGTTTCTGTTGCAGTTCCATATTCATCTGTACCACAAATATAAAGTGTATCATAACCGCGATTACGACAGAATCTAGCAAAAACATCTCCAGAAAGCATTTGAATTAAGTTTCCAAGATGTGGAATATTGTTTACATAAGGCAATGCCGAGGTAATAAGTCTTCTTTTCATTGGTGTCCTCACAAAATTTTAATGACTAATTATAGCGAATTTTGGGTAAAGATACAATAAAGTTGAAATTTAAAGTGAAAAGTTATTGATTGTTATATTTTTTAAAATTCTCTGCTTGTTCAAAAACTTCATTGTAAACTTCGTTTCTTGGAACAGGTGGATATCCGTTTTCATCTAATAAAATCATTAAATCTGCTTCAAGTTCTGCTTTTACATCTATTCTTACATCCCAGTCTGTGTAGCGAGTTTTATCATCTACAAGTTCTTTTACTTTTTTTGCAAGATTTTTCATTTTTTCATCTGGATATTGATTTTCAAAATGAAACTTTTTAGCACAAGAAACTAAAATATCGTAAAAGGCTTTTTCTTCAAAACTAATTCCGAGTTCTTTGAATTTTTCCTTGTCTGTTTGAATTTGGTAAAATAAATCATTTAACTGTTTTGTAACTTCATCCAAAACTTGAGTCGAAAAATCATCGTGGCGACTGTTATATAAATCAACAACTTTTTGCAAACGTTCTGAAAATTCAACAGCTTTTACTTTGTTTGTTTTTTTGTAATCATCTATCATTTGTTTTAAAAGCTGTTCCAAGATTTTTATTTTTGTTTTTGGAAGTGGAATTGCGTTGATTTTGTCTAAATATTCTGGGCTAAACAAATCTTCCTGAATGTTTTTTCCAACAGTGAATAATTCTTCTACTCCAGTTGAATGAATTGCTTCTTGAATCATTTGAATTACACGATTATTCATTGTTGTAATATCAGGAGCAGTTCCCTTTGTTAGCTTAAAAATAATTGAACGAATAGCAATATAAAAATTGATAAAATCTTTTTCCTGTTTTGTAATTTCTTCAGAAGAAGAACACAAATTAAATGATTTTTTAAGTCGCTTTACCAAAGACATAAAATGCTTTTCGTTTTCTTCTGTTTTTTGAACCAACTCTGTTGCTTTGTTTAAACATTCTAGTTGTTCTAATGGACTTCCTGCAAAATAAGATGATGAATCAAAATTAGAAAACATTTCATTTAGAACGCTTAACGTATCTTTTACGATGATAACAGCTTTTTCAGTATCTTCAAATTCTTCTTCATTATTATCATTATATTTCTTTAGAGCCTCATTCATTGCTCTTTTTATTCCAATGTAATCAACAATAAGACCTTTATCTTTGCCTTTATAAACACGATTCACTCTGGAAATTGTTTGAATTAAAGTGTGTTTTTGAAGAGGTTTGAAAATATAAATTGTATCAAGACTAGGAACATCAAAACCGGTTAGCCACATATCAACTACAATTGCAATTTTAAAATTTGATTTTTCGTTCTTAAATTGTCTGTCTAGTTCTTTTCTTGTTTCTTTATTTCCTAAAAGTTCAAAAAGACCTTTTGTATCTTTTGCTTTATTTTCGGTCATTACCATTTTGACCATTTCTGTAGGTTTTAATTCTTTTTTATCTTCTTCCGAAAGCAAATCATCATTTGTTGAAAGTCTTTTTTCATTCCATTCTGGACGAAGTTCTATAATTTTTTGCCACAAAGCATAAGCAATTTCACGATTTGAACAAACAAACATTGCTTTTCCTAAAACTGTGGCGCCTTCATTTACACGAGTTTCATAATGATTTATAAAATCTTTTGCAACTTCATTTATTACTTCTGGATCACTTAAAATTGTTTCTAGATTTACAACTGCTTTCTTACTTGCTTCAATTTGAAATTCGTTTGCACCTTCATCTTGGCACTGTGAATAATATTCTTCAATTTGTTGAACTTTTTCTTTGTCTAAAATTACTTTTGCAGCACGACCTTCATAAATAAGATTTACAGTAATTCCGTCAGCAACAGATTCTTTCATTGTATAAGTATCAACAATTTGACCAAACACATTTTCCATTTGGTCAATTGGAGTTCCAGAAAATCCAACATAAGTTGCATTTGGCAAAGAATCGTGAAGAAATTTTGCAAAACCAAATTTATGTTCCACAATACCCTTTTCATCATTTACAAAAAGTTTTTCTTCAAGATTATTCTGGGAACGATGGGCTTCATCAGAAATACAAATAATATTGCTACGGTCAGAAAGAAGTTTTGTATCTTCGCAAAATTTTTGAATTGTTGTAAGAAATACACCGCCACTTTGTCTGTCTCTAAGTTTTTCTCCAAGAAGTTTGCGTGATTCAATATTTTCTATTGAATTATCTCCAATATAAGTTTTTGATTTTAAGAAAAGTTCTGAAAGTTGAGAATCTAAGTCTGTTCTGTCTGAAATAATTACAATTGTTGGACTTTTAAAATCTTTTGATTTCATTAACAGGCGACTTAAGAAAACCATTGTATAACTTTTTCCACAACCAGTTGCACCAAAATAAATTCCGCCCTTTCCGTCTCCGTTTGGTCTAATTGCAGATTTTACACTTTGAAACAACTTTGTAGCTGCAAAAAATTGGGGATAGCGACAAACAATCTTTACTTCTTTATCTGAATTATCTGGGAAATATACAAAATCTTTTATTACAGAAATAATTCTGTCTTGTCTAAAAAGACCTCCAATCATTGTGATTAAAGAATTAATTCCATCAACTTCTTTGTCTGTACTTTCAACTTTTCGCCAAGCATAAAAAAACTCATAGGGACTAAAAAGAGAACCCATTTTGTTATTTACACCATCACTAATAACAACAAAGGCATTATATTTAAAAAGTTCTGGAATATCACGACGATACCGAACTGTAAGTTGTTTGTAAGCGTCTTCTATTGTTGTGTTTTCTTTTATTGCAGATTTAAATTCCAAAACAACTAAAGGAATTCCGTTTATGTAAACAATTCCATCTGGAATACGATTGTGTTCCCGTCCTTGGATTTCCAGTTGATTTACAATATTGAAAAAGTTGTTTTCTGGATTTTCGTAATCTATAAGATGAATTAAAACATCTTTTTGAGTTTGGTCATCACGACGAAGGGTAATTCCTTTGTGAATAATTTCTAAAACCGCTTTATTTTCGTCGTATAAAGAAGATGAAATATTTTTTATTGAATTAACAACAGTGGTAATTTCGTTTTGGGTTAGATTTAGTGAGGAATATTTGAATAAAAGAAAGTTTCGTAAAACATCTTCAAGCAGAACTTCTCTTTTGTCATGATGAATCTCTGAACCCGCAATATGAGCATAACCTTGTTTTTCAAAAAGCTCAATTATGGAAAGTTCCAACGCGTGTTCGTCGAATGACATAGTTAATAATCCCCTAGTTTTTTGTTTATTTCATCAATCCAATTTGTTTTACTATCTTCAAATCTTTTTAGAAAAATTCCAAAATTAGATGATGATTCTATTTTATAATCTGTTGGTAATGATAGCAAGTTTTTTTTCATTTCTTCGTAATTCTCTTTTGTAATTAAATTACACATTACTTTGCGTTGTTCTTCTTTTGCTTTGTAATTTTGAATTCCTGTAAGACGTTCTATTTCTGGAGCATTTTTATTCTTATTTTGTGTACGCAATTTTATATTTTCAAAATGTAATAGTACAACCTGCAAACTACAAGGATTTACAAAAATTATTACTTCATCAGCTGCATTATCTATTCCAAAAATTCCATTTATTTTCTTTCTGATTTGATTAAAATCATCATGAGGCTTTCGGTCTGTATCACAAAAAGCTAAAACAATATCAAAATTGTTACTTTGATATTTATCTTGATATCTTGCAGAAATATTTCCATTAGATTCTGCATTAACTAATGTAAAATCATATACATCAGCCCATACTTTTAGTTCTAAAAGTTTAGATATATAATCAAATTCTTCATATCCTTCACAAATGAGACAAATTTTCTTTTTATTATTTTTTAAGAAACTTGGTCTATTTGTCATTTTTCACCTGTAAAAGAGTTTCTATCATATCAGGATCTGGAATTGCACCTAAAACACCACGATTGTACTTTTCTATAATGTCAGTAGTATCTCTAACACCATCTTTAGCTGTAAAATCTGCTAAAGAATATAAGTAAACACCTTCTTCATCTTTATGAACAAACCATATTTGTTCTTTGCGGAAAAGTTTTTTACAATCCATAAGGCTTACATCGTGAGCTGTAAAAATAAGTTGAGCTTTATCGTTTAATTCATTATTAAACATGGAAACAATGGAACGAGTTAATTTAAAATGAATACTAGAATCAAGTTCATCAACAACAAGAATTAAACCTTTTTTTAAAGCACTTACAACATAACTTGCTAATGCGGCAATCTTTTTTGTACCTGTTGAATCAAAAAGTAAACTAGGAAGCGGAACACCTTTATAAACAGAAGTAAGTTGTAAAGTATCTTCAAAAGATTGTTTTATTTGCATTGCAATTACGTCTTCAGAAGGTTTTTGTTCTGGAAGTGTAAAAGGAAGATTTTTTTCTTCATATTTGAAATCTTCTAAATCCAAATCTGCATTTTTTATAAAACTAACAATATCTTTTTGCAAAGAATCATGATTTTTTAACATCATAATAGTATTGTCTAGTGGAATATTATTCATATCCACTATTACAATTTTGTTTGCAAAATTCATTAGAACATTTCTAGCTTCTTCCAAATATGGTAAAGTTGCAACATCAACAACATGAATCAAAATATTTTTTCTGCCCATAAGATGAATGGAAGGTTGTAATGAAGCATCTTTTGTATAAAATTTTTGATTTATAAAATCACGTTCAAAAAATACAATTTCTTTAGAATTTCGGTACTGGTCGTAATCAATTCGTGCAAATCTTTCAAATATAAATTCCATAGTTTTTGTATCTAAACTAAAAGAATATTCCCATTCCTTTTCATCTTGAATAAAAACACAAGAAATTGAAACTACAGAATTATTAGAAAACAAATTAGGTGTTACATCACCTGGTTGACTTAAAATAACACTCCATAAGGCACGAATAATTCTTACAAGACAAGTTTTTCCAGAATTATTTGAACCATAAATACAAGCTGATTTTAAAACACTATCTACAGATGTTTCTATAACATTTGATGATAATCGTTTATTTCGCATATCTGCTTTTAAAGAAAAACTTGTTTCTTGAGAAAAAATATAAGCGTTATTAAATTTTAAACTAACTAACATGATAATATAATTATACTACGATTTTTATTTTTTGTGCAATATTTTTACAGGAAAAATGTATTATTAAAAAATACTCTACCGTGGATAAAGGTGATTTTAGGTTGCGTTACCACAAAGATTGGGAATTGGGATGGAATAACACGAATAACTAATTTGAATGAGTAATTTCTTAGTTTTTGATTATAAATCCCCTTTTCTTGCAACGTATTTTTTACTCGACAATCCATTGATTTCGAATTTCAATGAATTCATTTTCATCAAATGCGATATTTTTCCACTTTTCTATTTCTTCAGGTATTTCCATATTATTATTAATAAAATAATTATGAATTTCATGAGCAAGTCCTGCGGCTGCAGATTTGATATTAATAGTTTGTATATTTATATGACTTTCAAGATTTGTAATTGTTATTCTTATATTAGACAATCCTTTACAGAGCATTAATAATTGTTCTTTTGTAATCAAGTCTTTCTCAACTTTTATTATAGATTTATACGCTCGCATACAATCCTCCAAATCGCCTTTTGTTTGCCAAAATATGGCTTCTGCGATTAAATTAACAAGATTCTTTTTTTTCTCATGCGTATATATTGACGAATCTATGTTTAATAGGAAATGAATAGAATTTAATACTTCTATTACATCCGTCCTTTCAGAACTAGCAATTTTTTCTTTAAACAAACTATATATATCAAATTCAAAATTTTCATCTATTAACAAAAGCGCAGCTTTTGCTTCTAAACAATTGATACCTGATTTTATGTATAAATTTATTTGGTTTATAATTTTTTCTTTAAATTTAAATAAAACAGATGAGGAGTCTTTCAATTCTGAAATATTTTCAACAATCATTTTTTTTAATATTAAAGCAGAATATCTAAAATTTTCTTTTACACTTTTTTTATAGCCAATAAAAGGATCGTCTTCTTCTTTTAAATATTTAGAATCATTCTTCCATTGATTTTCTATCATATTTAATATCTTTTTCCAAAATTGTATTGTATATATATTCGAATCTTGTGGACTACAAATATTCTGATACCAACTGGAATCTAACGGGTAAATCACTGCACCTTGTTTTTCTATACTTGGAATCATTATATTCATTAACATGTTTGAATATAACTTCTTTACATTTTTATTTTCAGGATATGGCAATTGTAAAATAACAGATTTATAAAAGCCTTGTAAAATAGGCATCTGATATTCATCTAAATCTTTCTCCCACAACTTTTCACCAAAGAATTTTTTAGTATGTTCATCAAATACATTCCACATATAAATAGTTATAAGTTCAGTTAAATACCATTTTTTATAATATGAGTTTTCTTCCAAGGAATATCTTGATATAAGTTCTACAATATTTTCTTGTTTAATATCAAATTTTGCATTTTTTATTTCAAATTCATCTTTTGGATATAAATAAATAAATGGATTCAAATTTCTATACTCATCTATTGGTCGAAAAGTAGGAGCTTTTAGACCAATTAGTTGAGGAATTATCTTTTCTTTGTCTTTTAATGTAAACGTATTTATAAAGCGTTTTATAAATTTTTCCATATTTGGCATTCTACAAATTAAATCTTTTTCTATTATTGAAAACAAAAATAAGCATAGTTTATTTTTTGTTTCAGAATTTACCTTAACGCAGAACCGAGATAATAATTCAGGAAAGGATTTTATCAATCGATTACAATAATCTCTAGCTTCAAAATCTGGTTCATGAAGTAAATCTTCTTGTAATTGTGTGAAACTATTCAGAACTGATGTAACAAAATTTGAACTATCTTCTATTGTAAAACTTCGAAGTTCTTCAAATCCAATATTTTGCTCAACGCACTTTTCATCATAAGAACGAATTATTAGGCTTAATGCCCAATCTGGTTGATAACCTAATATATTATTTATAGCAACACTCATAATATCTGAATTACTTAATGTTGAATTATCGATTTTGTAAGGGAACCCAATCTTTTCAAAAATATTAATATAAATAAACGAAGCAAATGGAGCTTCCTCAGAACTAACAATATAAGATGTCTTTTCTATATCATCAAATTCTTTTGTATTTAATTTTTTTTGTTTATTCGCATAAATATCTTTTGAATATGATTTTAAAATATCTAATACATCGCATTTATATGAGGCAAGAATTTTATTTCTTTCCCTCAATTCATCCTCATTAATCTCAAACCTTGGAAAATCTTTGTCAAATCTCTTCGAATTAATAATCCATATTAATAACCAGTTTGCTAAGTTTTCTTGAGACAAATATTCTATATTTAAGAGATCTTGTTCTAATTTAGTTTTTAATGTTTGTAAGCTTTCCTGCAAGATTTTAACTGCTTGTATTTCATTTCCTATTTCTGCCATCAAACCAGCTTTTTTTATGTTCCAAATAACATTATTTGATTGCATGTTCCAATTTGTCACTAAATCTAAAATTGATTTATAATCTAACTTGAAATAAGCATTCAAAATTCTTTCGTAATAGAATAAATTTTTATCTTCTTCTTCTAGAATATTTATGTTTTTTGAAATAATTTCTTCAATGTTTCTACATTGCTCTTGATCACCGTCTTCTCTACAAGCCTTATATAGTGATATTAATAATTTTATTGCCTTTTTTTGTACCATGTGAGTAAATGAATTTACTTTAATAACTGCTTCATCAACTGTAAATCCGATGGCTTTTTTATAGGCTTCAATTGTATGCTTAAAAAGAGGTATATTACATAAGTTCCAACGCCAATCAAATTCGTATAAAAAGTTTATTGAAAGTTCATTATTATCTATATTTTTCAAGAAGCCAAAAGTTTCAACAACATCACGAGTTTTCCAAAAAAGTTGATTATTATAATTTTGTGGTAGAATTATGTTATTTGGGTATGATTCACGTTCAGTCTGCCATTTTTTGGCTATAGTTTTTGTAAATTCATTAAAGCCATATTTTCTTACGCTTTCTTCAACACTGTTTTCAGGCTTCCATAAATTATTAATCCAATCATCAATTTTTGATTTTCCAAAATCATTTGTTTTTAAAATTAAGTTTGGATATTGATTCCAATAATCAAACATGTCGACAAATATTTCTGGAATTGACTTATTCGGATATCTGTTCTTAATTAAAGATAAATCAAGTATTGTAATATTATTATCCTTAAAATATTTAATCTCAACATTTGAAACAGGTT
>JAZUSR010000197.1:0-10088 GCA_045606765.1 Treponema sp.
TGATTTTTATTCATTACTTCATTATGTAAAGAAAATGTAGCAACTTTTCCAAAAAGATTTCTTACAAAGATTCCATTTTCAAAATTTGCATTTTTACTAGACGCTGTATAAAGTCTATAAAAATTATTTTGAACTTTTCTATCTTGTGGATTTGAACTATCTAAAATTTTCCATGTATTTAATTTTTCATTATAACTAAAAATTTTATCAAAAGTTTTATTGTAAGTAATTATTTTTCCTGTATTTTTATCCCAAGTCGCAAAAGAAGAGCTTGATAAAAATAATACAGTTTGTTTTTTTGACGCAACATCATAAAGCCTTACAACTTCTGAACCACCAATACATAAATTACTGTCATTAACCCAAATTAGAGAAGCAATTTTATCACCAATTATTTTATCTACATAATTCCATTGTTCTGTTGAATATATGTAAACTGTTGAATCAATAGCAATAGCAATATATTTTCCGTTGTTCGAAATTGTAAAATCTGTAGAAGCATTTTTTACAGAAAATACTTTTACTAATTCATTTTCATTATTAAATGAATAAACAGAACTAATTTTTTCTGCATTATCTGAAATATTATGAATAAAAATCAATGGAACTTCATCATTTTTCCAAGCTACATTTGTATTATATGATTCATAAAATCCTTTAATACTATTTTTAGAATTTAATTGCTCTACATAATTTAATTTTGTTCCATTGCTCAAATCATAGTAATAAAATAAGTTGTTATTTTTTACAAGTAATAATTTTGTTCCTGCTGAGTTAATCGAAAATTTTGAATTATTTTTATCAAAAGAATCTGGCAATCTCCCAATTATTGTTCCAATTGAAAATATATTTGAATAAATCCCAAGAGAAATAAATTCTTTTGAATTAATCAAATAGATAATATCAGAATCGATAAATACAAAAGATTCTTTACTCATCCATTCGATACAATTTATTGATCCACTTCCAACTCTTCGATATTTTTCCTCAACCCAAAATCCATTAAACATACTTTCAGGATTACAAAAAAATAAATCATTCGCTTTTTGGTAAATAAAATTTTGACTATCAGATGACCATTTTACAGGAATCTTATTTTCATTAATTGGAGCATCATTATTTAAAATTACATATTTTCTAGTTTCATTATTTTGTAATACTAGTTGAACTTTTGACGATTTTTCTTTTGCTAAAAAAACAATCCATTTCCCATCCGGACTCATACAAGAAGAATTTTCAATATTATTTTTTTCGATTGAAGAAATTTCTGTAATTTTATTTAGCTTATGGGTTGAAAAATCATAAATTGAATTTCCGTAAATATTTGATATCCAAAGTTTTTTACCATTGCTTAATAACTTTATTTTTTCAGGATAACATGTAAGAAGTTTTGGAGACTCACATTTATTTTGTAAATTAATTTTCGTCGAATACAAAGTAGAATATTCAACAGCACCAGGAATTCGTTTAATTACATTATAAAGAATAACATTATCATCATTAATATTTAAATTATTAAAATATATTCCTGCAAAACTCTTGCTTGAAAGAATTATCAATAAAAACAGGAATAATGCAGAAATTTTATTTTTCATTTGTGCATCTCCGAACATAGAACAAGAATATCTAATTCTTCTTCTAAAGATTTTAATTTTTTACTAATTTCATCTATTCTATTTTGTTTATCTTGCCCTTGAACTTCTTCTAACCGTCTAAACACTTGTTCAATATGTTCATCATTAGACGAAAAGGAAACTTTTGATTTTCCACACCAAGGACAATAAACAAACTTTTTTTCTATTGTGCGACCACAGCCACCACAAATACAAACAGGAACCATTTTATTCTCCAAAATAAAATTACTTTTTAATCAATGTTAATGGGTCTACTACTTTTCCATTTTTATAAACTGTAAAATGTAAATGTGGACCAGTTGAATAACCTGTACTTCCAACAAGTCCAATCTTAGTAGAAGTTGTTACTTGTTGATTAAGAGTACACATTTTTTTAAACATATGTCCATACAAACTCTGATAACCATTTCCATGATCAATAATAACATAATTTCCATAAACATTAGACCAACCACAAGAAACAACTTTACCAGCCATTGCAGCATAAATTGGAGTTCCTTGTTTAATTGCCATATCAATTCCAGGATGATACTGCTTTACTCCAGTAAAAGGATTTGGACGCCATCCACACTTTGATGTTAAACGCCAAGCGATATTTTTTAATGGATCAATAAAACTATCTCCCATTGCATTACGCAATGTAACTTTATCCAATTTTGCCCCCGGAATAAATAATCGTTTCCCTATTACTAAATTTTCAGAAACAATATCATTTACATCAAGCAAATCTTCTACAGATACACTTTGCTTTTTTGCAATACTTTCAATTGTATCTCCTGAACGAACTGTATAATATAATCCATCAATTGAAGGAATTATTAATTTTTTTCCAGCATTCAATGAGCGAACATTCTCAATATTATTCACAGCAATAATTGTCGAAATATTTTTCAAATTAAACTTTTTAGAAATTCCACTGATTGTGTCACCTGATTTTACTGTATATTTTGAAAAAGTAACAGGTTCTTTAAATGTATATTTGACATTCATTCCTTGAATTGAACCATCTTCTTCAATTTCATTAAAAGATTGCAATGCAAACTTTTGCATTTCTTTATTCAAAAAATCAAATTCATCGATACTTTCATTATGTAACACCAATGGATTTGTTTTACTTTCTAGCAACGAATATACTTTGTATGCAAAAAATGGAGTTGAAAAAATTAAAGCAAATACAGGAATATAAACAAAATATTTCCCCGTTAAACGAATAATTTTACTAAAAAAAATTTTAGAACTTAAACAAAATTGCTTAATTTTACTACTTACATTTGCAGAAAATGAATTATAACAATTTTTATAAGCTTCAAATCCATTATAAACTTTTCTTCTTCCCCTATTTGAAGAAAAAACATGACAATTTTTCTGCCGATAATCAGGACGGCCACCCACGTAACTGAATATTTCCATATATTTAGTATCGACAGAAAAAGTTTGTCATATTAGAATAAAAGTATGAATAAATTAAAAACTTTTTCTTTCGGCTATAGTATCTTCATAGGATTAATTATTGCTGCCTTTATAAAACTTTTCATTATTGAATTTTTAGTAGTCGATGGAATTAGTATGGAACCAACTATAAAAAATCATCAAACAATTATTATAAATAAACTGTCCTACGGTTTACAAAACCCATTTGGTTCAAAATTATTAATCCAATGGGCAAAACCTCAAAAAAATGATATTATTGTTTATCTTTATAAAAATAATCTTGTTGTAAAACGTTGTATAGGAATAGAAAACACTAGACTAGATTATTTAGAAGAATCAAAGTATTATTTACTTGTGGATTATAAAGAAAAAATTCCACTTACCAATGAACAATACCAAAATCTTAAACAATGTTTTAACATTCCTAAAGATTATGTTTTTGCAATTGGTGACAACTATGATGATAGTTTTGACTCACGAAATTATGGATTTATTCCTACATCAAATGTTTTAGGAAAAGTTATATGCAAATGAATGATTTTTTTTCTAGAAAAAAATTAATTACAGTAGGATTCTTTTTTACAATTGCTATTTTTGCAATTCTATTTACATTTGGAAAATTAGCATTTTCACCAATCCCTTCTGTCCAAAAAAAACTTCCTCAAGTTGAACGCGGTGATATAACTGATAGAAATGGAAAACCCCTAGCTGTTCAAACTAATTTTTACCATTTTGTAATAACCCCAAAAGATGTTCACAATATTGATTCATTTGTAAACGATATTTCCCCAATTCTTTTAGAAAATCCAGATACACTAAAAACAAGAATTTTAAAAGCTAAAGAAAATCCTAAAACTGCCCGTTTTATGTATCTAAAAAAGAAATTAGACCAAGTAACATATGAAGAACTAAATTCAATCATAAAAGAAAAACGCTATACATTTTCGCGATTTGATAAAATTCCGGGTAGAGTTTATCCAGAAAATGAATTAGCATCACAGTTAATTGGTTACATGGGAGATGATGGAATTGGACTTGCAGGTGTAGAATATTCTATGCAAAAATATCTTTCTCCAACTCCTGAAGTTAATTCAGAAAAAAACTTGCAAGGTAAAAACATTTACCTTACCATAGATGCTAATTTACAATACAAACTTGAAAAAATTGCAAAAGATGCACTTGAAGAAACAAAAGCTGCAAATATCATGCTTTTAGCAGCATCTGCTAAAACAGGTGAAATCCTTTCTTACATAAGTTTACCATCCGTAAATCTCAATGAATATACTTCTGGCTCTATAGAAGAAACTATTGACAGACCTGCAATGACGCAATTTGAACCAGGTTCAGTATTTAAAATTTTTACAATTGCAGCAGCCTACGACCAAAAACTTTTTAGACAAGATGATTTATTTTACTGCGATAAAATCTATGAAAAAACCCTTCCTTCCGGAGAAAAAATTAAACTCACTTGTCTATCAAATCACGGTTACCTAACAGCCCGTGGAGCACTTGAACAATCATGTAATGATGTAACAGCTCAAATTACAGACAAATTAAATGTAGAAACATTTCTTTCAAAGTTACGAGGATTTGGCTTTGGAAAGAGAACAAATTTAGAAGTTCCAGGAGAAACCATTGGGTCACTAAAAGATACAAAAGATAAATATTGGTCTGCTCGTTCACAAATGACAATTTCAATTGGACAAGAAGTTGCAGTTTCCGCAATTCAAATGTTACAAGCTGCGACATACATTGCAAATCAAGGAAAAGGTGTACAACTTACAATTCTTCATAAAATTACAGACAAAGAAGGAAATATTGAATATTTACACGAACCTTCGTACAAACAACAAGTTATTAATAAAGAAACTGCTCAATACATTTTAAGTTGTATGAAAACTAGTGCAGAAAATGGAATTGGTTGGAGAGCAAATTTATCAGACTTAGCAATTGGAGTAAAAACTGGAACTGCACAAATGGCAGATCCAATAAAAGGTGGCTATAGCGACACAGACTTTTTATCAGACTGTTTAGCATTCTTCCCGGCTGAAAATCCAGAAATTATTTTGTATATTGTTATCCAAAAATCTCAAGGAATAAACTATGCAAGCCGAATCGTAGCACCAGTAATTAAAGAATCAGCAAATACAATTATTGACCACTTAGGAATGAGCCGTGGAGGAGCTGCAACTCTTGCACATTCAGGAAAAATTTCAATCCATAAAACAGGAAAAATAAAGCTAGGCGATAAGCTTCCTGACTTTACTGGAAAATCAAAGCGAGAACTTTTAAACCTTTTAGACAGAAAAGATTTAAAAGTAAATATTCATGGAAACGGTTGGGTTATAAATCAAAATCCTCCTGCTGGAACAAAAATCACGGAGAACATGCAAATTGACTTGTACATGGAATAATTTATTTTCAAACAATATAAGTCAATTTCAAACTCGTTTTCCAGCATTATTTGAATTATTAAAAGATGAAGTTGAATTCATAAAAAATCGATTTATTCAAGAAGAATTAATTTTAAAAAACAATTCTAATTTAAATACTAACAATGATACTCAAAATCAATTAAGCAACTTACAAATATTAAACAATATATTTAATTTTTGGACCTTTTCTTATTCAAAATCAAATCACATAATCGCAAAAGAAAAAAATACATACATTCATTCATCCTATGACCCTGTAAAAGAAGTCCAACGAATTTTCCAACTACAAAATAAATTAAATGATGCAAATTCTCCAAAAAACCATACAACCTCACAAGAAAATCCATATCTAAAAAATAGCAATGAACAACTTACAATAATCGACCAAAATAACACCTATTCCGAATGGATCTTCGCAGGAATTGGACTTGGCTACTCACCAATTGAATTTGCAAAACTAAACAATGAAAACTTCTTAATAATCATTGAACCTGATCCTTTTTTCCTTTTTGCATCAATGGCAACACTTGATTGGACACCAATTTTTAATCATGAAAAATGCGTCATCATTACAAAAACAACTTACGATCAAGCAATTACTTTGATAGAAAATTTATGCCAATTAGAAACTTCAAAAGTAATAACAAATAATTCTCTTACAAATCATCAACCCCAATGGTTTTCAAACTTTTTCACTTTACTCCAAAGGAATAAGCAAAAACAAATTATTAATACAAATACGCTAGAAAAATTTTCAAAACTCTGGCTAAAAAATAGTACAAAAAATTTACAACACTTTTCAAAAATAAATGGAATTAATATTTACAAAAATATGCTCAATTTTCAAATTCCAACATTAATTGTAGCAGCAGGACCTTCCCTTCAAGACATAATTCCATACATAAAAGAAATTTCTAAACGCACTGTTATAATTGCAGTTGATACTGCTCTAAAATTTTTACTTAAGAATAACATAGAACCTGATTTTATTGTTTTAATTGATCCTCAATATTATGCAGCGTGTCATATTAATGGACTTTCAAGTAAAAATTCTGTTTTAATTACAGAATCAAGCGTTTATCCAAGTGTATTACGATTTGATTGCCGAAAAATTGTAATGTGCGAAAGTCTTTTTCCATTAGGAAGATATTTTGAACAAGGCCTTACAGAAGAAGGAACATTTGGTAAAATTAATGTCGGTGGTTCAGTTTCTACATCTTGTTGGGATTTTGCAAAATTTATTAATTCAAAAGAAATATATTTTGCAGGACTTGATTTAGGATATCCCAATAAAATAACTCATGTCAAAGGAAGCACATTCGAAGAAAAAACTCATTCCAATAGTATTCGAACAACACCAGCTGAAACAGCTCAAGTTAGTATTTTATTCAATACTCAAAATGAAAAATCTGTAGACTACGAAGATAACATAATTATCACAGATTCCAAAATGAAATTATTTGCTTGGTGGTTTGAAAGTCAAATTGCAAAAGACAATCATATAAAAACATATACGCTTTCAAAAAAAAGTTTAAAAATTCCAGGAATCGAATATAAAAATGTTACAGAAATATTAAATAATCCGATTATCGAAAGTCAAAAAAGAGAAATCATACTTTCTGCTGAAAAAAATGCAAAACCCATTCCTAAAGAAAAGTTTGATAATTTATTAAACGACCTTTTACAAAAATTTAATGAACTTTTAGCAAAATCAAAAAAAGGTTTGTCAATTTGCAACAAGATACTCGCACAACCTGAATTTATTGCAGAACAAAAAGCAAAGGAACATTTTAATTCTCTTTCAGAAATTGATAATTTTATCCTAAATTCAGAAGCTAAAAAAGTTGCATCCTTAGTTTTTCCTTCAACTCGACAATTAAATAAACTAATGGAAAAACAAATTAAATATAATTCAACAATTCTTCAAAATATCGCAAAAAGTAAAATTATTTATTCTGAATTAATCACGTCAATAAATAAATATAAATCAAATTTATAACTTTTAATTCAAAAAATTAAGGAATAAATATATTTCATAAAAAATAGAAAAACACAAAAAAAAAGTTGAAAAACTCACACAGTTTTTCAACTTAATTTCTAATACGGTAAAGTGGCCATCTGGATGTCTATATGTCCACCATAATTCTATCCGTTATATTTATATTATCGAAATATGCAAAAAAAACTTTAACCTTTTTTTTACTTTTTATTAATTTTTTTAAAAATTTATTTTTACTTTTAAACTGTACTTTTTTATTGATTGTACCGATATTAAATAAGAGATATTGGAGTTTTTTTATTATGAATACAATTAATATTGAATCTCTAAAAGTAGGCCAAGTTTTTAAGCAGGAACTACTTGTAGATAACACTTTTCTTTTACTCGGAATTGGACAACCCATTACTAGTGAACTTATTAAAGCGTTAGCAATGTGGAATATAAAAGAACTGATTCTAAATGGCGACACAGAAATTTTATCGACTCAAAATGTTCACCCAGAAACACAAGAAGAACCTGTACAAACCGAAAATGTAAATGAAAATTTTATTGAGGAACCAGAAACTCCAAAAATTAATACGCAAATTAAAGAAGCTCTTGCAAAAGCACAAGGTCTTAATAACGACAAATCTCGCTTAAAAGCTGTAATGAATGTTTACAATGAATATATGTCCTACATTCATTCAGTTTATACACGATTTGCAACCCATGGTGATTTTAATAATGATGAACTTTTTGAAACCGTAAAAGAACTATGTGTATTTGTAAAAGAAAATAGACGATTTGTTTTAAGAATCTCCCCTTCTGTTGAAACAAGAACGAAAAACTATCTTGTAAGCCATGCAATTCGCTCTACTATTTTTGCAATCGTAATTGGATTAAAATTACATCTTAATTTTACACAATTACAAGAATTAGGCGTAAGTTGTATCCTTCACGAAATTGGAATGTTAAAACTGCCTTCATACCTATATTTATCGCAAAAAAACTTTTCTCACTCAGAAAGGGCAAAAATTGCAACACATCCTTTACTTGGATTCCAAATTATCTACCATGCTCATTTTGATACACCAATACAAAGAGCAGTCCTTGAACATCATGAACGAGAAGACGGTTCGGGATACCCACAAAATTTAACATCTGAAAATATTTCGCAATATGCAAAAATCATTTCAGTAGTTTGTTCATATGAAGCAATTTCAGCACCTCGAAATTTCCGCGATGCAAAGTCAACTTATGATGCAATGATTGAAATGCTCAAAAATCAAAATTCCAAATATGATGGAACTGTAATCAAAGCACTACTCTACTCTCTTTCGATTTATCCAATCGGAGCTTATGTTTACCTTGCAAATGGAAAAATTGGGCAAGTTAGCGATGTTAATCCTAACAATCCCAAAAATCCAATTGTACAAATTTTAGGAGAACTATCAGCAGATGGAGATTTTAGAACAGTCGAAACTGATGACAATATGAATAAAATTATTCGCGTTTTGAACAAAGATGAAGTTCGAGATGCATTAAAATTCCTAAAACAAAAAGAAGATGAAAAAATCTAATTAAAAAACATTCTTACTTTTTTCACTTCCTCATTAAATTTATCATCAATTACAGGTGGGTGGTTATTAAAATATAAAATTTGGTCCAACTCTTCAAGATTTCGAACACCCCACAAAGGAACAACATTTTCATATTGATTAAAAAAACCTTGAGCAAGAGGAATGTTTTGAACAAGTCCACCATACAACGGTTTCATTGCAATAAAACCGATATCTTTTTGTTCACACTGTTTTAAAAGATTAAAAGTTGCTTCATCAGTTAAAACATTAAATGGAACTTGCAAAGTTTCGAAAAAATCATTCTTAAAAACTTGTGTTGCAATTTCAGAAGATTCTGTTGCGAGACCACAATGATGAATTTTTCCTCTATCTTTTAAAATTTTAAGAGTATTATAAATTTCATCATAATCTGAATAAGATTCATCATTAATTTCATACTGGAATAAATCAATATAATCCGTTTGAAGAGCATTTAGACTTTCTTCAATATTCTGAAGCAATTCTTTTTTTGTCAAAACATTTGTTTTAGTTGCCAACAAAATATTCTGCCGAATTCCTGACAAACATGCTCCTAGACGCTTTTCGCTATCTTGGGCCGAACGAGAAATATCAAAAAAATTTATTCCAGCATCGTAAGCCTTATGAATTAGGATAGCCGCATTTTCATCAGTGTCAATTTCGTTTAACGATTCTGCACCAAATCCAACACGACTAACCATTAAATTAGACTTACCTAAACATACATATTCCACTATCGTTCCACAGGTTTGTAGTTTTTAATAGCTTTTTGAATAAATGGAACTAAATCATCAAGAGCTACTCTTTCTTGTTCCATTGAATCACGGAAGCGAACAGTAACAGTATTAAAGTTTGGATTTACACTACCATCATCATTTTTTTCGTTGATTGTTTCGTAGTCAACAGTAACACAGAATGGAGTACCAACTTCATCCTGACGACGATAACGTTTACCAACAGTTCCAGAAACATCAAAGTCTGTTACAAAATCTTCTTTTAATAAGTGTTGAAT
>JAZUSR010000198.1:0-83140 GCA_045606765.1 Treponema sp.
ACAATAATTTTCAAAAGATAAAATACGTCCGGTCAAGGCACGCTTTGCTCAAGGCCTTGACTCGGCCGTTTTTAGGGTTTGTATTAAACCCTAAATATAAACAAATACCAAATTCAAATTAAAAAGCACCTTCTAAAAATTGGTAAATAAAATCCTCTTTCTAGAAAGTGCTTTTTTTATATCAATCTCAAACTATAAAATAATTCAAAACTACTGAACGCTAAAAAGCAAATCTTCATAACTTGGGAATGGTTTGTAATCACTTCCAAGAAGTTTTTCGATAGAGTCTGCCACTTGTCGAACCTTTTGCATCTGCGGAATTATTGTTGAAGCATACATTTGAGATTTTTCAAGTATATCTGTTTTTGCTTTTACTTCATCATGAAGTGAATTTAATTTTTCTGAATTAATATCAAGTTCATTAATCAAATCATTTAATTTTTTTATTAAATTCAATCCTGCATCACAAAGTGTAAATACTCGTTGCATTTTAAATTCTGTATCTGCAATTACATTCATATATTTAAATGCAGCAGGTATTATATCCTTATTTACCATTTGAAGCATTGTGCTAACTTCGATATTTAAAACCTGACAATATTTTTCAAGTTTAATTTCAAAGTGACTTTGCATTTCGCTTTCTGTATAAATCCCCATCTGTGTATATAAACGAATATTTTTTTCATCAAGATAGTGAGCCATTGCATCTGGAGTAGTACGATAATTTTTTAATCCTCGAGATTCAGCTTCTTTTACCCAAGATTCATCGTACCCATTTCCATTAAATAAAATATTCCAGTGGGCTGTTATTTCTCGCTTAATTAATTTGTCTAAATCTTCATCAAAATTAGAAGATTTTTCAAGTTCATCTGCAAATACTTTAAGAGTATCAGCAAGAATTGCATTTAAAGTTGTATTTGGTCCAGAAATCGAAAGTGCTGAACCAACCGATCTAAATTCAAATCGATTTCCAGTAAATGCAAAAGGACTTGTTCTATTTCTATCAGTTGAATCTTTTGGAATTCCAGGAAGTACATCAACTCCAATCGAAAGTTTTGACTTTCCTCTGCCTCCGTATTCAGTACCTTCTTTTATCGATTTTAGAATTTCTTCAAGTTCATCACCAACATAAATTGACATAATTGCAGGAGGCGCTTCATTTGCACCAAGTCGATGGTCATTTCCGGCACTTGCAACTGAACATCGTAATAAATCCTGATTATCATCAACTGCTTTTATCACCGCAGTTAAAAACAAAAGAAACTGAGCATTTTCACGGGGAGTTTTACCTGGAGAAAAAAGATTTTCGCCTTTATCTGTTGCAATTGACCAGTTATTATGCTTACCACTTCCATTTACGCCTTCAAAAGGTTTTTCATGTAAAAGACAAATCAAACCATGTCGACGAGCAACTTTTTTCATAATTTCCATTGTAAGTTGGTTTTGGTCTGCTGCTAAGTTTGAAGTTGTAAAAATTGGTGCCATTTCGTGCTGAGCAGGAGCGGCTTCGTTATGTTCAGTTTTTGAATAGATTCCAAGTTTCCATAACTCTTCGTTAAGCTCTTCCATGTATTTTATTACACGAGGTTTTATCGCAGCAAAATATTGGTCATCCATTTCTTGACCTTTTACAGGTTTTGCCCCAAACAATGTTCTACCGGTCATCTTTAAATCTTTTCGTTTTTGATACAAACTTTCATCAACTAAAAAATATTCTTGTTCTGGCCCCATTGTTGTTGTAACATGTTTTGCGTCATTTCCAAAAAGTTTTAAAATTCGTAAACTCTGTTCATTTAATGCTTCCATCGAACGAAGTAATGGTGTTTTTTTATCTAACGCTTCTCCATTATATGAACAAAATGCAGTCGGAATACAAAGCGAATGATCTTTAATAAAAGGATAAGAAGTTGGATCCCAAACAGTATACCCTCTTGCTTCAAAAGTTGAACGCTTTCCACCATTTGGAAAACTTGATGCGTCAGGTTCACCCTTTATAAGCTCTTTTCCAGAAAAAGACATAATAATTTTTCCTTCTGGAGCTGGAGTTAAAAAACTGTCATGTTTTTCTGCTGTTATACCTGTCAATGGCTGAAACCAGTGGGTATAGTGAGTAGCACCTTTTGAAATTGCCCATTCTTTCATAGCATCTGCAATCTGATTTGCCACATGAAGATCTAATGGGGTTCCTGCTTCCATCGTATGAACTAACGCTTTATATACTTTTGAAGATAATTTTTTCTTCATCACCTGTTGATTAAAAACCATACTTCCAAAAATCTCAGGAACATTTACAATTGCCATAAAAAGGACTCCTAGAATCTATTTTGATTCAGCTTATAAAACTTTTATAATTACATACTACAAGAAAATAAAAAAAAAAGCGATATGAATTAGAAAATTCACACCGCTTTTTTTACTTTTTACGAAAATTAACGATTTGCGCTGTATGGTTCGTAATCTTCGTTAGGACTATATGTTCCTTCTCTGTATTCACCAGTTAAACTTGGAATTTCCATTTTCATTCCTGGCAAAATCAAGTTAGGATCATTTGGTTTTGGCATTTTTGATTTATTTTTCTGATACAAGTTTTCCCAAAGTAATGGGTTATTATAAACATATTTTCTTCCTGAAATGTTCCAGTAACAGTCTTTTGTTTCTGCCCATGGACGAACTACATAGAACTGAGGAAGTGGTGTAATTTCGCGAACACCTTCAAGAGATGCTATAGCTTGTTTAGCATAGCTTTCACAAGATTCATAGTCTTCACTTTCGAACGAGGCTTTTGCATTGTTATAAGCTTGTTCACTAGCACTATATGCCATTGGGAAATTTTTATCAGCATTGATATCTTTTGCCCAATTAATTTTCTTTTCTGCAAGTTTCAACTGATCTTCTGCATTCTGACGAGCAAGCATTTTTTCGATAAATGCTTTTGAAAGTGCTGCGTTTTCTTCAGCTTTTACTGCATATTCAACAGATAAATCATAATCTCCTGCGTCTAAAGCAGCTTCAGCCTTTTTTGTATATTCATCAGCAAGTCTCTGATATGTATTATCTTTATAACTATATCCAGATGCAAAAACAAATCCCACAATGAGAGTTAATGATAATATTGAAATAATTTTTTTCATTATTTTTCCTCCACTCCTAATGCATCTTTAAGAACTTCGATAGTACTGTCATTTCCAACATCTACAGTTTCTTCAACTTCAATAACAGCATCTTCAGGATTTGCAAATTCATCTTTTTCAAGTAAAACAGTATCTTTTTCTTCGATTCCATCTACTTTTTCATTTCCTAAAGGAGCTGTTTGGTCAGCATTTTCTGCAAAATCACTTACATCATTAACTTTTGCTTTTGCTTCATCAATACGTTTTTGTGCAGCAGCTCTTTTTTCTGCAACATCTTTATACAATACTTCAAATTTTTCTTTTGCTTCTTTGTATTTTTCGTAAGCACCTTCTGGATTTTTTGTTACATAAGCTGAATCACCTTTCTTAAAGATTTCAACTATTGCCTTATATTCATCTTTGCGAGAAACACCAGCTCTTACACTATCCGCATTTTTCTTCTGTTCAACAGCCCCTGCTCTTTCTTTGTCAGCAAGTTTTTTGAATGAACTATAGAAAATTGTATGGTATGCAGCATAAGCTCCTTCTGCTGCCTTAAACATTGCATAACCATCTTCGCTTTCGTGAATAGCTTTTTCTAACTCTGCATACAATACTTCTGCAGCATCATAAGCAATTCTATTATCATCAACAAATCCGTTTGCTTCAATTTTTTCTTTTAATTTTTTAGTTGCAGATGCTTTTTCAAGTGCAAGATAACGATAATTTACATCATTAATTTCTTTTGACATATCTGCAGTTGTATTAGCAGACTTTTCTTTTAATTCTTTTAATTTTGCATCTGCTTTTGCCAAATCATCTGCATAATACTGATTAGCACCAGACTTAATTGCAGCTTCTCGAGATGCATCAACAGTTTCTAATAATTTAGAATTTTGTTCTGCAAAAGAATCAGCAGGTACTTCTGGTTCTGCAGGTGTTTCTGGCTCTGTTGGTTCAACTGGTTTTTCAACTTGTTCTGTCTGTTCTGGAACCTGTTCTTCTTGTTTTGTAGACTTACAAGACCCAAAAATCAAAGACATTGCTACAAAAGCAAATATCAAATACTTTTTCACAATAACCCTCCAAAATATTTATTTGAATTCACTATAATTTTAATATATTTATCGGATGTAAACAACAAAAAAAACTTAAGAAAGCAAAAAAAAATCTCAAATAACTCAATTTTTTAAAATTTTTTGCCTATTTTTTTCGAAAAAATTATAATACAATTACTATATTTAATATATCAAAAAACTTTTAATTTTTTTTAATACTGGAGAATATATGGCAGAAGATTTTTCTTTTACAATCGAAAAACATTTAGGCGTTCTTTCTGAAACAAAAAAGGGCTGGAAACTTGAATTAAATTTAATTTCGTGGGGAAACCAACCTGCAAAATATGACATTCGAAAATGGTCTCCAGATCATGAAACAATGGGTAAAGGAGTTACTCTTACAGAAGAAGAACTTATGACACTAAAATCTCTTTTAAGCACAATTTAATTATTCTATGTAAGTTTGAATTCCGACTCCTTTTTTTACAACAATCGAATATAACAAAGTTTGTAAATAAAAATCTTCAAGAGCAGTTCCACTTGAGCGAATATTCATATCAGTTGATGCTAATAAGGACAAAATTGCCATCGTTTGACCGCTACTCCAAATTCGTGCAGCATTAGAATATTGGGTTCGCATCGAACTTGTAGAAATTCCTGCTTTTTTTAAGGTAAATTCATCAGGAGTCCCTGTACTACATAGTTTGTGATAAGTAAACAATTTTCTAAAACAAAATGTCAATCCAGCAATTAGCATCACACTAGATGACTCTTTAGAAAGCCTTATTTTTTGCAAAATTAAAAGTGAATTTTCTAATCGTTTTGTTTGACTTTGATTTTTATCAACCATTGCCGCAAACAAAGTAAAAGCAGTTTCTCCACGAGTGTTAGTTAAAATTTTATCGACATCATCTGGCGTAATACAAGTTCCTTGAGGAAAACATGTAAAAAAACGAGAACATTCTGTTTTTAAACTTTCTGTATTATTTTCTACAAGTTCAAGAATTAATTCAGCGGCATCGTCTTGGATTGAATAACCATTTTTAGAAAAATAATCTTTTAACCAAGGAACCCTTCGATTTTCAAACATAACCCAGAAAATTTTTTGATTTTCCTTGGGAATTAACTTTGTCAACTTAGAATCTACAGATGTCTCGTCCGAAATTAAAATCAAATACGCTGAATCCTTAGGATTTGGCTTATTTGAAGTAGGAGTAACTGACTTTATCCATGCAGAAAGAAGTTCTATATCTTCCTTTTTTTTGATTAATTCCGCTGCTTTATAAACAATACAAGTCGCAGGCATAAATAAAGATTCACTTTGAAGCATTGAAACAACAGTCGAACAAGATGTTTCAGAAGCATAATATAAATAATCGTCAAAATCACCAAATTTTTTCTTTATATTTGCTTTAATGCTATTTACAGCATCATTTCGTTCACCAAATTCAGGACCTGTATATAAATAAACGGGAATACTCATAAAACTCTCTTTTTTTTAATAAGTTCTAACTAAGTTAGCTAAAACACCTACAATTCGTACGTCTTGACAATAAATTGGATGAAAAGCAGGATTTTCAGGCTGTAATCGAATTCTCGTAGCTTCTTTAAAATATCGTTTTAATGTAATTGCATCATCAATTACAGCAACAACAATTTGTCCATCCACAGCAGTAGAAGCTTGTTCGATAATTGCCAAATCCCCTTCTAAAATTCCTGCATTAATCATACTTTGACCACGAACATGAAGCGCAAAATAATTTTTTCCGGGACGAATAAAAGGTTCGGTTAAAGTAACATATCCTTCATAATTTTCTTCGCACAAAAGAGGTTTACCAGCTGCAATTGTTCCAATTAAAGGAACTTTTTCGATAAACATATTCGATTCTTTTTTTCGTTCATCTACAAGAACTTTAATCGACCGTGACTTTTTTTGAGTCTGTGTAATATATCCTTTTTTTTGTAATGCGGTAATATGGTCTTGAACTGCACGAATTGAAACACCAAAATGATCGCCAATTTCTCTTACTGTTGGAGGAAAAGAATTATCTTCTTGATAATCAGAAATAAAATTTAATATTTCTTTTTGTCGCTCTGTAATTTCTTTCATTGTTTACTCGTCATCAAATTTAGTTTCGAACAAATTTTCAATTGCACTAGCAGCTTCGCTTTCGTCTGGACCATCAACTTTTAAAGTCATAGTTGTATTATAACCTGCAGCCATTGTAATTACACCCATAATAGATTTTGCATTTACAACAATTGAATCTTTTTCTAAAGTAATCTCCGAAGTAAACTTATTTGCCAATTGTGCAATCAAAGTTGCCGGACGAGCATGAATTCCTGCTCTATTTTTAACAGTCAAAATTTTTTCAACCATAACAAAACTCCTTCTATTTTTGTTTTATTTTATTTAATTTATAGTATTAATACATATCATCTTGTCCAAAATATGCATTTTGAGCTTCACCTGTTTCTATCCATCGTAAAACATTCTGATTAAAATCTTTTGCTGAATTATACCCCATTTTCTTTAAGCGCTCGTTCATAGCAGCAGCCTCAATAATAATTGGTAAATTTCGTCCAGGCTTTACAGGAATTTCGATAGCAGGAATTTTTACCCCCAATAAATCTTTTGTACGCTGATTAGTACCAATTCTATCATAAATTTTATTAGAATCCCATTCTTCAAGTTCTACAATAAGCTGAATTTCTTTTTGCTTTCTGATTGCTCCGACACCATAAAGTTCTGCAACATTTATAATTCCAAGGCCACGAATTTCCATATGGTGGCTAATAAGAGAATTTGCCCCTTGTCCAATAATAATATTTCCACTAACACATCGAATTTCGACAATATCATCTGCTACAAGGCGATGCCCTCGCTCAACTAAATCCAATGCTGTTTCTGACTTTCCAACTCCAGAATGTCCACAAAGTAAAATTCCCTCACCAAAAACTTCAACTAACACACCATGCAAAGTCTTTCGAGGAGCAAAAATAGTTGCAAACAAACGAACCAATCTATTTGATAATTCTGTAGATTCCAAATCAGAAACCAAAATTGCACACCCTGATTCCTCTGCCATTTCCATAAAAACTTTTGAAGGTTCAAGATTATGTGTAAAAATACAACATGGAATTGAAAAAGAAAAAAACTTCTTTAAAGAATCTACATTTCCTTCCGCAACAAGTTTTGCAAGATACGCATTTTCACCACGGCCAAAAACCTGAATTCGTTGAGAGGCGAAACTTTCATAAAAACCAGAAAGTGCAAGTCCAGGTCGGTTAATATCCGGAACAGTAATTGCCCTAGTAAGTCCTTTACGGCCACCGATGCATCGCAAATTAATAACATCGTGTCCCTGAAGCTCAAGAGATAATAAATCTAAAACTGTAAATTTCTTATCAGCCATATAAACACTATACACAAAGATAGACAAAAACGCAAGAAAAAAGCGCAACCTACATCAATTGATTTTCAACCGACATAAGATTGCGCTTTTATTCAACCTAAATTATAGAATTAGTGTTGAACTTTATCTTTTTCTTTTTTGATTTTTTGATCAAGAACATCCATTACTTTGTTCAATGCTGCACCAAAATCATAGTCTTCACTTGTAACATGAGCCTGAACTCCCCAACGGAAGTTTGCAACAATATCAAAAGTATATTCTTTTTCATGCTTTACACGAAGAATTAAATCTATAATTAATTCATCAGCATAATCTACACGCTGAAGTTTTTTTTCAATCATTTCTGATTGTTTTTGATCAAGGTCGAATCCTACTGCATTAATTGATTTTGTCATATTTACACCTCTCTTTCATCACTGATTCCAGCTGAATATTTGTAAGTTTTCCTTACACTTATAATAATAACATCTAAAATATGAAAAGTAAAACAAATTTATTATCTTTCGTAACTTGAACCAACCCCAATTTGACTGCGATACTTTGCTACAGTTCTTCGGGCAACTTTTATTCCTTTTTCTAAAAGCATATCGGCCAACTTTTGATCCGAAAGTTTTTTACCATCTTTTGACTGAGCTTCTAAAATCTTTTTAATTTCAAATAAAATTTTATCTTTAGAAACAACTTCCCCATCATCACTTGAATTTTGCTCCGAAACAGCATTCACAAAAAAGTATTTAAAAGGGAAAATCCCCCATTCACATTCTAAATATTTACTCGCTGCAATTCGCGAAATAGTTGTCTCATGAACTTCAAGAATTTCTGCCAAATCCTTTTGCCTAAGAGGAACTAAATGCCCCGGACCTTTTTCAAAAAATTCAAACTGAATTTTTACTATCGCCGAAGCTGCTTTAAAAACAGAATTTTCCCGATATCGAAGTGACTCAATAAAATTTTTCCCTTCTTGAATCATTTTTTCAATCTTTTCCTGCTGAGAATTATTCATAATTTTTTCTTTTACTAATTCAGTATATTCTTTTGAAATTGTCACCTCTGGTAAAATTCCATTTAACGAACGAACAACAAAAGTAAAATCTTTATTTTCATCAAAAATAATTCCATCTGCCTCTAAATCAGATTTTAAAACCAAATCCTTTTTTTTCAACTGAACTTTTTTTACACTTACTTCAGGAATTACAAATGAATTATCATCAGGCGTATATTCACTTGCAGGATACGGATTTAACTTTTTTATAAACGAAATAGACTCCTCTATATCCTCTTCCGTAATTGATTCTAAAAAAGCAAAATTTTCGTTTGAAAAAGATTTTTCACTTTCTTCTTTCAAAAAATCATGAATTCGTTTTAATATCTTTGAACTTTGTAGTGAAACCAAAAAATCTAAATGATCACTTAAAAGAAAAATAGTCAATTCAGAAGCATTTCCAAAAGCCTTTGCTTGAATTAATAAACTTTCAGAAACATTTTGACAACAACAACCACAGGGTTCCAAATTTTGAATAATATTCATTACTTTTTGTAAATCTTCATCTTTATCAACATCATAATTCAAAAAAGAAACTGGGGCTAAAATATGATATCCTTTTTGATTTAAATTATAAATTAATTTTTTTCCAAGAATTCTTTGATTTTCCGGAAGATTAAGAAGTTCGAACTGCTTTAACAAATGTTCTGCCAAAGATTCTTTTACATCAGCTTTATTTTCTATAAAACTTTGAAAAGCATCAGACTTTTCCTGACTATTAAAAGAAATGGTCTCATCTTGATTATAATCATTGTAATTAGATGAATCTCGCAAATATTTTTTTTCACTTTCATTTAAAGACTCAATTCCTTTTGAAAAATCTTCTTCCGAAATTTCAAGCACAGGATTTTTTTCAATTTCATTGTAAATTTCATTAACCAAGTCAGCTGAATTCATGGCCAAGTATTTTAATGATTGAATCTGAATCTGACTTAACTTTTGAATTTGTTTTTGAGAAGTTTTTTGTGATTGAGAAAGTCTCAAAGCCATATATATAGTATAGCATATTTTTTAACGAACAGATATACTAATTTTTATGAAATCATTTAATAAATACGGAATTGCAATTCCAAAAATCTTATTACCAAAAAATATTGAAACATCAACATGGTCAGTTGTAGCTTGTGACCAATATACTCAAGACAGAGAATATTGGAAAAAAGTTGAAGAAACAGTTTCTACAAAGAATTCAACTTTAAACCTAATTTTACCAGAAGTTTATTTGAACGATTCAGACAAAACTCAACGAATCGAAAAAATAAAATCAACAATGAATGAATACATTACTAACAATGTATTTCAAGATGAACAATCTCAATTCATTTACCTTGAAAGAACTACAGCCTATGGAAGAATTCGACATGGACTTATGGCTTGTATCGATTTAGATTCCTATGAATGGAAACCTTTTTCTAAAGCTCTTATCCGTGCAACAGAAGCAACAATTCTCGAACGAATTCCTCCAAGAATGGAAATTCGCCGAAATGCTCCAATCGAAAGTCCTCACATTATGCTTTTAGTAAATGATCAAAACCACTGTCTTGTTGAAAAAACAGGAGAACTTGTAAAAGAATTAGGCATTAATCCTTGTTACGATGGTGAATTAATGCAAAATAGTGGAAGCATTGTAGGATATCCAGTTTCCAATGATGAAATTCTTTCTAAAATCGAATTATCACTTGAAAAAATCGCCAAAGACAACACAGATTCTGAAGGAAATGTATTTATGTTTGCTGTTGGCGACGGAAACCATTCCCTTGCTACTGCAAAAGCAATTTGGGATGAAGTAAAATCGCAAAACGGCGGTACAAAACTTGAAGATGGTACAATTTCAATACCAAAAGGATTTGAAAACCATAATGCCCGTTATGCTCTTATTGAAATCGTAAATATTTTCGATACAGGTCTTACATTCGAACCAATTCACAGAGTTTTGTTTAATGTAAATGAAGAAAATCTCATCGAAAAAATTAAATCTTCTCTCTCTGGCTCAATCAAAGAACTTGTATCCAAAGATGAACTTATTTCCAATATAAAAAATTCAAATGCCAGTTTCGGATTTGTTTACAATAAAAACAATTCTCAAAAATTCATCCTCTTGGAAACACCAATTAAAGAACTTGCAGTCTCAAGAATTCAACCTGTAATCGATGATTTTTTAACTGAGACAAATGCAGATAAAGAACAAATTGACTATATCCACGGAACAGATGAAGTATTTAGACTTGGCTCAAAAGAAAACACAGTTTCAATCTTACTTCCGCCAGTAGCAAAAGAAAGTTTCTTTGCTACAATCAACAATCGAGGCCCTCTCCCACGAAAATCTTTCTCAATGGGTGAAGCCGACGAAAAACGCTTTTATCTCGAATGTAGAAAATTGTTCAACTAATAAAACATAAAATAATCAGTCATTCAGACTGGAGAAATAATTGCCCAATCTGAATGAACTGATTTAAATGATTTCGAATTTAAAACTCCCATATAATTACACAAAAGTTGTTCAAAATCTAATTATCGCTATAAAAAAATTAAAAAACTCTCTTATTTAAACCTTTTTTTATTGACAAATAAGGCGTTCAGTTGTATATTCATTTTGTACTTAGTACAATTTTGTATCTAAACCAATTTATACACAATGTATATGAATTAGCGATGATACGCAGGTTGCTTGCAAAAAATATTAAAATATTAATCAGTTTGACAAACTTCATAAAAATGTAGTTGTCATTTACTAGATTTTGTTTTAATATGTAAGGCAAACAAAGTAATTCTATTTTCATACGAGGTATAGATTATGATTCAAAGAGAAGAATGGAACGGTTTTGAAGGCCGTCTCTGGAAAGAAGAAGTCAACGTCCGTGACTTTATTCAAAACAACTACACACCTTATGACGGTGACAACAAATTCCTTGCAGGTCCTACTGCTGCAACTCAAAAGTTATTTGATGAACTTCAGAGATTGCAAAAAGAAGAACATAATAAAGTTTCTGTTGGCAAAGATGGTGTAAAAAGAACTGGTGTTCTTGATATGGACACAGATGTAGTTACAGGTCTTACATCACATCCAGCAGCTTATATTTGTCCAGAAGGAAAAGACCTTGAAAAAGTTGTGGGTCTCCAAACTGATAAACCACTTAAAAGAGCATTCATGCCTTACGGTGGAATTAACATGGCTGTACAATCTTGCGAAATGTATGGTTATGAAGTAAATGCAGAACTTAAAAAAATCTTTACAGAATATCATAAAACACATAACCAAGGTGTATTTGATGTTTACACTCCTGAACATCGTGCAGTTCGTTCAGCACATATCTTAACAGGTCTTCCTGATACATATGGTCGTGGTCGTATCGTTGGAGACTATCGTCGTGTTGCTCTTTACGGAATTGATCAACTTATCAAATATAAACAAGCTGATTTTAATGAAATCGGTGACGGAACAATGACATCAGATGTTATTCGTCTTCGTGAAGAAGTTACAGACCAAATCAATGCTCTTAAAGGCATCAAAGCAATGGCTGCTCTTTATGGGTATGATATTTCAGGACCTGCAAAAAATGCTCGTGAAGCTTTCCAATGGTTATACTTTGGATATCTCGCAGCTATCAAAACACAAAATGGTGCTGCTATGTCAGTTGGGCGTATTTCTACATTCCTTGACATTTATATTGAACGTGACCTTAAAGCTGGTATTCTTACTGAAGAACAAGCACAGGAACTCGTTGACCACATGGTAATGAAATTCCGCATGGTTCGTTTTGCTCGTATTGAATCATATAACCAGTTATTCTCTGGTGACCCAATTTGGGCTACTCTCGAAGTTGGTGGACTTGGAATTGATGGTCGCTCAATGGTAACAAAAAACGACTATCGCTTCCTTCGTACATTAGAAAACATGGGACCTTCACCAGAACCTAACATGACAGTTCTCTATTCAAAGAGACTTCCAGAAAACTTCCGCAAATACTGTGCTCAGATTTCTATCGATACATCTTCAATCCAGTATGAAAACGACGAAGTAATGCGTCCAATTTGGGGAGATGACTACTCAATCTGTTGTTGTGTATCTGCTACACAAACAGGTAAAGAAATGCAGTTCTTCGGAGCACGTGCTAACCTTGCCAAAGCTCTTCTTTACGCTTTCAACGGTGGTAAAGATGAAGGTCTCAAAAAAGGTGTTCAAATCGGACCTGAATATGCACCAATTTCTTTTGATGTAATCGATGCTTCTAACTACAAAGAAGTTGAAAAGAAATATGTTGCTATGCTTGAATGGCTCGCAGACGTTTATGTAAATGTATTAAATGCTATTCACTATATGCATGACAAATATTATTACGAAGCTGCTGAACTCGCTCTCGAAGATACAGATGTTAAACGAACATTCGCTACAGGTATTGCAGGATTCTCTCATGTAGTTGACTCACTTTCTGCAATGAAATATGCAAAAGTAAAAGTTATCCGTGAAACTGTTGATGTAAAAGACAAAGCTGGTAATGTTATTGACAAAGTAACTTTGGTAAAAGACTTCGAAATCGAAGGAGACTTCCCTCGTTACGGACAGGATGATGATCGTGCAGACGACATTGCAATTTGGTTGCTCAAAACATTCATGGGAATGATCAAAAAACACCCTACTTATCGCAATGCAGAACCATCAACATCTATTCTTACAATTACTTCAAACGTTGTATACGGAAAAGCTACAGGTTCCCTTCCTGATGGAAGAAAAGCAGGAGAACCATTCTCTCCAGGTGCTAACCCATCTTACGGAGCAGAAACAAAAGGTCTTATCAAATCTCTCAACTCTGTTGCAAAACTTCCATACCACTATGCATTGGATGGTATCTCAAATACACAAACTATCAACCCAAGTGCACTTGGTCATGACAACGCAGAAAGAATTGATAACCTCGTAAATGTTCTCGACGGATACTTCTCTCAAGGCTCACATCACTTGAATGTAAATGTATTCGGTGTTGAAAAACTTAAAGACTGTCAAGAACATCCTGAAAAGCCAGAATATGCAAACTTTACAGTTCGTGTATCTGGATATGCAGTACGCTTTATCAACCTTACAAAAGAACAACAGGACGACGTTATTGCTCGTACTTGTCACGCATCTCTTTAATGCGTTATGCACTAGGATTATTTCTAGTGCATAGTCATCTGTAATACAAAAGGCCCATGCAATTAGTTATCCGAATAAATAGGATTTACTAAAAGCATGAGCCTTTTTTTATGTTTTATTTACTTAATAAACTTTTAAAATTTCTTAAATTAATCAAAAACTACAAACCGATTTTTATTCTTTCCAACCGTTATATTTATCGCACTCTAAAATTGCTCTAGCATTAGCAACTCTTTGTGCAGAAGGGCTCTCAGTATCTTTTAATTCATATTCAAGCCCTAAATCTTTATATTTCATAGCACCAAGTCCATGGTATGGTAAAATTTCTACCCTCTGAACATTACTCAATGTACGAATAAAATCACGAGTTTTTAGCAAATATTCATCATTATCAGTAATTCCAGGAGTCAACACATGACGAATCCATATTGGCTTTTTAATTTCATCAAGATAACGAAACATCTCAATAATATTCTTTCCACTTTGCCCTGTTAATTTTATATGTTCTTGTTCATCAATGTGTTTAATATCCATCAAAAGAATATCCGTAACATCCATCAACTTTCTAAATTTCTCAAACCATTCACCATCTTTTTTAAATGGACCACCAGCAGTATCAATACAAGTATTAATACCCTTTTCTTTAGCCTTTGTAAAAAGTTCAAGTAAAAAATCAAGTTGCAAAAGAGGCTCTCCACCACTAACAGTAATTCCTCCTTTTGTTCCCCAATAGGACTTACAAGTCAACGCTTCTTTTATAAGGTCATCTGCAGTCCATTCAGTTCCTTTTGTCATATCCCATGAATCAGGATTATGGCAGAACTTACAACGCATCTGACATCCCTTAAAAAAAATAATAAATCTACTTCCAGGTCCATCGGCACAACCAAAAGACTCTAACTGATGAATATAACCTTTTTTTTCCATGCCACAAATATACATATAGAAACAGTTTTTTTCAACCTATTTTTAAATTGAATTATTTTAATAACTTTTCAGTAGATTAAGTTCCTCTGTTTAAAATAGGACAATCTATTTTTTATTAGACCACTTGCAAAACAAATTAAAATATTGTATATTAAATTCATACGCCGGAATGGTGGAATGGTAGACACGACAGACTCAAAATCTGTTGCGGGCAACTGTGTGAGAGTTCAAGTCTCTCTTCCGGTAAAAAAAGGATTTGAATTATTCAAATCCTTTTTCTTTTTTCTACACAACCTTTTTATATCTAATTGATTCTTGTGCCATTATTCTCAAATTTATGAATTAAATACACATACCACCTTCATTTTTCCTAAGTTCAATTGCCTCGTTCATGTGTTCAATTTTAATCATTTCAGATTCTTCCATATCAGCAATTGTACGAGAAATTTTTATGCAACTTGAAATAGCTCGTGGTGAAAATTCATACTTTTCAGCATATCGTAATAAAAAATTATTTACATCTTCTGTTAATTTACAGTATTCCAAAATTTCATCAGGCTTTAATATCGCATTCTTACAACCTTGCCTCTTGCGTTGAACTTTTACACCCATTGCTATTTTTTTTCTCAAAGTATTAGTAGACAAAGTGAGGTCACATCCAGATTCTTCATCTTCTTTTGAGTCAACCTTTACACGAATATCAACCCTATCCAATAGTGGTCCTGAAAACTTTTTCCAATATAACTCTACAGACCTTGCACTACATAGACATATCTTAGAATCGCTTCCATAATTACCACACGGACATGGATTTGTCGCCATTAATAACTGAAAACTAGCCGGATAACATGTCATCCTTCCTGCTCTACTCAATGTAATACTTTTACTTTCCAAAGGAACCCGTAACATTTGCAACACCGAACTTCGAAATTCTGCCGCTTCGTCCAAAAACAAAACTCCGTTGTGTGCCAATGAAATCTCCCCTGGTCTGCAATTCGTACCACCACCACATATACCTTCAATAGTCGCAGTCTGATGTGGCATCCTAAACGGAGGTTTCTTTACCAATGGAACCTTCTCACTTAAAATACCTGCCAACGAATGAATCCTAGTCACCGAAAAAGCTTCTTCAACAGTCAAACCCGGCATCAATTCTCCAAACCTTTGCAAACACATTGTTTTTCCACATCCAGGAGGCCCAAAAGCCAAAAGATTATGACCACCACAAGCAGCAATTTGCAACGCCCGAACTAATTTCGAATGCCCTTTAACCATCTTAAAATCAAATTGTTCATCTTTTTTCGGGAACACCACGCCTAACACATCCTCAAACCCTTCTGGAATTTCATCCTCCAAAATTTTTCCATTTCTTCCGACAAAAACATCCTTATTATGAAGAGCTTCAAACGCTTCAACTAAATTCTCCGCAGCAAAAACCTTCATCCCAAGAACTTCCCTAGCCTCATCAGCATTCTCTCTAGGAACAACGCAATAAGTTATTCCACTTTCCATCGCAGTACTTACCGCTGCATGAATTCCACGAACACCTCTAAGTTTTCCAGATAATTCCAATTCACCCATAACAAGAATGTTTTCCTCAATTAAAGAACTACAATTTCTTGATTTTACCTTTAGGCTTTCAGTCTCTCCTAAAACAGCAAGTGCAATCGCCAAATCAAAACCAGCACCTTCTTTTTTAATATCAGCAGGTGATAAACTGATTAAAACTCTTTCCATCGGAAATTCATAATTAGAATTTCTAATAGCCGATCGCATTCTTTCTCGACTTTCTTTTATCGCGTTATCTGCAAGCCCAACTACATCAACTGCAGGAATTCCACGCCGTAAATCGACTTCTACTGTTACTAAAGATCCTTCATACCCAAATGGAGAAAACGAAAAAATCTGCATAATATAACCTCACAATTTGTCTTTACTAATATCATTATTTTTTTTAAAAAAAATTCCGCAAAAAAATGAAAAAAATTTAAAAAAAATATGACCTATGAATAAAAATCGTGAGAAAATATATTTTAAACTGAATTAAAATGCAAAAAAATTATTCTACGAGATTTTTAAGTTCATCCCAAAAACGATCATCAATTTTACGGCCACCACAAGTATGACCAATTTTTCTATCAGCACGAACAGCTTCTCCATGATAATCACTTCCTGCAGTTACAATAAAACCTAATTCTCTAGCAAGCTCTTCAAGGCGAATACAAGATCCAACTCTAGCCCCTGGATGATATGCTTCAAGGCCAACAATTCCTCGTTCCTTTAAATCTTGCATTACAGGAAAAATTTTTCCCCAACTGACATAAATTGACAGAGGATGGGCCATCACAGGTATCCCCCCAGAATCTTTTATTGCTTGAATAGAATCATCAAGATTTGCACCAAGGCGAGGAATGTACCAAGGACAATTCTTTCCAATGTATTTATCAAAAGCCTGTTGTCGAGTTTTTACAATTTTTTTCTCAACCATATATGCTGCAAAATGAGGTCGTCCCAAACAACATGTTTTAAATTTAGATTGAATTTCTTTTAAATCAGCATCAAATCCAGCTTCCTTCATTTTTTCGATAATTTGAGCATTTCTCGAATCTCGATCTTTTTGCAAATCATTCAATATTTTTAAAAGCTGTTCACTTGGATTTTTTAACCCCAAACCCAAAAGATGAAATTCCCCTTTGGGCCAATCTATATTTAATTCAACACCAGCAACAAAAGTTATGCCTAATTCTTCAGATTGAATTTTTGCTTCAGAAAGTCCTTCTATTGTATCATGATCTGTTAATGCCAAAACCTTTATATTCTTAGAAAAAGCATGTTTTACAAGTTCACTGGGAGATAAAACTCCATCAGAACAAGTTGAATGGGTATGTAAATCAATCATAATAAAAAATATAGCATAAAATTCATTTATATGGTATCATTAAAAATGGTTTAGTCTTTATTTTTTCAAGAGGAACAATATGCCAAGAGTTGTCCAATATGCAAAAGGCTCAATTATTTATTTTGCCGGCGACATTGATGAAAGAATTTATATTTTACAAAAAGGGCTTATTTTACTTACAAGCACAGATATCGAAACTAACTCTGCCGTAACAGAACATGTTCGTAACGGCGAATTCTTTGGCGTAAAATCTGCACTAGGACATTTTCCTCGAGAAGAAACTGCAACTGTTTTACAAGACTCAATCGCAGTTTCTATGACAGTTCAAGAATTTGAAAATTTATTCTCTTCTAATAAAGACATCATGTTAAAAATGCTTAAAGTTTTTTCAGGACAATTAAGACAAATTCACAAAAAAACTGAAAGCATCTTAAAAAATAAAGAAACACAAAATCAACTAGAAGGAATGTTTTCTGTTGCAAAAAGTTTTTACAAAGATGCACAATATAGAGCATGTTGTGATGTTTGTATAAAATATCTTTCAAGTTATCCAATGGCATTAGACAAAGATAGTGTTGCAAAACTTTACGCAGATGCAAAACTTAGAGTTGAAAAACTAAAGTCTTCTGCAAAACAAAAAATAGTACCATTAACGACTAGTGAAAATATTTTACCACAATTCAAATTGCCTGCCTTTGAACGATTCGCAAAAACTTATGAACCTGAGGAAGTAATCATTAGTGAATTTGAACCAGGAAACAGTTTTTATTTAATTCAATCTGGCGAAGTTCAACTGATAAAATGTGTAAACGGAACAAAAAAGAATCTTGATATTTTGCGTCCCGGAGAATTTTTTGGCGAAATGGCAATTCTTGATAATTCACCACGCTCTGCAACTTGTATGGCAATTGGACCTGTAAAATGTCTAGAATTTAATAAAGAAAATTTTGGTGTACTAATTGCAGGGAATCCACAACTTGCATTAATACTTTTAAAACTTTTCTGTAAACGAATTTATGACCAAAAACGCCGACTTAGAATTCTTGTAATAAAAGATTACAATGTAAGAATTGCAGATGTTTTATTAATGTATGATGAAATGAACCCTTCTCCAAACACTGCTGATAACACAAGAATTTTAAATATCACGGTTCAAGATATTTCACATTGGGCAGGATTATCTTTAGACATTACTCGTACAGAAATTAATAAATATGTAGAAAAACGAAAAATCGAAGTATACGAATCAAGTATTTTTATTGCAAATATTGCAGAACTTCGTCGAACTGTTGAATCAAAATTGTCATTGAACTAGTTTTTTTGATTTGATATAATTATTCAAATTTTAGCCAACTTAGCTCACCTGGTAGAGCAGCTCCCTCGTAACGAGCAGGTACTCGGTTCAAGTCCGGGAGTTGGCTTTTAACTAAATTATGAAACGCTTATTTATTTTTTTATTTGCAAGCTCAATTTTCTTTTTCGCATGTACTTCTACAAATAAAAATTTACAAAATCAAAAAAAAGAGTGTCCGCAAAAAGAATTTGATGAAGATGTAAAACAAATTGTAAAAAAAATGACAATCCGACAAAAAATTGGACAACTCTTTCTTGTAAATTTTCGATACTGTGCAATTTCCGAAGCAACAAAGTATTTTAATAAAGCTACCGATTTTGAAACTTCCTCAGGAAAAATTGTAAAAGTTGTCCCACTTGATTCCGTAAATAAAACAGTTGAATCTTCAATAAAAAAATATCACTTTGGAAATATCATTCTTTTTGGAGAAAATTTTATTTCTATCGACAATTCCATAAAATTTATTTCAGACTTACAAACTATTGCTATTCAAAATAATGACTTACCATTAATTATTTCTATCGATCAAGAAGGAGGACGAGTAAACAGAATTTATCAAACAGCAATTTTTCCTTCGGCAAAAAAAATCGGAAACACAAATAATCTAGAACTAGCATTTTTAGAAGGAAAGTACCTTGGACAACAACTTTCATCGATAGGAATAAATTTAAACTTTGCACCTGTTTGCGATGTTAATTCAAATCCAAAAAATCCAATTATTGGGGACAGAAGTTTTTCTTCAAACCCAAATAAAGCCGGGGAATTTGCAACAAAAGTTTTTAAAGGAATGGAATCGGAAAATATAATCGCTTGTGCAAAACACTTTCCAGGCCATGGAGATACAACTGTAGACAGCCATATCGGTTTACCAACAATAAAAAAATCAAAAAAACAATGGGACAACTTGGAATCAATTCCGTTTAAAAAAATAATCAATTCAGGAATACCTGTAATTATGAGTGCCCACATTCAATATCCTGAACTAGACAATTCCAAAATCCATGCAAAGAAAACCGGTAAACAAATTATCAGACCTGCAACCCTTTCTAAAACGATATTAACAAATATTCTCCGCCATGAACTAAATTTTAATGGAGTAATTTGCACCGATGCTCTTGATATGAAGGCTATCACAAAAAATTTCACAGAAAGCCAAGCCATAATCGAAGCAATAAATGCCGGCGCAGATTTAATTTGCAATCCTTTTTCAATAATTCAACAAGCAGACTTAGAAAAAATTGAATCAATTTACATAGATATTGAAAATGCAATAAAAAACAAATCACTGCCCATTGAAAGATTAAATAATGCAGTTTGTAGAATTGTCCAATTAAAAAAAGATTATAATATTCTTCAGACAAAAAATAAGCCGGTAACAAAGCAAGCTATTGCAGAATCAAAAAAAATCCTAAACTCACCTGTTTACCGGCAATTCGCAAACAAAATCAAAACTAGTTATTAGTAATTTCTGATAACTTTTTATTTACAAATTCAGTTGCTTGTTTTGGATTAGCTTTTCCTTGAGAAGCTTTCATTACTTGTCCCATAAGCCAACCAACAACATTTGTTTTTCCTGCTTTAAAATCTTCAATTGCTTTTGGATTTGCAGCAAGTACATCATCTACAATTTTTTCAATTTCGCCAGCATTACTTACAACTTCCATTCCTTTTTCTTTAATGATAACAGAAGGCATTTTATTTGTAGAAAGCATTTCTGCAAAAACTTCTTTTCCTTGTTTTGAAGTTATTTTACTTTCTTCAAGGGCATCTGCAAGTTCTGTAATATGTGCAGGAGAAAGTGCAATATCAGTAATTGTCTTTTTCTGTTCATTTAATTGTGCTAATAATTCAGAAAGAATCAAATTTGCAACACGCTTTGGACTTTTTGATTTTGAAGAAGCTTCTTCAAACCATAATGCCAATTCTCTTGAACTTGTTAAAGTTTCTACATCAAAATCGCTTAACCCAAATTCTTTCTTAAATCGGGTTCTTTTTTGTTCTGGAAGTTCTCCAACTTTTTGACTAGCTCTTTTGATTAAATCTTCATCAACAGAAAAAGGTTTAATATCAGGTTCTACTACAAATCTATAATCTACAAAAGAATTTTTTGTACGCTGAACTGTTGTAACACCTTTTACTTCGTCCCAACCCATTGTAACTTTATATCCTGGATTAAATTCTTGACGATCTTCTTGAAATTCTTTTAATTGTCTTTGAGCTTCATAAGTACAAGCATCTTTAATTGCACGGAATGAGTTTAAGTTTTTAATTTCCGAAATTGGTGTGTGATAAAGTTTTCCATCTTCCCAAACATTAAGGTTGATGTTTGCATCACAACGCATATTTCCTTCTTCAAGATTTCCTTTTGTAACTTTTACATAACGTAAAATTTCCTGAACAGTTTGCATAAACAATGCTGCTTCTTCAGGACTAGAAATATCTGGTTTTGTAACAATTTCAATCAAAGGAGTTCCACAACGGTTATAATCAATATACGAATGTTTTCCTTCAATATGGAGTGATTTTCCTACGTCTTCTTCAAGGTGAATTCTTTCAATTCTAACACGACGGTATTTTGAACCTTCATTTTCGATTATACAATTTTCACCTTTAAAATTTACTTCACGACATTTTTCGCCACCAGGCTGTTCATCTTTTGAATAATGAATAAAAGGAAGATCAACATATCCATCTGAACAAAGTGGAATATCATACTGAGTAATCTGATAACCTTTTGCCAAGTCAGGATAAAAATAATGTTTTCGATCAAATTTTGTAAAACGAGCAATATTACAATTTAATGCAAGCCCCGCAACTGCTCCAAGTTCAACATAACCTTTACTAACACGAGGCATTGCACCAGGAAGGCCAAGACAAACAGGACAAACTCGAGTATCTGGCATACCACCATAACGATTTTCACATGCACAAAATGCCTTAGTCTTGGTCAAAAGCTGAGTATGAATTTCACAACCAATTACAATTTCATATTTATCAATAGCCATAATTTTTCCTTTTATAATGCTCCAATTATACCAATTTTCTCTAATTTGAACAATAAGACAACATTCTAAATTAAAATTGTTGTCGATAGAAAAACTAATTTAAAAAATGGCATTACAAACTTTGTTTATAGTAAATGAATTTTTATAAATTCCTTAATCAGTTTAATACATCAAAAAGAATTTCTAAATTTTTATTCATTATGCTTAAATATGATTCTGAATCTAAAACTTTCCCTTGTATTGAATTTAAAACTTTAATTTGAATATCTGATGATTGTACTTTTTCAACGCCATTTAATGTACGAGACTTTTCTACTTGTTGAATAATCGTTTTTGGAAGTTTATCATTTCCTGTTTCTGTAATCACAATTGAACTAAGATTATGTTCTATCATTTTTTCAGAGAGAGCTAAAATCACATCAAATGAAGCATCTGTTTCGGATGAACATCCTTCAAAAGCTGCAAAATATTCTAGCCCAAAATCTTTTGCAAAATACAAAAAAGGAAATCTATCGGCAACTACCATAACTTTAGTTTTTGAATTATTTACAATCTGAATTCCTTTCTTTTGAAGTTCATTAATCTTTTCAATGTAAAATTTTGCATTCCCCAAATAAAAATCTTTATTTGATTCATCAAGCAATGAAATTTCATTTGCAATCATTTCAATAAAAAAAGGAACAGACTTCAAAGAAAGCCATATATGTTCATCAAAAAGTTGTACATCACCTTCTTCATGATGATTATGATGCTCATGGTTACTATGTAATTCTTTTTTATCATCCAAATTTTGATAAGGCAACAATAAATTTTCAGATTTTTCAATAATATCAAGATACCTTACACCATTTTTTTCCATTTGAGGAATTAATTTTTTTATCCAAAAATCCGAAGTTCCCCCAATTGAAATAGACAAATCTGTTTTTGGACCTGAAATAGTTACAATATCTTTTGCACTTGGTTGCCAACTATGCAAATCGGCTGAAGAATCTAATAAAAGTTTTACTTCTGCTTTTTCCTGAACTATATTTTTTACCCAATCATAAATTGGAAATGTTGTAACAACAATTGTTATTTTATTTTTTTCGGTTGAACTATTTTTAAAATTACATGAATTAAACAGAACAATAACTAAAATTATCCAACTAAAAATTCCTTTATTAAATTTCATTTTTTTCTCACTTAAAAATCTTTTTATCACTATAGTCCAAATTAACTCAACGAACTGATTTCTATACCTTTAGAACACTCTTTACAAAGGCCATATAATACAGTTTTTGAATAGTCAATCATAACACCATGTTCTTTTTCAATATGGCTTGTAAAACCATTTGATTCAGAACAATCCAAATGAATTATCGAAGAACATTTAGTACATTGCATATGCAAATGAGAGAGACATTTTTCTTTACCAGCAATATATTGATACAATTTTTTTTTGCCATCTTCTGCTGAATGAACAATTACTTTTTTTGCTGTAACCAATTTATCTAACTGACGATAAACAGTAGTAATATTTGTTTTAGGATGATTTTTTTCTAGTTCAGTACAAATATCCATTACACTAATTGCAGTATCTTTTTTTGCCTCAAGAAAAGATAAAATTTCTTCTCCAACTTTTGTCTTATATCCATTTGGTCTCATACTTTTATTATATGAAAATGCAAGTAATTTGCAATATGATTTTGCAAACAATTTGCATTTTCTTATTAAATTTTATAATATACACTTGTTGTTTAGCAAAAGTTTTGGTAGTATCAAATATATGAGAAAAAATAAAGTAACAAAATCAATCTTTTTACTAGTAGTATTAGTTTCACTTATCGGTTGTAAATCTACAGAAATTGTAATTCCAGAAGATTTATCTGCATCTCAATTAATCCAACGCGGACAAGATGCTGCTGCAAATAATAAATTTGAAGAAGCAGATAAATATTATGTAGCTACAATCGACCGCTATGGGCAAGATTTAAAATGCTATGTTGAAGCTCGTTATGAATTAGCTCATTCTTTTACAAAACAAAAAAGATATGACGAAGCAAAAACAATGTTCAATGAAATTATTTCTATTTTTGAACAACCAAATGCAATTTATCAAGTTCAGCCTAAATATAAAAAGTTAGCTCAAATTGGCCTTGCAACTATTGAAGAAGCCGAAAAAGCAAAACAGGCAAAAGAAAAAAAGGAATAAATTTTCTTAAACCTATCAAAATCACTTCTGTTTAAAAGTCCAAACTAGCGACCACGTTTTGCTTTTTCATCAGGAGTGATAATTGCATTAATTTCGATATTTTTTTCTTTAGACATTTTTTCAACAAGTTCTTTCGTATATCGTTTTGACCTACGAGGTGTCGGATGAGGTTCTGCATCACCGATTAAAATTACTTTTTTCGATGAGCCAGCTCTCCATTGATAAAACTCCATTGATGCAAAAATTGCTTCATAAACGGCTTCTGGAATATCTCCACCTTCATTACCAATAATTCGTACCGATTTTATATTTTTTTCAAATACTTCAACATCATTTGTAAAAGGAAAATATTTTACAGGAAGATTATTCATATAAAAATTATCACCATAATCTCTGTAAAAAAGCAGCCCTAAATTTACATCATTAATTTTTTTTAAATCATCTTTTAGGATTGGAATCCATTCGTGCTTTAACTTTTCAATATCATCTTTCATACTTCCTGTTGCATCTATTGCAAACACAATATCCACAACATCTTTAGATTCAATTCGATTAATTGATTCGGAAATATCACTAATTATAGTTTCAGGACCCTTAGAATAAATCAAAAAATCTGAAATTTCTTCAAACGAATGAACCGCAATTGGATTATACTCATCAGTCAAAACAACTTCCACAGAATCTACTTTTGGCATATTTCTTTCAATTTTTTTTACCTTCTTTGAAACAACTTTAAAATCGAACATAAATGGATTATCAAAATATTTTCCTGAATAATCACAATATTTTTTCTCAAATGATCGGATATTAAAAAAAGTTCCTTTTCCAATTTTTACAGTACCATTTCGGCTCCAAGAATAACCAAACACAATTTCTGTAGGAATAAAAATATGAAAACATTGATTAAAATATTGATTTTTTTCAACTGTTGAATCAATTAAAAAATATTTTGCCTGTGGAGAATTTAATATTTCTCCATCAAGAATTCTCTTTTCATTTCCATTTATTTCATTAAATTCTTTTGCACGATATGCATAATTTGGTTCTTTTCCAAGAGGATCTTTTGTAGTTTCTGTTAACATAACAGATTCGACATTTTTAGATTTTTTTATATACAAATGATAACCAATAACATTTTGAGAAGAATCTTTTTCATCAACAATGACAATATCGCTTGATTTTACAAATAAATTCACTTCTTGAGCAAAACTTAATGAGAAAAACAATAAATTTAAACAAAAAATGAATGAAATTTTTATACTTTTCTTCATATTACAAATATCGGATGGTATTTTAAAAAATATTATGATATAATATAATTGTGGAAAATTTTAACGATGCTAAAAATAATTTTGTCTCAGTTGATATAAATGACTTTTTTGATATTGATGAAAAACAATTAAATTCTAATGACAACTATGGAATTGTTGTTTTAACTCAAAGACAAAAAGAAATTTACGATAATCTTATGGCAAAAGCAAAAGTAATCGATCCTGACAAATATGAAGTTTTCCAAAAACGAATACTCGATTTGCAGGAACTTGAAAAAAGTATTGCTAATTTCCCTTCCCTTCTTGAACGACATAATTTACTCGGGGGAGAAAGAACTCCACAATCATTAATTGATTCTTTAATTCACCACCAAGCAGAAGGTGATTCAACTTTACAATTACCTTCCAAAGCAACTTTAGGAAAAGGTTTTTTAGTAGCAAAAATCCACACATTTTCATCATTATTTAAATTTGCAAAATCAATCAAAGAACCTGAAGAAATTTGCCAAGAATTTCAGACTGAAACAATTTCAATGATGTTCTCTCTTTTGGCAGAAGATGTTTATCTAAATTTAATTCATGATAAAACAATTCCAATAGATTTTAAAAATGAACTAGCATTATCTCTCTTACTACTTTGGGAGCATCGTTCAGACCAAACCATTTCAGATATAGCTCCAACACTTTTAAAAATTTGGACAGCCCGACGAAAACTAGCTCCAGCCTTTGGAACAATGATGGGTACAAGCGAACTTCTTATGCTATCAATGCAACTTGATGATCAATGGACAACCTTTATGAAATCAAAATTAGGAGACCAAGGCGTATCTCAAGCGATGGAAGAATTTTTATTTGGAATTTCCCATGAACAAATCTTACAACTAAAAGATATTCTAAAAACCAAAGGTATTCCTGCTATTGGCCGTGACGAAGTATCAAAATTTTTGGGCATTCACATTAAAACTGATGCAGGGCTTGACTATCGAGACTTTTATTCAATGTACACACTACGCCGAGATAATGCGCGAGTACGTGCTCGTATGAATTTACCAGGTCCTCATAAAACAATTGAAGACTATTTTATCCAATATGTAATGGAAATTAATAAGGAGAAACAAAATAATGACACCTTCGCAAAATGATACTAATCAAGAAAATGAATCTCATGAAAAAAGAGTTCCATATCACTTTGGAGAAAAACTTCGAACTGCACGAGAGCGAAAAGGATTCACATTAAAAGTAGTTGCATCTCGCGCAGGGGTTTCAGAAAGTTTAATTTCGCAAATCGAACGAAACCGAGTGAGTCCTGCTATCGACACACTTTTATCTCTTGCTGATGTTCTAGACATTAATTTGGAATTTTTATTCGAAGAATATCGTCGTAAAAACCCTGTTCACATTATAAAAAAGAACGAACGACGTTCATCAACTGAAGAAGGAGTTTCTTACGAAGAAGTTGTAAAACCAGATAGTTCTGACGGACAAAGTACATTAGAAGCTTATACTATTACAATTCCAGTTGGTGGAAAAACCCACAGAGGTTCTTACGGCCACTTAGGAAGAGAAATGGGGCTTATTTTGCAAGGCTCTGGAGAATTACAATACGAAAAAATTGTTTACCACTTAGATGAAGGTGATAGCGTAACTTTTAGTGCTAGTGCACCACATACTTTAGTAAACACTGGGGACACAGAATTAAAAGCCATGTGGGTTGTAACTCCTGCACAAAGATTCGTATCAAAGTGATTAAAAAAAATTACCTTTTTTTTTCAATAATACTTTTTTTATTCTCATGTAAAACTACCTCAATAGAAAAAGACGCAATTAATTTTTCAAATTCAGATAAAAAAAATCTATCGAAAAATTTTTGCATAATTCAAAAGACAAAAGACATTAATTCTATTAATTTTAGTTGGAACGATTTAACTTCTTACGCAAAAATAGCAACTCTTTACTTTGAAAATGAAAAATCTATTTGCCATCTCCTCAAAATTGATTTACACCATGATTCAATTATCATAACTTCTCCAAACGACATAACTTCTTCCCAAAGAGCTCAAAATTTTTCAAAAGAAAATAACTGTGACATAGTAATTAATACAACACCATTTACACAAAAAATTAAATATTTAAGTAAAAAGAACATCCTCGGTATTTACCAAATAAACGACACAATTATTTCAAAACCAAATCAAAAATATTGTGCCCTTGAATTTTATACGGAAGAATTATCGCAAAAAAATCCTACAATTGCCCCAAATTCTAGTTTCATAACAAATACTATTACTAAAAATAATTCGCAATCTATACCATGCAAAAAATTATTTGCAAAAATTCATCAATTCCAACTAGATTCATCGATTAATAACCAAATAATTCCTCCTAGTAATAAAAAAACACTTTATATCCATGGTGGATTTTGGCAAATATTAAAAAATGGTAACATTATCCAATTTAAAGACATTAAAGATTCAAGAACTGCTGTTGGAATTTCTAAAGATGAAAGATTCTTTTACATTCTAATTGTCGAAGGTGAAAAAAAATCAAAAAGTATTGGCTTATCATATGAAGAATGTGCCTTAATATTAAAAAATATCGGAGCTTTTAATGCAATGGAATTTGACGGAGGAAGTTCAACTTGCTTAATAATCAATCACAAAAATTATTTAACATACAATAAGAACCCAAATCTCCCACTATTTTTAGGTTTTAAGCTATATTCCAACGAAAAAGAATAATTTAAACAAATGTCGCTGATAGTTTGACAAATAACTTCTAATAACTTATTATATTTCTATGGGAATTACAACGAGTCAACAACTGCAAAATTATTATGATTTGTTCAGAGACACAGAAGTAACATATACAAAAGACATTTTAAGAACTCTTGCAATTGACCCTCGTCAAATTTATATCAAGTGCAATGGTGGTCAATGGCCTTGTATTATAAATTCAACTTCATTTCAAATGGCTAAAATCATCGTTGGAACAAAAGGTGGTGCTTTTGCACAAATCTCTCGAAAAGATCCGCCATCTGTTTCTTTGCGCTTTTATTTTTTACAACAACATGACCAACCAATTAGTTTCTTTATAACTGGAAGAGTTTCTGAAATCAGCAAATATATGAATTCCAATGACCTTGCAGTTGTTACAATTAATTTTACTCAGCGTCCACCTGATGATTTAATAGAAAAAGTCGGAAGAATGCTTGAAGCAAATTCCAATGCCATTCGTCGAAAGGAAGAACGCATTACAATTACAGATGATTCAAAAAGAAGATTGGGACTCTCAAAAGACCAAACTATTATTTTTATAGAAAATGTTCCTCGAAGATGTATTTTAAGAGATATTTCTTTTTCTGGAGCAAAAGTAATTCTTGTAGGAATAGAAAAATTTGTTCGTGAAAAAAACGTTGTTTTACGAATTCATTTTGAAGATCCTGATGAAATTATTTCTCTTGAAGGAAGGGTTGTAACAACAAGTCCGGTTGAAAATAAACCTGAAATTATTTACGCATGTCTCCAATTCAATGAAAATTCAGTACCAACTTCTTATAAAATTAGAATTAACAATTATCTTACAACAATTCGTAAGACAATCCTTAAAGTTGCTCAACAACAACAGCAAAATTCTACTCAAACAATTGAAAAACCAGAATCTCCAAAAGTTGAACAAACTGCGCAAACACAATCAACAGAATCTTCTCTTGAAGAAAATTCTATCGAAATTCCATCTGCAGAAAATCAAACTACGGAAGATTCAACAAAAATAGAAAGTTCTAATTCTGCTGAAAATCCAATTTCTCAAAATTCAGCTGAACAAATTTCAGAACAATCACTTCCAGATTTAAACATAGACAATATTGACTTTACATCTGAAAAAAAAGATGAACAAATAAAATCTTAAATTTTTTAATTAACAGGAAAAACAATGACACCAAACAATCCACTCGAATCAATTTATTTTATCTCTTTTCCAGAAGATACAGTTTTATCGAAAGACGCTTTTCAAATAGATACAACAATCCCTTTGCCTGTTCAAAAAAAAGATAACGAAGCACCAGGACAGTTCAACCCAAATGAAATTACACAAGAACAAATTCTTGCAGGAATTTTAACTGTTCTTGCCTACGATAAACACAATGAGCAAACTCAATATTACCGTTCACTTATTACAAAAGTTCGTCCAAACATAAAAAAAGAATTATCCGAAACCGCCATATTAAAAGCAAAAAATGAAGACTATGAATTAGCCGAAGAGATTTTCCTTGCTCTTCAAGGAATTGATCCAGAAGATAAGGCAATTACACTGAACATGGCAATTTTCTTTGACCAACGAGCCGACAATTACAGACGCTCTGGTTTATATGATGATGCAGATGCTTATGATGACGAAGCTCTATCGTATTACACAGATGCTTTACTTGCAGAACCTGCAATTCCAGATGCCTTTTTCAATGCAGGATTTTTCTATCTTAAAAAACACGATTTTATCAAAGCAAAAGATACTTTTGAAACTTACATTGCATTAACTTGCGATATCAAAGATGATGAATTAGGTCCTAATGGAGTTTACAAAAAAGAAAGAGCCCAAGAAATTGTAAATAACATCAAAAGTCAAAATATGGATGATGTTCGATTTTCTTCAGCATATGAACTAATTTCTAATGGAGACGAAGAAAAAGGCCTTGACCAACTTCGCTCGTTCTTACAAAAAAATCCACATGTTTGGAATGCATGGTTTTTACTTGGATGGGGTCTTAGAAAACTTGGTCGCTACACTGATGGAATTGGTGCTTTCGAAAAAGCCCTTGAATTAGGTGGAAACGAAATTTCAGATACTTACAATGAACTTGCAATTTGTTATTTAGAAACTGAAAATTTTTCAAAAGCAAAAGAAGCTTTAAACAAAGCTCTTTCTATTGATCCTGAAAATACAAAAATTATTTCTAACTTAGGATATCTTGCGCTCAAAGAAGGTAACATATCTGAGGCACAGCGATATTTTGAAGTTGTATTAGAATTTGATCCAGATGATAAGATTGCTCAAATTGAATTAAGTAAACTTGAACACTAATTTGAATTATTTTGATTCATCAAACTATCAAGTCTAATTTTATCGCCAACTTTAATATTATTTTTTTCAAACCATCCTTTTGGAACTTCCAAAGCATATCTAACAGAACAAGTGCTTGAAATAGGTTCCAAACTGAAAGGTTTCATGTCAAAAATATCTCTTATAGTTCCTGTGCGATCGATATAAGCAATTGACAAAGCTGTTGGAGTATTTTTCATCCAAAAACTTAAAGGTTGATCTTTTTCAAAAACAAAAATCATTCCTGTCCCATCTGGAATTTTTTTACGATTCATAAAACCGTATTCTCTTTCTTCTTGAGAATCTGCCACTTCAGAAACAACCTTTACAATTGAATCATCTTTTAAACGGACTATATCAAGTTCAACTGTTTGTAATTTTTTTGCAGAACAAGAAATTGCTGTATATAAAATAAAAAAAGAAATTAATAACTTTTTCATAAATCACTCTTATTTTTTATAGACTCTCTAAGAATTCATCACGAAGTTTTTCTTGTGAAGATTTTTCTACAAGGGATTCATCAATTAATGAATCAAATTTATTTAAATCGATATATTTTAATACTAAAGGTCTTTCTAAGCTAAATTGAACAGAATCATTTTTCCAAATTGCTCTTTCTGGACTAAATTCAACTGGTTCCCCATATTTTTTACACAGTGAACTGTACACACTATAATAATCAACTTTTTTCCGATTTAGATTTAATGTAATAATGTACAATTTATCTTCACTAAATTGGAACCAACATTGTTCTAAAAAAGACCATCGAGCAAAATCTCTTGCATCAGTTTCAATCAAAACACGATTTTCGCCAGGTAGCAAAGAGACATCTCTATCTCCATTGTATCCAAAATCCCCATTTGCCTTTAATGCTTCTTTTGTATTTTCTACACTCATTCCCAATGTAATGCCACCATATCCATTTGGAACATCTAAAGAACTTGTATTCTTTTTATCTTCATCATAATTTTCAGACAAATTTTCATTCTCAGTAACTTGCTCGCCATCTTTTAAATCAATTTTATCATTTGCATAACAGACTGAACAAACTACAAAAAGGAAAGTCAAAAAACATAAGAGATTTTTTTTAGAGAAAATATTAAATTTATAAAAAGTATTCATCTTATAGATTATCGGAACTATTTTGATGTTTGTTTACGATAAAAAGCAGCTTGTTTTGAAAGTTCGATACAATCTTTTATATAGATTTTTCCATTTACAATCTTAATATGAGGATCATTTTGGAATTCATACGCAGCAGATGCTTGTCTAGTTTGAGGAATCCCACACATATCAACTACATCTTGAACTGACAAATCTGTTTGATAACCAGCTCCTGGTTCAATTTTAAGCTTTAATTTTTCCATCTGAAGAGCAAGCATATCAATTAATTTCATATTTAGAGAAGATAGTTGTGTATTGGCAAGCTGCCTATACATTGACCAAAGTCTATCAGCCAAAGTTGTTGTAAGACGAGCAATCAATTGAGGTTGAGTAAGAACCATTTGATCAAAGTTTTTTCGGTTTACAGTCATCAATCGACAATTTTCTTGTGCAATTGCACTTGCAGAACGTGGTTTATTTTCAAGTAATGCCATTTCGCCAAACATATCACCTTTTTTAAGAACAGCTAAAACTACTTCTTGACCGTTTACGACTTTTGTAATTCTAACAGAACCTTCTTGAATAATAAACATATCAGGACCTACCTGACATTCAGAGAAAACCATCGTTCCTTTTGGATAAACTCTAAGCAAATCTGTTGTTGGTTCAAAATACACTGCATGTGTTTTATTTTTTAATTGCATAAACTTTTGTTTAGCAAGTAAAACATTTTTTCCATTTGGACATGCTTTTATATATTGATAATAAGCATAAACAGCTATATCAAATTTTCGTTCTTGTTCATAAAATAAAGCTGTTGCAAAAATTTGCTCTGGAGATTCTTGAACAACATTATGTAATGCCAATTTTGTAAGATTTTCATTCAATAAGCGCATCTTATTTGCAAATGTTTTGATAATTTTCATTGCAACTGGCGTATTACGCTCAATCAATTCAGGATATTGACTTCTCTTTACAGAAATACAAACAACATCTGTCATAGCAATTGCAGATTCTATTTGTAAGTGATTAGACATACATGGAATTACACCAATAAAATCACCTGGCCCAAGTATATTATTTGAATTACTTACAGGAATTTTTATTTCGTGAACACAATGAACATGACCAACCTGAATAATATAAAATCTATCACTTGTATCTTGTCCTTCCATAACAATGTAGGACCCTTTCTGAAAATTAACAAATGAAAGCTGTAACATCACTTATCCTCTAGTATACAATAATACTATACTAATACAATTTTATCAATTATTCGATGATAAAAATATTAATTTTATCTAATATATCAAAAATTATTTAAAAATTATTTCAGGTTCTAAATCATATCCTAATTTTGATTTTACTTCTTTCTGAATGAATTTAACTAATTCCAAAATATCTTTTTGAGTTGCGTTATCACGATTAATAATAATATTACCATGCCAAGGAGCAATTTGAGCACCACCAATAGATTTGCCTTTTAATCCAATTTCATCGATAAGTTGCCCCGTAGGTTTTCCAAATAAACGATTATTTTTAAAAACACTTCCCGCACAAGGAAATTTAAAATGACCTTTTTCAACTCGCTCTTTCATATACGAAGCTGCTTTTTGTTGAATTTTCTCTCCATTCTCTTTTGATTCTTTTCTAACTTTGAATTCAGCCGATAAAATTACATTCTGAGTATCAGTAAATGGTGAAATTTTATAATTCCAAAGATTTTTATCAAATAACAATGTTTTTTTTACAAACAACGAATTTGCTCCGTTTTTTTTACTCGCCCCACCAATTAAATTTTTATCAATTAAATCATCTCTACAATTTTTTTCTTTATCCAAAGTTAAATATTCAATTTTTCCAATTACATCGCTTATTTCTAAATCAAAACATCGAGCATTCATATAACATGCGCCACCAATTGTCCCTGGTAACCCACAAAACTGTTCAATTCCAGAAAGTAAATTCTTTGTTGCATAATTTACAAGTATATTCATTTGAACACCACATTGACAACGTAAAATAGTAAAATCGTCTTTTAGATTCGAAACCATTTCTATTTTATTCAATTTTACTGTCGAAATTACAACGCCATTAAAACCATCATCTGAAAAAACAATATTTGTTCCACCACCTAAAATAAAATAAGGAACAGATTCAATCTGGCACAAATTTAGAACTTCCAAAAAAGCATCTTCTGTCAAAGGTTCAATTAATATGGGAGTTGTTCCACCAACTTTAAAAGAAAAACGCTTTGCCATCTGTTCATTTTCATAAATAGTAATATCTTTCAATATCTTGAATTTTTGCGTCATATCTCGTAAATTATTCATATATATACTATAATATATTTTAAACTAAATATAAACCCACTTTATTTTTTTCATTCGTAATAGAGGTAAATTATGAGCTTAAAACTTTTTAATACAATGGGAAAATCTTTACAAGATTTTAAACCAATCAATAATGGATTTGCCGGCTTTTATGGCTGTGGTCCAACAGTTTATAATTATGCCCATATCGGAAACTTAAGAGCTTATGTTTTTCTTGACATCCTCGACAGAACATTAACTTACTTAGATTATAAAATAAAACATGTAATGAATATTACAGACATCGGTCACTTAACAGGCGACGCTGATGATGGTGAAGACAAAATGCTAAAAACTGCTCAAGAACGTCACCAAAGCGTAATGGAAATTGCGGAATTTTATATGAATGCTTTTTTAAACGACATCAAACGATTAAATATTCGAAAACCTGATGTAGTTTGCCGTGCTACAGAACATATTCCAGAAATGATTGAATTAATCAAAAAAATTGAAGCCAATGGACATACTTACACAGCCGGCGGAAATCTTTACTTTGACACAACAACTTTTGCAGACTATGGAAAACTTGCAAACCTAAACCTTAACGAATTAAAAGAAGGTGCCGGCAAAAGAGATGTAACAGTAATCGATGAAAATAAACGCAACCCAACCGACTTTGTTCTTTGGTTCACAAAATCTAAATTCGAAAATCAAGCACTTACTTGGGATAGTCCTTGGGGTCGAGGTTATCCAGGTTGGCACATTGAATGTTCTGCAATGAGTATGAAATATTTAGGCGAACATTTTGATATTCACACAGGAGGAATTGACCATATTCCAGTTCACCATACTAACGAAATTGCGCAATCTGAAGGCGCAACTGGTAAAAAATGGGTAAATTATTGGTTACACAACGAATTCCTCGTAGAAAAAAATGGTAAAATGTCAAAATCTTCTGGAGAATTCCTTACTTTACAAAGATTAATTGACAAAGGTTATGATGCTTTAGACTACAGATATTTTCTTTTGGGAGCACATTATAGAAGCCAAGTAATGTTTAGCTGGGAAGCAATGGATTCAGCAAAAAATGCTAGAAAAGCTCTTATAAACAGAACAAAAAAAATTCTCGATGCTGCATCTTCTAAAGTTGCAACCTTTGAGGAATTATCTGAAAAAGCAAAAGAATACTTAGCTTTATTTAAAGCAGACTTAGAAAATGACCTTTCTACACCACAGGCTTTAAGCAGAGTTCAAATTGCAATAAAAGATGCAGAACTTAGACCTGAAGAAATTCTCTATTTAATTCAAGATATGGATAAAGTTCTAGCACTTAGCCTAATCGATGAAGCTAAAAAATCAGGACAAGAACTCGAAAATTCCCATTCAGATGATCCAGAAGCAGCAGAAATTGATTCTTTAGTACAACAAAGAACTGATGCAAAAAAAGCAAAAGACTTTGCTTTAGCAGATAAAATTCGAGACGAATTATCAGCAAGAGGAATTATAATTGTAGATACACCAACAGGGCCTACTTGGAAAAGAAAATAAAAAGTAACTTTTTTCAAATTTAATGGTTATTTGAGTAACCTTTTGGAGATATTGTGGTTAAAGATATAGCAGGCGAAGTAATCGATAGTGAACAACTTGTAGCAAGTAATCCTATTGATTTTAAAAAAATATATGACTCTACAATGACACTTTTATTTAAAGTAGCTTTTCGCGTTGTAAATGACCAAGAAGTTGCCGAAGATTTAGTACATGATTCATATATAAAAGCGAACGAAAAAGAAATGGTTTTTCCAACTATGAATGATGCAACATATTGGCTTATTCGTGTTGTAAAAAACGCTGCACTAAATTATGTAAAACGAAAGGGAAGAGAACAAAAAGCATATCAAAAAGTTTTATACGAAGATCACCGAGTTCAAACCTCTGGCGAAACAGAACTTCTTCGTGATGAAACAATTGAAAAAGCAAAAGCAGCTTTAGCTCAGCTTCCTGAAAATTTACGAGAAGTTTTAATTTTGCGTGAATACGCAGATATGAACTATAAAGAAATTGGAAAAACTTTGGGCATTACAGAAGGAAATGTAAAAGTCCGAGTTTTTAGAGCGAGAGAACAACTTTCAAAATTAATAGGAGAAGATGATGTCTACTTGTCCTGAAAATGATATTCACTCAATTTATCTTGATAATGAATTACCAGAAAATTTTATTTCTGAATATGAAAAACATATTAATTCATGTCCAAAATGCAAGAAAAAACTCGAACAAATGAGAAAAACTCATAACATCTTTGAGGCAGATTCAAAATCTTTAAATTTAGACCAAATTTTCTTGGACCAAAGTTTTGAACGCTTACAAAGCAGAATGAGATATACAAAAGTAATTTCAGAATCAAAGAATGTTAAAAAAATTGACTTTACCTCTTTCAAAAATGCAATTCCATCAATTGCTGCCGCTGCTGTTGTGCTTGCAGTAATGCTTCCTATAAATCTAAAATATAAAAACGAAGTGTTCAAAAACGAAACATCAATGGCTTTTGTTCAACCAATTAAACGAACATCAAGTTTTTCAATTGATCAAAACCAGTTGTTAGCAAATAATTCACAAGGAATTTATCCTATTTCATTAGTGTCATCAGCAAACAATACAAAAAATTATGCACAAAGTCTTGCTCTCGAAGAATACGCTCCAATCATAAGCACAGAAACCGGCACACCTCACATCCATAAAATTACAGATGGAAAATTGCATAAACATAGACGAAGAACACATCGTGCAGAATATTCAAAACTTTTGCAAGATGACTTTTTCATGCCTGAGTTCACACAAGTTTCAGAAACAGAAGAAGTAATTCCAGTTTATGTTCAAAACTATGTTGATATTTCCTCGTTAAATAAATAAAATATAAGAAATTTAATTTAATGTGGTAATATAACGTGAAATTTAAACATGATTTTTCCTACTTATTTAGAAAATATTATTTTATAAGATTGTTATGCATTTTAGCAGTAATGCTAATTATAATCGGTTTTTCTTCAATTGTAAGTTACTCAATTAAAGAAAAACCTGTTATCCTTTCAGTATCACAACAAGTTGGCTCTCCTGGAGATATAATTTCTATCAGAGGAAAATTTTTTAATCAAAATAAAGATTCTTCATATGTTGAAATTGCAGGAAATCGTTTAACAGAAAGTTCTTATATTTCTTGGAATGATGATGAAATTGTTATTTCAATTCCAGCTAACACAAAAGACGGACTTATGTATGTTGTTTCAAAATCAGGAAAATCTAATCCCGATTTTTTTGCAAATAAAAGTGATATCCCTGTATCAATTTCACAAAATTCAATTTATACAAATCCAATTATTACAGCTGTTTCTTTTGAGTCACTGGAAATTGGAGGACTTTTAGGAATATCTGGAAAAAATTTTGGAAATAACAAAAATTCATCAAATGTATGGTTTTCTACTAAAAAAACTTCACAGCAAATTACAGAAAATGAACTAAAGTCAAATAATTATAATGATGATTCAACAGAATATATTCACGCATCCAATGCAAATTTTGATTATGAATATTGGAGTGATAACTTAATTCGAGTATATGTTCCTGACGGAGCATCTAGTGGCTATCTTTATGTAGAAACAGAAAATGGAAAATCAACAAAACATGCATTCAATGTTACTCAAACAGGTGGAACAAAAAAATACGGAACTAAAACTATTTTCTTAGTTCAAACATCAGCAGATGTTTCAAATATCAAAGGAACAAAAGATTCGATTGTGAGTTTACGCCTTCCAATACCACAAACAACTGCAGAACAACCAACTGTTACAATGACAGAAAGTACCCCAAAACCATTAATCGACAATTACAACGGAACTTCTGTTTTCCATATTACAATGAACAAAATTGGAAAGGACTCCTATGCAGCAGATGAAAAATACAGAATAACTCAAAACCATGTTATAACAGTAAAATCTGTTGAAACAAATATAGATGTAAATCGTATCAAAATTCCAACAGATCGCAGTAAAATGATATATAAAGTTTACACACGAAAAGATGAATTAATTCCAGCTGATGTTCCAGCTCTTGTAAAGCTTTTACCTTCGATAATTTACAAATCTATCAATCCTTATCGTCAAGCAAAATTAATTTATGAATACATGATGAACAATTATGAAATTCAAAATAAGCTTCGAAAAACAAATACAGAACCTTTAGATATGCTTACTTCAAAAAAAGGTGATGCTTATGATTTTGCAGTTTTATATGCAGCATTACTTAGAACAGCTGGAGTTCCTGCAAAGCTTATGAGTGGGATTTTAGTTGATGAAAATAAAAACACTCGTCCTCACTGGTGGGTAAACTTCTATCTTGAAAACTTTGGATGGGTTCCAGCTGATCCTGCTCTTGGCGCGGGACTTGATTTTACACCTTTCCAGACAATTGAAAACCCTCGTGAATATTACTTTGGTAATTTAGACTCCCAACATATCACATTCAGCCAAAATTATAACAAAGTAAAAAGCACTATTACAAACGGAAAAACTGTGTACATTCCTAAAACATATGCAACACAAAGTATTTGGGAAGAATCCTCAAATGACATCTCAAGTTACTCTTCATTTTGGAATGTTCCAACAGTTCTCGGAATTTACTAAGAATATAGTCTGCACAACCTATTTTAAAATCTAATTTCATTAAATAAGTACTAGTGCAGACAGCAAAATCAAATCTAAATTTCACAAAAATCCGATTCACAAAAATAAAAAAACGCGTATCAAAATGACCTTAACTGAAATTATACTCAATTATTAATCATATTGACCGCGTTTTTATGAAAGAACTTTTAAAACAAAATTTTATCGTTTCCCTCAATTTTTAAGATTTTAAATCTTTAATTTATTTTAACGGAACTCCACATCCTGGATGTTCATTTTCCCACGACTGAGCCAAACGCAAAATCTTATATTCGCTAAACATCGCTCCAGCAAACTGAATACCAACTGGCATAGAACCATTTTCTTCACTTGTAAAACCGGCAGGAATAGAAATCGAAGGAATACGAGCAAGGTTTACAAAAGTAGTAAACAAATCGCTTAAATACATTTCTAAAGGATTGTCAACTTTTTGTCCAATCTTAAAAGCAGGTGTCGGGCAAGTCGGACAAAGGACAATATCATAACTTTCAAATAACTTTGCCATTTCTGCTTGAATTTTTGCACGAACAGTCATTCCTTTTTTATAAGTGTCTCCAGAAAATTGTTCTGAAAGAACATAATTTCCAATTACAATTCGTCTTTTTACTTCTGGACCAAAACCTTCACTTCGAGTTTTGATATATAATTCATCATATCCTTCGCCTGGATCAACACGATTTCCGTATCTAATTCCATCAAAACGGCTAAGATTAGAAGCAGCTTCTGACAAAGCAATTACATAATAACTTGCAATTGAAGCATCCAAAATAGGAAGGTCAACAACATCAATTGTAGCACCTTTTTTGCTAAGCCATTCTTTTACATTTTCAAAAACAGAACTTACATCTTTAAGCATTCCTTCTGTTTCAAGAAATTGCTTTGGAATAGCAACTTTCAATTTTGAAATTTCTTCATCTGAATAAGCTTCGAGATTAAATAATTTATCAGCATCTGGCAAATCAACGCTAGTATCGTCATACAAATCCTTTCCTGCCATTACAGAAAGTGATTTTGCAATATCATCTGGAGTATGTGCCAAAAGTCCAACTTGATCTAATGAACTTCCATAAGCAACAACACCCCAACGGCTCAAAACACCGTAAGTAGTTTTAAGTCCATAAATTCCACAATAACTTGCAGGAAGACGAACAGAACCACCTGTTTCTGTTCCAAGTGCAAAAATTGCCTGATTTCCACTAACTGCAGCAGCAGGTCCACCAGAAGAACCTCCTGAAACATATTCACGGTTAATAGGATTTCTTGTAGCACCATAGCAAGAATATTCTGTAGATGACCCCATAGCAAATTCATCTTGGTTACAACGCCCAAGTGGAATAGCGCCCGAAGACTCAAGACGAGTAATTACAGTTGCAGAATATGGAGAAACATACCCTTCAAGGATTTTACTACCACAAGTAAGTTTTTGACCTTTTACAGAAATATTATCTTTTACAGCAAAGGGAACGCCCAAAAGAGGTTTTTTATTAAATAATTCATCAATGGCACTAGAACCATTTTCTCTTGCTTGTGAGATTTCTTTATCAGCATCTTCAGCTTTTTTTACAGAATCCTGATACATCTCAAGAAATGCATTTAAAGGCAATTGCTGCGATTTATCTTTTTCAAATTCACTAATTGAAGTTTGTACAAGTTGAACACTTGTCACAGAACCATTTTTAAGAGCTTCAACAGTATCTTTAATATTATAAAATGACATAATTTAAGCTCCTTCACCCAAAACCTTAGGAACTTGGAAATATCCATCCATAAAGTTTTCTGAAACTTTTTTTACATCTGGAACATCTAATCCATTTACAATTTCATCTTCTCGCAATTTATCAGCTTGTGTAGAAGGATAGGCATCATAAGGATTTTGATTATCGTCAAATTTTGAAAGAGTTTCAAAATATCCTACGATTTCATCAACTTGATTTTTTAAAGTAGAAAGATTTGTACTTTCTGGCGAAAGACGAGAAAGATAAAGCAAATTTTCTAATGTTCTTTCATCGATATTTTTTTGAGCACTCATACTTTCATTTTATCGAATTTTATGATAAGTTTCAATAATATGGTAAATAAAGAAATTATAATGTCTGCATATCATAATTTAAATTCACTCCCAGATCAAAAAAAAGAAGCTGCTCAATTTTATAAAAATTTATTTACTCTTGTAGGTCCAACTGCAATTCAAAATTTGCTTTCTGCCGCAATTAGTTCTGCTGATGTCATTATGCTAAATTTTGTAGGGCAATCAGCAATTGCCGCGGTTAACCTTGCCTCTTATATCCAATTTGTTTTATTTATTATTTTAACAGGCCTTTCAAGTGGAATGATTATGCTAACAGCTCAATATTGGGGCAAAAAAGATACTTTTTCAATTGAAACTATTTTTGGATTTGCAGTAAAAATTGCTATAATTTCTGGAATTCTTTTTGGATTAGCAGCTTTCTTTTTTCCATCCACTTTAATGAAAATTTTTACAAATGAAGAAAAACTAATTTCAATTGGAGCAGATTATTTAAAAATTGTTTCGATATCCTTCATTTGTCTTTCAATTAGTAATGTTTGTCAATCTATAATTAAAAGCATTGAACGTGTAAAGACAGTTACATTTATTACAATTACTGCAATTCTCTTAAACATTTCGTTAAACGCTGTTTTTATCTTTGGATTATTTGGTGCACCTAAACTTGGGGTAATCGGAGTTGCTATAGCAACATCAATTTCGCGTTTTGTAGAATTAATTCTTTCATTATTTTTTAGTTCGATTATTAAGGAATTAAATTTAAGCATAAAATGTCTTTTCCGTAAAAATTATCTTTTATTTAAAGACTTTATTCACTACACGATGCCAGCACTTGGAAACGAATTTATCTGGGGTTCAGGTTGGGCAATGTACGCAGTAATTCTTGGTCATCTTGGCGAAGACATTGTAGCTGCAAACTCTGTCGTGAATGTTCTTCGTAATTTAGGAACAATTTTATGCTTTGGACTAGCATACGGCGGCGCCATACTAATTGGTAAACACATGGGTGCTAATGAACTCGACCTTGCAAAAAGAAATGCTAGTCGCCTTATAAAAATCACTTCTTTATCTGGAATATTTGGAGCACTTCTTATGCTTTGTAGTCAACCACTTTTAAAAATATTCGCAGATTTAACCCCACTTGCAGCTAGTTATATGAATTATATTTTAGTAATTACATCTTTATCGGTTATTGGCGCCGCCGCTAACACAGTAATGATTTGTGGCGTTTTTAGAGCTGGTGGAGATGCAAAATTTGGCTTTATTGTTGATACAATAGCAATGTGGGGCGTATCAATTCCTATTGGATTAATTGCTGCTTTCGTTTTAAAACTTCCTCCTCTTGTAGTTTATACAATAATCTATTTGGATGAATTTGAAAAAATTGGATTTATCATTTATCACTATAAAACTGGTAAATGGCTCAAAAATATTACACGGAACTTTTCCTAATAATTAAACGGAGATTTTTTATGAAAAACAAAGAAAAAAAGAAAAAAAACTTTTTTACAAAATTCCTTTTGTCTATTCTTTACTTTTTGCTAAGTATTATCCTTGTGCTAGCATTATGGTTTTGCTTTTCTGCATTAGACAAGAAAAAATCGATTGCAATGATTCCACAGAATTTTCATGCACTAGTCCACACAGAATCACTTTACGATGCAGTTAATCCTTTACTCGATTTACAAGCCGCTGATATTTTTCTCTCATCAGAAAATATGTCCGACTTTCGAGGAATCTTCATTAACTTAAGATCAGAAAATATCAGAAATAATAAACTTATAAAAGTTGCATTACAACGAAAAATCGATGCTGCCTTATATACAGATTCTCAAAATAATGCATCTTATATTGTTTGTGCAGACTTTGGATTTTTATCTGCTATCACTCGCCTTTCAAGATTTATTATTCCTATTCTAAAGATAAATGGTATCTCCATGATAAATGAAAATGGACTAAATTATTTCGTTTTTAGTTCAAATGATACCAAATTTTATTTTAAGAATGTAAAAAACCTTGTTATTCTTTCGAACGATTTTGAAAAATTTAAAATAGCCCTTAAAGCAGACAATGACCTAACATACAACAAAGAACAACTTGAAGTACTAAATAAAAAAACAACAAATCCAATTAAAATTGTAATCAATGGAAAGCAAGTAATACAATCATTCATTCAAGACAATAAAATTCTTTCACTCACAAATTCTATTTTTGATGATTCAAGTTTAAGCATTGTTTCTTTTGGAATTACTGATCAAAAAATTACACTAGACTTTGATGTTCCTGTTTCAAAAAACATTGACTCTACTTCTAACGAAATTCTATTACAGATTGAAAAACTTATAAAACAAAATTCTACAAAACCTGAAATAATTTCTAATTTAAGTAAATATATTCAATATTATACCATCTTAAATATTGACACTCTCGAAAATCTATTAAACTTAGCAGCTCCAATCACAATGAACGAAAGTGCATCTTCATTAATAAACAAATACAACGGATTATGCAAATCTATCTTAAATACTTCCATCGATGATTTACTTTTTTCTTGGACCGATAAAGAATTTGCAATTCTTGGAATTGAAGAACTAAACGATCCTGTTTTTGCAATTAAAATTTCAGATGAAGCAAAACGAAAAACCGTTTTTAACGAAGTAATTAATTCTTTTGTACTAAATGAAAATAAAAGTCTTATTCTCAATGGTGTAAGAATCCCACGATTGCAACTTCCTGTATTTCTACAAGGCTTGCTAAAATCCTTTGGTTTTACAATGCCAAAACCATATTATCTTGTTTATAACAATTATATTTATTTTTCACAATCTGCTGAAAGTCTTTCTGCAATCTACTCAACATTTGGGAAAGGTTCGAACATTTCTTACAATTCAAATTGGAAAACTTTAGATGACAATTTAACTGACGAATCTTCTGTAAGTTTATTTTACGATTTGGAACGTAGTAAACCATTTTTTATTAATTCTAAAAATACACTTTCGCAAATTTTTGAACTTTATTCGATTGGTCGTGCAGATTTAGAAATTAAAGACAATTCCATTTTATTAAAACTTGTGGCAATTAGTAGACGAGAAGGAAGTCTTCGTCAAATTCCTGGATTTCCAATGGAAATTACTACTAATCAACATAACCCCAAAATATATGTTTGTGATACAAATAAACCTTCGACAATTTTTTGGCTCAGCAATAATACCCAAATCACTTCTCTTGATTTAAAAACAACATCAAAAAAATCTTACACAATTGATAACATCTCATCAAATAATCAAAGACCAATTATCCAACCTGTAACAAAAAATGGTAAAGAACTTTTAATGGTTTTAGCAAACAATGAACTTTTTGTATTAAATTCAAAACTTGAAGAAGATAAAGAATTTACTAAAATAATTCTTCCAGAAACTCCTTGTAATACTCCATATCTATCTTATGATTTATGCTATATTCCAGCGACCTCAGGGAAACTCTATAAGATTGAAAAAAATCGTATTTCAATTATTGATTTAGAGCTCGAAGATTTTTCACATGATACAACTTCGATTTATTACGATGGAAAATTAGGTTCTGTCTATGGTTCATTCTTTAGCAATGATTTTATTATTAAAGATGAAAAAATTATTAATAAAGATTCTCCTATTTTCAAAGATAAAACTTCATATTCAGCTCCTGCATTTACACAAATAAAAGATAACAAATTTTCAATGGGAATCCTTTTCCAATCTGGAGAATTACAAATTTTTGATTTCGATTCAGATAAACAAACCAATCACAATTCAATTCAGCTAGATGGAATTTTTAACGAAACTAATTTACTTTCTCTCAATAATAATTTTTATGCCCTTTCAAAAGATGGTCAATTATTCAAGATTTCAAAAGATGCCAATATTTTGTCTATAAAAATTGACAATGTTTCCACAGACCGACATTTTTCTCTTCAAAAATTTGGTAATAAAACATATATTTGTGTAGGAATCGATGGAAATAGGATTTATGCTTTTAATGAAAATCTTGAACTTATTCCAGGATTCCCAATTGCAGGTTATGGAACGCCTGCTTTTGCTGATGTAAATGGTGATAATTATCCAGATTGTTTTGCACAAACAATCGATAATAAATTAAATGCATGGAATTTAAAATAATCGGAGGAAATATGAAAAAAACTTTTTATTCTATCGCAACATTTTTTTTAATCTGTTATACATTTTTTTCTTGTTCTAGCTTACAACAAGATGTTGTTATTTCAACAGTTCCCAAAAATGAAATTTCAGAACTTGAAAACATTGAGTTTAGAATTACACATCTCGATTCTAAAAAATTACTTTGCTCGGCAACAGATTATTCAACACTAACACAAATCAATCAAACCGCTCAAGATATTTTAAGCGATCTTTCAAAATTATTAAACAACAAAAATCTTCAGCAAGCAGCACAATCAAGACTAATTGCATTAAAAGGGAGGTTATTTGAAATTCAAAACAAGACACAAGAAGCAACTGAATGTTACAACCTTTCAAACTCAATATACAAAGGTGATATTCAAAATCAAATACTTGGGTACAGATTATCAATCATAAAAAACATTACAGATATCAATGCACATTCTAGCGAAAAAGATTTAGTTTTAATTGAGCAAGCAATATCGTATTTTAAAGAAAATAATTATTCTAGTTCTGTTGCAAAATTCGATGAAGCTTTTATTTCCTGTGAAGATTTTTACAAAGATGCTTACTCTACTATTCGTGATATTGCGTGGAACAATCATTCTCTTAAAAATTTAGATTCTTCGTCAGATTTAATTTCTGTAAAAGAATTAACTATTGGTCAAATGATGATGATTGCTCAAAATTATCCACAAGTCCTTAATTATTACACGAGTGGAAATGTATACTCAGAAACAATGCTCTTTAGAAAGCTTGTTCAACAAGGACTATTAACATCTACATTTAACGAAAATCCACCTAAAAAAATATATCCATACACAAAACTTACAAAAAGTATGGCGGCGCGTTTCTTTTGGAATCTTCATTGCAACAAAACTGATAACATCGAGTTAAAAACAAAATTTTCTACATATTACAAAAAAGAAAAATCAAAATCTCCTGTAAAAGATGTATCAATTTCTCACGAAGATTTTGATGCAATTTTAGGTTGTATTCAATATAGATATTTTACATTAGACGATGGGGTTAATTTCAATCCTGACAATTTTGTTAGTGGTGCAGAAATTGCAAAAGCACTTCAACGAATGAAATAAAAAAAAGATCTATTCGATAAAAAAAGCACTTCCTTAAACTGAATACTTATTCAATTTTTGGAAAGTGCTTTTTAATTTACAATTCAATCAAAAACTTTATAGTTTATTCATAAAATCAATAACTAAGTTTATTTTATAATTCATTCAAACTATAACTAAACTTTAAACTGATCGATTTCACTACCAATCATAAAGATTGCACTACGCATTTGACTTGAAATATCATGCAATGCAGATCCTGTTTCATTAATTTTTGTAGCCCCTGCATCCATCTCGACCATACTAACTTCCATTTCATCAGTATAATCTTTAAGTGTCGTAACTTCATGCAAAATAGACTGAGATCCATTTGACATTTCACCAGCAGCATCACGAACCTCTGAAGTTGTATTACTCATCATCTGAAGAGCTTCAAGAACTTGTTTTGACCCTTCTTGTTGTTCTTGCATTGCAGCACGAATCTGACGAACAAGTTCATCAGTAGATTCAATATTTGAAGAAACTGCTGTAAATGCATTTGAACTTTCTGCTGAAGATTCTACAACCTCTCCAATTGATTCTTTAATTTTTGTAAGTTGTTCACCAATTGTTCTAGACTGAGTTGATGAAGTTTCAGAAAGTTTTCTAATTTCATCAGCTACTACAGAGAATCCTTTTCCTGCGTCCCCTGCATGTGCTGCTTCAATTGCTGCGTTCATAGCCAAAAGATTTGTCTGTTCTGCAATTGCAGCAATAGCAGCATTTGCCTCTTGAAGCATAACTGATTGGCTTTCAATTTGTTCAATTCGTTCATTTACAATTGCTTGCTTTTGAGCTCCAGAAGATGCATTTTCCTGAAGAGTATCAAATGAGGCTGCCATTTTTTCTACCGACTGATTTACAGAACCAATATTTCCAATCATCTGCTCAATTGCAGCACTTGCTTGTGTTACACCACTTGCTTGATTTTCAATCATTCTTTCAAGGGATTGAATATTTGAAGTAATCTGAGTAATTGCTCCAGCTGTTCCTTGAACACTAGCATTTTGTTTTGTAATATGAGTTTTTACGCTATCAATATTTGCAAGAATTTCAGTAATAGAACTTTCTGTATCTTCAATAGCAGCTGCAAGGTCTGAGTCAATTGAATTAAGATTATTCTTAGATTCTTTAATTTTAACAATGATATCATATATTTTTTTAATGAACATATTAAAGCCCTGTGTTACAGCGCCAATTTCATTATTATCTTTAATTTGAATTCTTTGAGTTAAGTCAGCATTTCCAGTTGCAATACCTTCAATAATATCAACTACTAAGTTAAGAGGTTTTAAAGCCCCTGTAACAATTACAAACAAAATTATTAAAATAGCAACTGCAATCGCAATATTACCAAAACTTAAAAAGAATGCCAAATCATTTGCAGTTTTTTTAATTTCTCTAGTTGAATCACAAATAGCCAACGACCATGGAGTATTCTTGACAGGAGCATATGAAATAAACACTTCTTCTGAAGTTCCTTTATAACCATATCCATCTGCGATTGCACCATTAACCATACTTTTTGCAATTTGTTGCAGAGAAGGGTCAATTTTTTCTCCAGTTAAAAAGTTTACTTTTGTAACAAAGTCTTTATTTTTGTGTCCAATTACAGTTCCATTTCCATCAAGCAAGAATGAATAACCTTCTTTTCCTAATGTAAATTCAGAAACGGTATCTTGAAGATATTGTAACGAATGGATTCCTACAAAAACACCTCTAAATCTCTTATTTGCATCATAAGCACCTTTGGCAATCATTACAGAAATTTTTCCAGTAGCTTTTGCAACAGTAGGATTTTCAATTGAGAAAGTCACTTGTCCCGATTTAATCTTCTGAAAATATTCTCGGTCACTATGATTTCCTCGCTTTCCACTATCATAATAACTATTTCCGTTTGGATCGATATAAAGTACATAGTCAAAATTTTCAAATCGTCGTTTTGTTGTACTTACAATCCATGCACCAATTTCTTCAGTAGATTCGCCATTATACACAACATCACTATTTGTATACATATCCAAGGCAACTAAACCTGTATTGATCCAATTTGAAAAAGACTCAGAATAACTTTCTGTCATCTTTACAATATCACCTGTAATATTTTCTGTAATTACAGCTTTTGTCTTTTTAACAGATAAAATTGTTAAAATTGTAAAGGAAACCACTACAAATACACCTACGACAGCCATAATCTTTGCGGCTAATCTTTTCTTGGATTGATGTTCTACCATACTTCATCTACCTCTTTACGCATAATACAATTAAAAAACTATCACATACTATTTTAACCATAAATTTATCAACTTGCAAGAAAAAAGAGACATTATTTTCTATAAATTGGATATTAGCAATTATCTAGAATTATTTAAACAATTGCCCAAAAGATTTTACATAATCAATAAAAGAAACATATGATGCAAGAACACATAACCAAGACAATACTTCAACAGATGTTTCAAAAATAGCTAGAACATTCCCCGCCAAAGGCATTCCAATGCGAGAAGCACTAACCATAAATAAAATTACAAATCCTGTAAAAATGTATAAACAAGTTTTAAATTTACCACCTTTTCTTGCAGCAATTGCAACACCTTTTTTAGCAGCCACCATTCTAAGAAAATTCATTGTAAATTCACGATATAAAATTAAAATTAAACAAATAAAATTAAAATAGTTTGTATAAGCAAAAACAGCTAAAATTGTTATATGTAAAAAGACATCCGCAAAAGGATCAAAAATTTTACCAAAATCGCTTACTTCATTTCGTTTTCTAGCATAATATCCATCTAAAAAATCTGTAAATTCCGCGAAAGCTAACAAAGGAAGCATTATCCATCCAGTTACTTTTGTAAATAAAGGATTATTCACATAACTAGGAAGTAAATAAAGAATTAGAAAAACAGGAGCAAAAAAAATTCTTACTAAAGTAAATTTATTAGATAATTTCATAAGACAATTATATTTTTTAAACGATAGTTAAGTCAACTAATTGAATCAACATTTACCCCAATTTCAATACGCCGAAAAAAAAGGCAAAAATTGTTTATAATACGAAAGGACTCTCCCAAAATTATTTACAATGCGGAAGGCGTACTACATTTTTATTACAGCAGGTTGAATTATTTTTACAAAAATCAGTACTCACGCTGAATTTTTGCTGTCACATTAAAAAAGGATTTTTCAATTTTAACTTTATAAACAACTGGATAATAATAACTATGAGGAATATCAACATAAAGTTTTTGTTTTTGGACGAAAAAAAACTTATTAATAGTTTTCTTAACTTTTTCAGGATAATTTATTGAAAAAAAATGTTTCTTATGCGACAAAGTTAATTCTTTTTTATTAAAATTATCATCCGATACTTCATACCAAAATCTTGGAATAGGCAAAAGAATATAATCATTTAATTTATAACAATCAATTTGAACCTTCGAATACATTTTATTTGTAACAGTAATTTCAATAAAAGATTTCCTTGGATAAAATTCACTTAATGTCAAATAAACAACAGAACTAAAAACAGCAAAAGTAACCAAAATAATAATTGCACTAGACTTTGCAAAAAAGAAAAATAAGCAACCTACAAAAAAAGATAAAATCAAAAACAATAATTCATAAATTTCTACTTCGCGAAAAAAATTTACTATTTTATTACCCGAATTCAAACAAACAAACACTATAGCACACACAATTCCCAATGAAATTGCAAATAACAAAAGTGTACTACCCAAATCAGAAATTTTTGAACCATTCATTAAACGGGAACATAAAGAAAAAGAACCAACTACGATTATCCCACATAAAAACGCAGCAATAATCGTAGTTACTAACATATAAAAACTCATCTTTATGGATATACCTTAAAATCTTGAACAACACTAATTGTTGATTCAACTTTATAATCAGTTACTTCCTTCTGTGCCAAAACTATAGCCTTTTCTACAATTGCACTTGAATCTGCAACACCTTGCAAAATTATTTTTTTATCAATTACAACTGCGTGAAGAAAATTAATATTAATTTTATATTTAAACACAAGAGTATTAACAAGATTTTGAGCCAAAAGTAATTTTTTAATTTTATCAGCACCAAGTTGTTCTTTTTCTGGAGTAATGCAATTTTTTACAGTTTCTACAATAATATTTGAAGTAGCTTCTTCATCAAGAATTCCTGTATTAATAATCATATGATAATCAGATGGTTCATCATTTTCACGATTGAAAAAACTCTTATGAAATCCTTGTCGATTATTATCACTTTCATCAATACGTTGCTGAGCTTGTTTATCATCCCAATTAAACTCTTTCTTTAATCGCTCTAAACGAATTGAATCTTTTGCAATAAATCTAAATGAAATCAAATTTGGAAGTTCACTCAAAATAATGTGAGCTCCACGACCAATCAAAAGACAATTCCCTTCAGATGCAGCTTCAAGAACAGCTGTAGAAAGATAATCCATATATTCATCACAATCTTTTGCAAGAGATGCAAAAAAACCAGGTTTTCGTTCATCATATTTTTCTAACTTAGATTCAGGGAAACCTAATTCAACAATTTTTCTTTCAATTTCTTTTCTTCCAACAAATTTATATCCCAATTTTTTTGCAACAAGAGATGCAACTTCATCTCCTAATGCAGCAACTTGTCGAGCAATTGTAATTACAGCCATAATAACCTCCAGTAAAAATAGTAATTAATTATTCAACTTTTTATTGTTTATTAAAAAATTGTTTGTTATACTTTTAATACAATCCATAACTTACTATTATAATAATAAGTCTCTTTTGAGAATCTGTCAAAATTTTTAGGAAATTTTATGAATAATGATGAATTAATTTGGAATGAATGTTCAAAAGAAAATCTTTACAAAACACCAGTTTTTAGCATTTCTAAGACAAAAAGTGTTTCGCCAGATGGACTGCAAGGTGAATATTATGTAATTGATGCAAGAAATTGGTGCGCCGTTATTCCAGAAATTGGAGATGATTTTTTAATGGTAAAACAATGGCGACATGGTGCAAAACAATTGAGCATCGAATTTCCTGGTGGAACAATTGACGATGGGGAAGAACCAATTAATGCTGCTTTGCGTGAACTACGGGAAGAAACTGGTTATATTTCTAACGATTTAGTTTACTTAGGAGCAATGAGTCCAAATCCTGCCATTATGTCAAACAAAATGCACTTTTTTCTCGCAAAAAATCTTATAAACACAGGAACTCAAGATTTAGATAACGATGAATATGTAAATGCAATTCGCATTCCTCAAAAAGAAGTTTTAGAAAAAATGGGCTCACCAGAATATCCTCACGCACTAATGGCAGCGGCTCTTAATTTCTATAGACAATATAAATTGTCTCACTAATTTATATTTACAACTCTAAAACTAAATCTTCAGGCAAAAGGTTATATGTTTTTTTAAACTTAGACGAGGCTATGGCATGCATCATCACTCCAGAAATTGCAGCATCACTTTCTGAATAATTTTGTGCCAACAATCCTGAAATAGCACCTGACAAGACATCTCCAGAGCCACCTTTTGATAATGATGGATGACCATCTTTACAGATATAAATTTTATTCTTAAGACCTATAAAAGTATTTGCACCTTTTAATACAAGAACAACATTTTTATATTTATTACAGAATAGCCGCATTAATTCTACACGCTTAACAATTATTTCATCAATTGAAAAATCTCCAAGCCCGGAATTTTTAAGCAATACCGAAAATTCTTTTAAATGAGGAGTTAATATAATCTTTTGATTTTTTTCTGCTGAATCACTTTCTTTACTACAAACCGAATCTAAAAATTGAATTAATTCATCATAATAAAAAACATCTGCATCAAAAACAACTGGAACTTTTTTCGATGCAATAAATTCAAGATAAGTCGAAAGATTTTTATCCCGACCAAGCCCAGGCCCTAAAACCAAACTTGTAACATTCGATGAAATCTCATCAGAAATCATTACACAAGCAGGAATTTTAAAATCATATTGAGAAAATTTTTCTACACCACTTTGAAAATTAGACATTTCATTTTGAGCACATCTTACAATACTTGATAGCCCTGCACCACATCTAAATGCACTGGTCGCGCATAAAATGGCAGCTCCAAGTTTTTCACCACCAATCACAACCGAATGACCAAATTTTCCTTTATGAGTATTTAATTCATTTCTAACAGGAAAAGTGACATCGTCTTTTTCTAACAAATAAATTTTATTCTTTGGAAAAACTTTATCTGCCTTTTGATAAAACAACTGATTAGAAATACCAATCGAACAACATTTTATTTTGCCAACCAAATCTTTTGCATTATCAGAAAAAAGAGCCATTTTATGCGCTCCCATTGTAGCTGTAACATCTGCACAAAAAACATAATGCTTTTTTTTCTGTAAGCTAAAAGAAGAAATATTTGAACAATTCAAATCAATCCCAGACGGAATATCACAAGCAATTCTAAAAGCATCAGCATGATTTACAACTTTAAAAAGGTTTACAATTTTTTCATCCACAAGATTGTGAAACCCTGTCCCAAAAATACAATCCACAATCACAGAAGCAGAATTAATTACTTTTTCAAGTTTTGTATTTTTTACTTCCGATTTTAATTCATATATATCAATTGCTTTTTTTACAAGAGACTTTATATTATCAAAAGCCCTTTGACAATAAATTGATTTTGGCTCTGAAACTTGTAAAACAGACACTTTTACTTTTTCTGCCAAACGCCGAGCCAAAGAATATCCGTCAGCACCATTGTTTCCAGAACCACACATAATTAAAATAGATTTTACTTTTTGAACATTTCTGAAAATTATTTTCTCCAATGAACTAGAAGCATTTTCAATCATTAATGTTTCAGCTATAAATTCATCAGAAGAATAATATACAGAAATTTCTTTTTCAACTTCTTTTACACTTTCAAAAACCGGAATCATTTACTTCCCTATTTCGCTAGAAACTATGCAATAAAAATCAAACCCAAAATTGCAACAGGAATCAAATAAGCTGCAAACCATTCAAGTTTTCCTTTTTTTATAATTTTCATCAAACATGCAAGAGAAAAATATCCAACAATGAACGATACTAAACAACCTACAAGCAAAGGGAAAATTTCAATCATAGAATTTACTTGATTAAGATCCTTTAATTCAAGTAAAAAAGCTCCTAATATCGCCGGAATCGATACAATAAAAGAATATTCCCCAGCGAGATTCCTTTTTACACCACTAAACATAGCACCTGCAATTGTAGAACCAGAGCGAGATATTCCTGGCAAAGTTCCGACACCTTGTAACAATCCAATTATGATAGACTGTTTAATTGTAATTCCAGTGTATTCTTGTTGCTTTTGTTTTTTCGACAACACACTTGAAATAACTAAAAAAGCTGATGTTACAAAAAAACCTATGAAAACAAATTTAATGGGAAGGTCTGGAATAATTTTTGAAGATGCTATTCCCATAATGCCAGTTATTAAAGTAGTGATTAAGATTGCAATAATAGTTCTTCGTCCAGCAGAATCATTTTCACATAATCCATTTACATTATTTAAATTTGATTCTGGCTTTTTAAAAATCCATCGATATAAAACCTTAAAAAATTCACAAATTTCTTTTCTAAAAAAAATAAAAACTGCGAGTAGAGTTGAAAGATGCAAAAACACATCAAATAACAACGGTACATCATCCAAATCAAACAATTTTTGAGCAATTTTTAAATGTCCCGATGAAGAAATAGGTAAAAACTCCGCTACCCCTTGTAATGCACCTAATAAAATTGCTTGAATAATAGTCATATTTAAAACCTCTTTTCTTTTAATTCATATTTATCCCAAATTAATTTTAAAATGGTAACTTAAGATTTCCTAACGCATCCCCAATAGCTTTTTTAGCAGCATTCTTTGCTGTATTTTCGAGTTTTGCTTCTAACTCTTTTCGTTTAGCCTCAAGAAGATTATTCAATTTGTCCAATTTAATACTTTCTGAATTTATTCCATTTTCAAGATCAATAAACTCATTAAGTTTAGAAACTGCCCCATTTGTCTTTTCGTTCAACAAATCACTAACCTTAGTCAAAGTGGAATCAATAATTATTTTCAATTCATCATTTACTAACGAAGTAAGAACTTTTACAAATTGTTTATCTGCATCCGACGATAATTTTAAATCGAATTTATCATCGTTTGAAAACATCAAGTCCATTCCAACTTTCATATCATCAATATACGATAATGCTTTTGAATAAAGCCTATAAGCATATTCTGGTTCAAAAGTTTCAGTTTTAAATAAAAGATTTTGTAAATGCAAATCAGCCCCAATTGAAACCGAGCCATCTTTCATAACTGATAATTTTCCAGAAATCACAGATGATGAATCAAGTCCAAAAACTGGTGTCGAAAAAGCAACTGGATAATTTGTTCCACCATAATTAATTCCTACAAGTGGATTAGTTGAATTTTTTCTTGTATCAACAATAATATCACCAAAATGATTTTGATTTTTTATATCCAAATTCAAATTCGCAATTGCAGGCTTTCCCCTTTTGTCCATATCTGAACTAATATCTGTAGCCTTAGCAGCAAAATTAACTCCAGAAACAGACATGTTTTCAATAATAAATTTTGGAATTGTATTTCTTCTATAATAAATATTTTTTCCAGGTAACCTTTTTCTTGAAGAATCCGGTTTTTCATCTACCTTTGGTTTTTGATCTGCCTGAGCTTTTGCTTCAAGTGCCAATCCAACACCTTGTTTTAGATATGGATAATATTTCCCCACAACTTTATAAACAATTGTTTCAATTGGACCAGACAAAAGTTTTACACCATCTTTAATCTTAAAAGATTTTATTTTATTTACTTCAGTTTTAACAAAATTAGTATCATTTTTAATTGCGTTTTGAATTGCAACAGAAGAAGTTTTAATTTGTTTTGCATCTACCTTTACTTCATTTACAAGAGTTTTTGTTTTTTCTGTTAATTTTTTTCCTTCTTTAATCAATGTCGTAATGTTTGAAATTAAATCTAATATTTTTTCTCGATCAGACAAATTTGAATAATCTGCTTCAGAAAATTGTTTTACTTTTTCAGAAAATAACTTTACATCATTAGAAATTTCAGCAGGTTTTTCTTTCCACTTTGTCACAAGTGTATCTCCGACTGTATATACTTCCTTTGCAACTGTTGGACTTTTTAATTGTGATTGAACATTGTTTAAAATCGCTTTTGGGTTATACGCATCAAATAATTTATTAAGTTCTTCCTTTGTTGCTTCTTGTGCAATTTTAATTTTATTTTCAATACCTAACTGAAATTTATTTTTTGATGCTTTTAAATTTGGAAGTGCAGCAGAAGTCTTTCGAGCAGTCATTACATTAATTCCTTCTACGGCAATGTTTTGCAAATCAAATTTCCCTCGCAAAAGTTCTGTCAAATTAAAATCAATATCAATTTTGTCAAATTGAAAAAGGTTTTTCATAGGATCCTCTTTATATCCCTGATACAAACCTTTTATTGTAACTGATGAACCTAATATTTCTACATTTATATATTCAATATCTGTTTTCGCTTCAAAAATTCCTTGCATTGTATTTGTCAATAATTTTCGAACTACAACATTTTTAAATGTACAAACCAAAAGCACAACAGCTATACAAATTATTATTGTTGCTACAAGAGGAATAATTCTTAATGAGAATTTCTGAGAAGCAACTTCCTTACCAATTCGTTTAAGTTTTTTTGCTTGAGATTTTAACAACATCTTATCACGCGGAATGTAGAACTTACCTTCCTTTTTTGGATTAGGAACAAAAAGTTCTTCAACCATTGCTCGATGTGTTGGCACATAAATATGATTTAATAATTTATTTAATTTTTTTCGTGTATAACTTTTCTTTAAAATACCTGGAAGTTTTTTTGCAGGAACTGTTTTTTCTTCCTTTGCCTTTTCAATCTTTTGTTCTACAATTGTTCCATCAAAAGATTTTTCATTTTCAACAATTTCTTTTTTTTCAAGAATATCATCCTTCTTTTTCATTAAAGATCCTCCGATAAATCAATTAAAGTTTTGACAATAGGAGCTTTTGAAATCGTTTTCATTAATGCTGATTCTCCCAAACGTGGAGCAAACTTTTTTCTCCAAACAAGAACAAATAATCTTGCCAAAAAAAACATCGGAATGTACAAAACTAAGCCACTTACAAAAGAACCCATAACAATTGTGTTATTAAACTTTGTAAATCCTACAAATGGGATTTCTAATAACCAACCATAAAATTCTTTTAGACTTTCGATTGTTAAAATCTTATAACCAATATTATCAAACAAAGGATCTAATAACCATGCAACCTGTGAAAATAAAAAAGCAGTAATCACATAAGTTGGCTTATGCAACCGAACAAAGAAGAAGAAAACAAAAATTATAAACCACAGTGCATTATTTTTCGGCATAAATCCTAACATCAACCCTAAACAAAATGCATTTGCTATTTCGCTAGGATTACGGTTTGAATTTAATGCATTCAAAAATTTTACAATTTGCGCAATCATTTTATCTTCTCCTTCTATGTAAATTACAAAATTTTACTGTAAGTCTTCTGCTTCTCCTAGACACACGATGATATATGCTTACAAATTCTCAAAAAGAAAATCTCGACAAATCAAATCTCTTCTAAGATTGTATCCTTATTGAGCACATACTTAACAAGTACTCACTGAATTTTACCAAAATAAAACTCGGTGAGTAAATTTTATTCTAAAATTGCTCCTCGATCTGCGGAACTTACGAGTTTTGCATAACGAGCAAGGTAACCAGTTTTTACTTTTGGTTCAGGAGCTACCCATTTTGCTTTTCTTGCAGCAAGTTCTTCATCGCTAACATCAAGGTGAATTTTGTAATTATTAATATCAAGTGTAATTTTATCCCCTTCTTCTACAAGAGCAATTGGGCCTCCAACGGCAGCTTCTGGTGAACAATGTCCTAAAGAAGCACCTCGTGTGGCACCACTAAAACGACCATCTGTAATTAAAGCAACTTCTTTATCAAGTCCTTGACCTGCAAGAGCTGCTGTAACAGCAAGCATTTCTCTCATTCCAGGGCCACCTTTTGGACCTTCGTAACGAATTACAACAACATCACCCGGTTTAATTTGAGACTTTTGAACAGCTTCCATTGCTTCTGATTCATCATCGAATACACGAGCAGGACCTGTGTGTAACATTAATTCTTTTGCACAAGCTGAACGTTTTACAACAGTTCCATTTGGAGCTAAGTTTCCAAAGAGAATTGCAATTCCGCCGTTATCACTAAATGGATTTTCAATTGGGCGTAATACTTCTGGATTACGATTAACAACACCTTTGATATTTTCTGCAATTGTTTTTCCTGTTGCAGTAATTAATGAAGTATTAATAAGATTTTTCTTTGCAAGTTCTGCCAATACAGCTTGAACTCCACCAGCATCGTCTAATTCACACATAAATGTATGACCTGCAGGAGCTAAGTGACAAAGATTTGGAGTTCTATTTGAAATTTCATTCACTTCATGAAGATCAATTTCTACCCCAGCCTCATGAGCAATTGCTGGTAAGTGAAGCATTGTATTTGAAGAACAGCCAAGTGCCATATCAGCTGCAAGTCCATTTCTAAAGTTTTCAGCAGTCATCATCTGTCGAGCAGTAATTCCTTTTTTATACAAATCCATAACTGCCATACCAGCATGTTTAGCAAGAGCAATTCTTTCTCCTGTAACAGCTGGAATTGTTCCATTTCCTGGAAGACCAAGTCCCAAAACTTCTGTCAAACAGTTCATTGAGTTTGCAGTAAACATTCCAGAACAAGCTCCACAACCAGGGCATGCTCTATGTTCCATTTCTTTTAATTGAGCTTCTGTAACTTTTCCAACTGCTAATCCACCAACTGCTTCAAACATATCTGTTAGTGAAAGATTTTTTCCTGAATAAGGATTAGATGAATCATTTCCTGGAAGATGTCCTGGCATCATTGGTCCACCACTTACAAAAACTGTAGGCAAGTCAAGACGAGCAGCTGCCATCAACATACCTGGAACAATTTTATCACAGTTAGGAATCATAACAAGAGCATCAAACTGATGAGCCTTTGCAACACATTCAACAGAATCAGCAATAAGTTCTCGAGTAACAAGGGAATACTTCATTCCTTCGTGTCCCATTGCAATTCCGTCACAAACACCAATTGCAGGAAACTCTATTGGAGTTCCGCCAGCCATTCTAACACCAGCTTTTACTGCTTCTGCAATTCTATCTAATTCAATATGTCCTGGAATTAATTCATTTTTTGCACAAATAATTCCTACCATTGGTTGATTTAATTCTTCATCTGTATATCCTGATGCGTAATATAATGAACGATGAGGAGCACGCGCAACTCCCTTACAAGCATTATCTGATTTTTTTTCCATTTTTTTACCTCAAAAAAATTACAAGTATCTATTTTTATTTTATAATTTTGTATCTATCTTTTCAATAAAATGATTCAAAATTTAAAAAGTTTCTACAATTCAATCGTACCAATAATTGTCTCTTCAGAATCAGAAGATTTTTCTTCTCTACGCCAAATTGATTTTTTCTTTTCTTCAGTTGAAGAATCTGATGCTCCCCAAGTTTTTCCAGAATTATAGGTTGAAGTCTTTGGAGATTTTTCTTTTCGAGAATTTGAAGCCTTTGGAGCAATTAAAAATCCAAACATACTTCCGCAAATTCCACCTGCAACATGAGCTAAAACACTAATATTTGATTCTCCAGTTTTTAAAAACATTTCAGAACCTAAAAACAATATAAAAACCAAAATAAACGACAACGGGATTTCATTTTTAGAAATACTGGTAAACGATGAAAGAATTATTAGCATAAATGCAATTCCACTAGCCCCTAAAAGAGGAGTTGGAATTAAACAAGCATTCAAAACACCGGTAACTAACGCTGTAACACAAATCATTAAAAGCAACATTGGAGAACCATATCGTTCTTCTAACAAAGGTCCAATTAAAAGAATGAATGTTAAATTCCCAACCAAATGATTCCAACTTGCATGACCTAAAACATGGGTAAAAAGTTTAAAATAATCAAAAAGAGATTTAAAATTAAATGAATCTGGATTTGAACCATGTCCCGGAACTGTAAAAACACTTTGCACAATATTCAATTTTGCAAAAAAAACTTTGTCAAATAATAGAATTAATGTACAAAAAATACAAAATGTTAAAATTACAGGTGAATTATACGAAATACGAAGTTTAATTTTAGATGATTTTCCCATATACCTAATTTTAATACGCTCTTAACAGCATTGCAAGTATTTTTAAAATCTAATATGATACTAAAATATGAATGCTATTATTACAGTTGTTGGTTCAGATAAAGTTGGAATTATTGCTAAAGTAACTGCTTACCTTGCAGAACACTCTATCAATATCATTGATATTTCTCAGACAATTCTCTCTGGAAATTTTGTCATGATGATGATGGTAAACCTTGATTCATCAGATATCACAATTGATCAGTTAAGAACTGAAATGACAAATCGTGGAAACGATATGGAAGTTGATATCAATATTATGAGTGAACGCGTATTTAGCGCAATGCATAGAGTTTAACTTTAGCTTTAATGCAAAACACTTTACCTTTCTCCTAGAGAATCTCTAAATTCACTTGGAGAAAGTCCATACTTTTGTTTAAAAGCTTTGCTAAAATAATTTTGATCGTTATATCCTACATTCTGTGCAATTTCTTTAATTATTAAAGAACTGTCTACTAAAAGTTTTTTTGCTTTTTCCAATCGTAAATCTGTTACATAAGCTATAAAATTACACCCTTTTTCTTCTTTAAACAATTTACTTAGATAGAACGTACTCAAATTTAAATATTCTGCAACTTGTTCAAGACCTATATCCATTGAAATATTTTTTTCAATATAATCACATGCCTTTTGAATCACAGGATTTTCTTTTGATTCTTTCTGTAATGAAATTGCAAAAACACATTCAATAATTCTTTCTTTTACAAATTGAATTATTATAGATTTATCTCCCGTCTGAGAAATAAATGAAAATAAATTATCAAATGATTTATTCTGATACTCCGGAACAAGTTGTTCTGTCCAAAAACGAATTTCAAAAATAAATTCTAATAACTTAGTTTTTAACAAACTTTCTTGATCAGAATAAATTTGATACAAAATATCAATATATTCAACTGTAAATTGATTAACAGAAGACATATCTGGAATTTTTAATCTATTTTCAATTTTTTTTAGCAATAGTTGACTATTTTTTATTCGTTCATCACCACATTTATCTTTTGAACTATCTCCATAAAATGCAAAGCCACCATTTAATTCAACCGTGCTTAATGCGGCCAAAGCATTTTTATATTGAATAGAAGACTTTTGAATATCTGTTTCAATCAAACTAATACCAATTCTAACTTTTGAAGTCACATTTGTTGAAAGAATTAAATAAATACTTTTTATCATTTCTCGAACTTCTTCAGAAAACTCTATTCTCGTTTGATTTTTATTTTTAATCTGTTCTTGCGAAACAGAAAAAAATACGCCTATTTTATTTGCCATAAATGAACCAATTACACATTTTCCTTTTGAAGTGAGAATATCTCTGGTTTTCATATAAATGTCATACCGACTATTTTGTTCAACTCGGTCATATTCAATACACATCATAAAAAAAGGTAATCCTACAATAGCAAAATATTCTAAATATGTCGCATAATCAGTTGCAGATTCATTAAAAATACAAGAATAAATAAAATCACTTTCTACAATCGAAGAAACGAAGTTCAATTTTTCATAGAATTGAATATTATTTGAAAGAGCGCCCCTTTTAGAATCAACCATGCTCATACAATCTCTTACAGTTTGAACAATTAAATTCCGATTTACAGGCTTTGTTAAATACTTAAATGCACCAAAATTCATTGCTTGTTGAGCATATTGAAATTGATCATACGCACTTAAAATTACAATTACAATATTAGGATTTATTTGTTTGATTAAATTAATTGTTTCAAGGCCATTAATTCCAGGCATATGAATATCCATAAAAACAATATCAATTTTTTCTTGTCGAATTATTTCAATTGCTTTCACACCTGATAATGCAGAAAAAATTTTTGTTTCTTCTGCAAAGTTTCTTGATAAAATCAAAGAAAGAGTATTTATTACAATCTGTTCATCATCTGTTAATAAAATATTATACATACGGAATTTTAATTAAAAATGTAGTTCCTTTTTCAGACTCATTATCCAAAATAAAGAAAACATCATTCCTCTTAAAATAAAAATTTAATCTTGAAATAACATTTACAAGACCTGTTGAAATATGTTCATTTTGATTGATTTTTTTAGATTTTACAATAACAGTTTCACCATTATTGCACATTTTTAAAATTTCCTCTTTTTTGTCTTTGCTAAATCCAGAGCCATTATCTGAAATAGAAATATTAATCATATTCTCATCTATACTTTTTTGAACACAAATCTTTATAATGCCATTTTCAATAATATCTTTTAAACCATGCTTTATACAATTTTCAACTAATGGCTGCAAAATCATATTTGGCATATTAACATGTAAAATAGTCTCATCTATCTCTTTGATAAATTCATACCTACTACCAAACCGAACTTTCATAATATATATGTAATTATCTAACATTCCCAATTCATCACTAATTGTCGCATCTTGTCCAGGATGTTGAATATTATACCGCAAAAAATCTGCAACTTGTTCTAAAAAGTAACACGTTTTATCTGCTCCTTCCATCATAGCAAGACCAGCCCCTGTGTTTAATGTATTAAACAAAAAGTGTGGTTTTATTTGTTCTTGTAAAGCTTTAAAATGTGATTCTGTAATTAATGCACGCATTTCAATTTCTTTTTCATGCAACTCATTTTCTTTTTTAGCTTTTTCCCAAATTGTATCAATATATTCACGAATACTGATAATCATTGCATCAAAAGCGCGACAAATGTTTCCAATCTCATCTTTTCGAGTTGATTTAAATAACTCGATATCAAAATCACGATCTGCAACCTTTAATGCAACAGAAGAAATTTCTAAAAGAGGATCAAGTATTTTTTTTACACCTCGATAAATTATAAAAACTGCACCAATCAAAAACAATATAATTATTCCATTTAAAATATTTAACATAATCATCATTGATTTTTTATTACTTTGATACAATTGTGCATTATCTTTAAAATAACTCATATTCAATGAATATATTTCTTCTCGTAAGAAAGAATAACAATCCACAGCCTTATTATAATAATGATCAATTTGAACTAAATTATTTGCTCGGCGAGCAGCAATGGCATTCCCACTCAAATTAAAAAAACTATTTGATAGTTGAAAAATCAAATATTCCTTATGCTTTGCTAAAATTGACGACGGAACTTTTTGGAATGTCGTTGCAATTTGCTCACAGAGAGAGAGATTTGTATAATACTTATCAATACTTTCAAATGTTCTATATTGCAAATATGATTCCATTGCAGATTCTGTTTCGGACAATAATAATAAATACTTATCAAGAATAGCATTTGTTTGATAAGTATCTCCTAAAGTTGTCATTGTTTTTTTTACGATACTAGTAAATAGAATTACGGTAAAAATCAAAATTAAACAAGAAATTCCAAAAGTTTTTAATATTTCAAATCTAATAGTCTGAATAGAAAATAAAACCTTTAATCTAGTGAAAATGTTTAATTTATTTTTCTGTGGTTTTAATTTTTTATTTTTTTCTTTCATATAAAATTTTACCGTTTATTGCGCCTTTATAATTTTAATATCGGATGTTACATAATTTGAAGTTGAACCAGTTTCCTTATATTCAAAAAATTGTTGTACAGCTTTTTTTCCAATATCGACAGCATCAGAACAAAACAATTCTAAAACAAATCCCTTTTTTAAATATGTCAATGATTCATGACTTTCACCAAATCCAATTATTTTTGTTTTTGAAGCAATATTTAAATCAAGAACTGATTGTGCGGCTATCAATGTAGCTGTCTCTGAAACTGAAAGAATTAAATCGACTTCTCCTAATGATGCAATTTGCTGTCGAACTTCATCTTCAATTGGCAAACCTGTTTTTCCCATTTTACTAAACTGATAAATAGAAATATCTTTATTCTTTTTTAATTCAGAATATAGTTCTTCTGAAAAATTGCCTTCACTTTTCTTTCCAGTTTCAGTAACATCAAGAATGTATAAACACCCTTCGTTTTTGCCAAAATATAAATTAACTTCTTCGACCATTTTCTGCTTTAACTTCTCATAGTCAATTCCAATATGCGAAATTTTAGAAATACCTGGTGAATAAACTCCAACAGAAATCATTGGAATAACTTTTCCATCAATATTAACAGGTTGCCTTATAGAATCATAAATTGAATCAAAATAACAAATCACGCAATCGGCATTAATATACCCTGCATAATCAAAAAGATATTGTAATGATCTACTTTTATTTTGACTTTCCGGAAAAAAACAATGTGCAACACTATCATAAAAATTACTTACTGATGCAACTCCATCGTTTATCTGCTTTAAAAAATCGCTATTATCAAAAAAACCTGTTATTAAAATTGAATACCTTCTTTCAACACCTTTTGCCTTTTCAGTAATTTTTTCCGGAGAAATTTTTGCATAAATTTTGTACACCCCTAATCCACTCAAAATCAAAAGAGCTAAAATAATAACAGGGATAATTAATTTTCTAAATACTTTCTTATTACCTATCATTTTTTATTTCCACTACCTGTGCGTATCGTAAATAATACAAATAACATTTTATATTTTTTTCACTTATATCTAACATTTTTGCCAAAGTTGTTCTATACGCATTTAACTGAAGTTGATGCTTTTCCGCTTCAATCCTTTTATCAGATTTATAATCAACAATTGTATATGTTTTTTCAGAAGCATCCACATTCTCATAAACGAGATCCATTTGCCCATCCATAAATTTTCCATCTTCATAAGAAATGTAAGAATATTCTGTTTTATAAAACCCATTCGCTTGAATACATTTACAAATATCTTTGTAGATATCAGATTGCATAAATTCTTTTTTCATTCGTTCACAAATTGACTCAAGAATTTTCATTTTTTCTTTATTCCCTTTTAACCCAACCACTTCTTTGTTTGGGATATGAGGAATTTCATTTTTAATTGTTGATTCAAGATAAGAATGCATAATTGTTCCAAAGTTGTTAAATCCAAATTCTCTTTGTCCATCTGTTAAATTTGAATCCTTTACAAGATCATCAATTTCTGAATATGGAATATCTTCTGATTTTTCATCACAGTCTGAACTATTTAAAAAATCTGAATTATCAAATACCCCTTCTTCATGCATATGACTTGGATTAATTGTATTTTTTTCTGGAACTTCCATTTGGATAACCGAAATATCTTTATATTTTTGCGAAACTTTTTCTATCACATCTTTCTTAGAACTATTACCTATAGATAAAAGACTTCTTTTTTGATACTGAATTTCTTCAATGTCAAAAGGTATATCCGTTTGTAAATTTGGTTCATATACAAGTTTTTCATTAGGCTGATTTTTATTTTTGCTATTCAACTTAGAAGATTCTGAATTTTCATCAAGTTCACCATTATTTTCTGACAAATCTTCAATTTCACATTTTACAAAAGATGAAATCGTTGGCATTAACACATCAATTATTTTCTTAGGAACAGAATCTCCAGTTGGAGAATAGTCTTTTTCTCCAATCGAATTAAATTTTATTGCTCCTGTTATATATAATTCTTTTTCTGCTCGAGTAAGCGCAACATAAGTTAATCGTCGTAACTCAGCAGCTGCCATGTTTGAAGAAGCTTCTTTTTGAATTTCATAAAAGAAATTACTTTTTACATCTAAAGCAGGATTTGGAGGAGTATTGAAAGTCATACCAAATTCTTTTGAAAAATACACCGTTTTGTCATTTGTATCTGCTTTAGAATCTTTTCCAATTGAACATAAAAAAACAACAGGATACTCAAGACCTTTACTTTTAAAAATCGAAAGAATATGGACACCTTCTGATGACTCAAGAGGGATTTCCATTCCATCAAGCTTCTCTGATTCATCTTGATAACTATCAACATTATCTACGAATTCTGCCAACCCAATAGAATCTACATCTGCCTTACGAGCAAGTTCAAAAAGCATATCGTACATATAATTATACATTTCTACACTTCTATTCCAAATTGTTTCATATCGATAGCCAATTTCATACCATAGATAAGAAATCAAATCTGCAATTTTGATTTTTTTTGACAATTTGAACACATCGCAATAAAGTTGTTTCCCAAAATTAAATTTTTCAATACTTTTTTCATTTAAAATTTCTTCAACATTTAACTCAAATAATTCTTTTATGTTTTCATTATTAATTTTTGTCAAAATTGCATTGCATTCTGACATCGTAAGATTTACAAACGGAGAACGAATATAATTCATAAATGATAATCGACTATTTGGATAAGCAATCAATCGAATAATTGACATAATATCATTTACAGGGCCATCAGAATACAAACCTTTTACAACTTCACTGTTATAAGGAATTTCTTGAGACAAAAGGACTCGCTCATAAATTGGCAACAAAGAATATGTTCTACAAATAATTGCAAAATCATTATATGAATAGCCTTGTTTTACCAATTCTTTAATTTTATTAGCAACCCAAAATATTTCGCTATAATCTGCATCAAGTTCATCTTTTTTTGGATAAACATTTTTATTAATTAATCCAATGTGAATTCTTTTTTGACTTTTATCTAACAATGCATCAGATTTACCTACTTTATAATTCTCAACAGCAACATCTGAAATTTTAACATTATGATAAATCGCTTCGTAAGAAGGAATATTTCCTCTTTTATTTTTCAAATCTTGTTCTGTATAAAAAACTGACGGAATACAAATTTTTTGATTTCCATTTTGCTCATCAGAAGAAGGAATATTAAATTCTGTTCCACCAAAAATAGTATTAAATCCTGCAACCAACGAAGGATGAGATCGATAATTTGTTTCAAGCGCAATATTACCTTCTGCAAAATCTTCTGACAAACCTCTAAAGACACTAACATCTGCGTTACGGAATCTATAAATACTTTGCTTTTCATCTCCAACAAAAAACAATTTATTAGGAAGAAGTTCTTCCACACCAGGAACTGATTTTTCCATTCTGTCGATTTTTTCAGAAAGTAAAAAAAGCAAATCTCTTTGTAATGAATTATTATCTTGAAATTCATCAATCATAATATACTTATATCTTTGTTTTTCAATCTTTCTAATTTCAGGATAATTAATAAGAATATTTTTTGCCAAACTAGATGCATCAGCATGGGAAATTAATCCTGTTTTTCTTTTGGTGTCATTTATGATATTTTGAAATTCTTCCATCAAAGGAATCAAATCTTCTACATATTTATTTCCATATATATAATTTTCTAATTGCAAAAGAACATCTTTTAATTCTTTAAGTAAATTATGTTTTTCTTTTATAGCCCCCATACCTGACGCACTAGATTGCCTAACTCTAGCTATTTCTTTTACATAATTAATAAAATGTAATCGTTCAACAGAATATTTATCTTCAAAGTCAGCTTCAGATTGTGAAACAATTTGCATATCAAGAATTGACTTCATAGCGATAAAATATTTTGACCCTGCATTCCCATCAAAAGATTGAATCAACTCTTTCAATTCATAAATTGTATTTAGAATTAAATCTGTATATTCTATCCACTTTTGCTGTATAACTTTTTTTTGTTGTTCAAGAGACTTTCTAAAATCAATTGGTTCTGTAATTGTTGAATTATAAAATATTGAATTTACAAACAAATCTTCTGAAATCTTTTCGTGACTTTTTGTATTTACAAAAACTTTGATTGCTGAATTATCACGATGTTTTAAAATAAATGGTAAAGCAAGTTTTTTAATTTTATCAAGCAACCGATCTTGATCCACAACAAAATCAGGGCTCAAGCCATAATAATGAGAGCCTTGCTTTGCAATTCTAGAACAAAACTTATCTAAAGTTAAAATATTTGATTTAAAAAAATCTTTTGCTTTATCAGGACATTCTTTAACAAGTTCTTTATAAATTCGACCATTCATTTCAGTAGTCGCTTTTCGAGTAAAAGTTAATGTTAAAATTTGTTCGACCTTACAATCTGAATCTCTTTTTAAAATTTCTGTATATCTTTTTGAAAGAACACTAGTTTTTCCTGAACCAGCTCCTGCACTAACAACTGAATTTCTTTTTGCATTAACAGCCTTCTGTTGATTTTCATCCAATTTATATTCTTTTTTTGCCATTCTAAACAAACTCCCAAAAAATCTTTCTAATCACTTTTTTTTGAAACATTGAATGTTCTCCTACAACAACTCTTATAGTCACAACCACTACAAACTGAATAATCAACATTAACTACATCTGGAGAAAAATTACATTCATTCACACATTCAACAAATTTTTCTAAATTCATCAAACATACTTTTTGAGTATTTTCAAACTGTTCATTTAAATCAATTCGTTTATCAGAAAGTTTTCCAATAGTTGAATATAAAACAAATTCTTTTGAGGCTGATAAATCATAAAACATACACTCCGAAATTTCTTCAATTTTTGGATCTTCCTTTTCAACAACATATTTGTAAAGCGGAAGCTGAAAATCCGGAACTTCAGATTCATCATCAGAAATATATTTATTTGAAGGAACAGCACTTTGAGTATTTTTAAAATCAATCAAGACAAAATCAAACTCCGGTGAAACTAAAATACAGTCGATTCTAGAACTAATCAAATATTTTTTTTCTTTTGAATAATGTTTATACGATTTTTCAACTTCATAAACTGAATATCCATTAAACCGATTAGAAAAATTCGTTATTGTTTCTAAAATATTTTTTTTAATTGCAGCTTTCGTTGTTTTAACAACCTCTTTTGCCAAAAAACTTAACTTTTCTTTTTCAATTACGCCATTAATTGAATCTTCTAAAATCTTTTTATGCTCTTCCAAAATTGAATTTGTAGTTAGATTATATTCAAGTGCTAAATTTTTCATTTTCAAGGTACTTAAAAAAACTTGCATTATAGAATGATTAATATTTCCCATTGTATAAGGCCCAATCAAAGTTGCAACATTATCTCCATCTTTTACAGAAAAAAGGTTATTAAATAAAAATTTTCGTGGACACTCAAAAAAAGTTCTTAATCTAGTAGCAGATGAATAAACAAAATCATTTTCTTTTGTATGGGAATAAATAAATTTTTCCATCGAATCATCAACTGATAATTCATCAGTTTTAATAGATTGAATCTTTTTCCACACATCAAACCCATCTTTTTGAACTTTATACAACTTCTCTGAATCAAATAAATCAACTTTATTTAAAATCCAATTTTTCTCAGCGATGTAAGAATCTTTCTTTATAAATGAAAAAGGTATGCCCCCATTTTTTGGACGACAATCTTTTTCTTCAAGATAACTATTTACAAATGAATAACCTTTAAATGTTTTTTCTGCACAAGTAAACAAACAATCAACTTGACTAGTTGCTTTATATAACTGAATAAAATCTTCAGTTGGATTTATATCTTCCCAAACACCTAATTTTTGGCGTTTATCATCTCTCAAAAATTTTAAACGCTGATAAGTTATTGATGTAGAACTCTGACTTGCATCAAGCACTACATGAACATCAAAAGGAGCACAACATGCTGTTCTATATGGCAAAATATTTACACCATTCATTTGAGATTGAGGAACATACATTGTATTTTCTAGTAATGTGCAAAAAAATTCAAAATGAGAATCTATCGCAAATATTTCACAATTATTGAATCTTTCTTCTAAGTCTACCAAAATACCAAGTTCGGCAATACAACGACTTAAAATATCATTACTTTCTTTTGGGAAAACTGTACTTTCAAAGTCAAAAAATTTTTGCCTAAATTCAAAATAATTTGTTCGAACTTCATCAAAAGTTTTAGACTGAACAATTTTCATAATTAATTTTTTTAACAAACGATAAAAAATTACAATCCTTTCATCGTAAGGAAAACTAACAGGGGTTTTAAAAGATTCTTCCCAAACATCAAAACTTTTTTCCTCATATTCATAAAAGCAAATAGCATTATTTTCTTTACCAAAAAGAATTAATTTATCAATTACATTTTGCTCTATCCAGGGTAATTCCCTATTCAATAATAAATTCTTTACAGACTTATACGAAAAATTATCCGATGCACATTCCATAATCAAGGAAAATAATTTTCCGACTCCACTTGATGCCAAAGAAAATGCATCTTTTGTTACAAAAGGAATTTGATAAAGCGATAATTCTCTTTGAAGATATGCCCCGTAACTTTCTAAATCAGGAACAGAAATAGCAAATTTATCCCAAGGAATATTTTTTTCTTGATGAATATTCCACAGATAATGAACAACTTCTTTTAATTCGATTCTTGAATTTGAAAAGAAATATCCAACTGGCACTTCTTCTTTTGATTTAATTTTTTCTGTCGAAACAATTTGAATTTGTGGAGTTGATTTTAAAATCAATTCATATTCACTATAATCTGACAAAATCTCAGGAAAAAATATAATGTATTTATTTCCATCATCTTTAAAAGGCGGCGTTTCCCACGCAGGATCAAATAAATCATTTTCATCTAAAAAAGATTTATATCGATTATATAATTCAAGCAAATCCAAATCTTCGTTATCGAGAGAATCTTTATTTTGATTAATTTGATTTTTCCAAAAATTTAAAGAGGGTAAAATTGATTCTATCCATTTTGAAAATCGTTTAGCAACTTTTGCATAATCTTTTAAAATGATTTCCTTAAAAAAAGGATCAATAGAATTTTTTTTAACGATTTGTTCAGCAAAAATTGAACGCATAACAGATGGGATTGAAGTTTTATTTTGTTGCTGGCTTCTAATAGATGAACTTTTAAATGAATCCCAAGCAATAAATCGTTCTTTTGCAATAGCTTTTACATCAGTAACTTCAAGAGTCTTTCTTGCCCACATAGATGCTGCAATCTGTGTCGGAAAAACAAAAAAAACTTTTGGATCTTTTATATTTTCATCTAAATAATTTATTATAACTTTAGAATTTTTTTCCATAAAATTTAAATCAAAACCTCATTCAAACTATTTTATCATTATAGTTTAGAATTTTGACTTGTCAAGTTTGAGATTTTTTAATAACCAATATTACTTTACCTTAATTCATTGTATTTTGAGATTCAGATAATAAGAATGGAACAAAACTTGGATAAACAGAAGCAAAGGTTTCTGCTGCAATATTATAATCTATCCATGTTGACATAAACAATTTTTGCATTCCAGGAAATTCAACAATATCAGAAGGGTAAATATATTTTGTATTCAATGAATTATCTATAAAAAATTTCTTTATGCTATCTACGGAATTTACTAAAACATGAGCTACAAAAGACGAACAAACAAAAGCTGTTGTTTCTAAATCAAAAGAATCTTGTGGGCGTTTATGTTTTATTTTTCCAAGAGGTCTGTTGTCTTTTGGAGAAAAATAAACACGTTTAATTCCATACCCTGCCAAAGCAAAATTTAGACCAATACCATATTTTGTCAAAGGATTTTCCCAATACATTTCAATAATTTCTTTAGCACGATTATATTCTTCTTCTGAGACTCTAATTGCATAAGTTGCTTGAATAGATTTTTCAACATTGCATTTTTTCATATAACCATTGTTTGCTGTATCTAAACAAGATTCATATTTTAAATCTTTCTTTCCAGCAGTTGTAAGTCCATAAAATTCATCTTTTAGACTAAAACCAATCGAAGCATGTGTCGGTTTATCTTTTGAATAATCTACAACTCGAATACATAATTTTAAAATGTTTTCTATACAAAGAGGATTATTATAATGAGGATAATACAAACGAACAAAAATAAACTTTGTTTTAGATGAATTTTTATATTCTTCCTCATTAAATTTAGAAATATCATAAATTCTAAAATATTCATCCGAAGATTTCACTGAAATATTTTCAGTCTCAATTAAAGGTAAAGTTTCTTCAAAATTAGAAGTTTTACACCCTATTAAATATATTGAATAAAATAAAAGAAATGTTACAGATAAATATTTTAAGATTTTTCCTTTTTTAATCATTTTTCCATTATATAAAAAAATAATTATCTTATCAATTCTATTGTTTTTATTTTATTTTTGATATAGTTTGAATAAATATGGACAGAAAAACATTAACCGAATTAGATTTCTATCGAATTAAAGAGATTATCGCAGGGTATTGTGTAAGCCAAGAAGGCAAAGAAAATATTCTCAATCGAGAACCTTTTACAAATTTCTCCGACTTTAACAATTTAAAACAACTTAGCAAAGAATGGAGCCAATGTCTAAGTTCCACTCGAGCAATTTCAATCTCTAGTTGGCCACAAATACAACCACTTTTTTCTGTTCTAAAAACTCAAGGCTCAACTTTAGACCTTGATGAACTCTATGCTTTGGGCCTTTTTTGTCTTTCACAAAAAAAAATTACTGATAGCATAAAATCAAACTCACTTGAACTCAATCTTAAACACCTAACAAAAATCATAACTCAAATGCCAGACCTTTGTGATGCATCAGATATTATTTTTAGCATCATTTCACAAGATGGAGAATTAAAAGAATTACCTTCAATCCGAGAAATTAAAAAGAATATCGCTTCTCTAAAATCAGAAATTGCAACTTTAATGCACAAATATACAATTGATGCAACGCTATCATCAGCACTCGAATCGACAGTTCCTGCTCTAAAAGCAAACCGTCAAGTTCTTGCAATCAAATCAAGCCAACGAAGTGCAATCAAAGGAATTATCCACGAAGTATCTCAAACAGGGCAAACAGTTTACATCGAACCAGATGATGTTGTTCGAAAAAACAATGACTTAATTCAAGAAGAATTTCGACTCCAAGAAGAAATAAAAAAAATCCTTTTACAAACTACAGCACGCCTTGCAGAATATCAAAATCATTTTTCTGACAATCTTCCAAAAATGATTTTACTCGATACAACTTTTGCAGCAGCAAAATGGGGAATCGAAAACAAATGTACCTATGCACTTTCTTGTGGAGAAGAATCTAACGATGAATCTAAATTAGAACCGCCTCTTTTACTTGGAGCTCGTCATCCACTTTTAGGAGAAAAAGCAATTCCAATTGATATTCACTTTTTAACAAATAAAAAAGTTTTAATAATTACAGGGCCAAACACAGGAGGGAAAACTGTTACTCTAAAAACCTTTGCTCTATTCTCTTTGCTCAATCAGACAGGTTTTCCAATTCCAGCAAGTGAAGGAACTCGATTACCAATTTTTAAAGACATTTATTGTGATATTGGTGATGAACAATCTTTAGACCAAGCTCTTTCGACTTTTTCTGGGCATATGAAAAATGTTGCAAACGCTCTTAAAAATGCATCAAAAGATTCTCTTGTCTTACTCGATGAATTAGGAAGTGGAACAGATCCACTAGAAGGGTCTGCAATTGCAATGGCAACATTGGATATTTTAATCGAACGAGGCTCTTTTGTACTTGTTACTACCCATCATGGTGTTTTAAAAAATTATGGATATACAAATGAATCATGTGTAAATGCTAGTGTTGAATTTAACCCTGACACAATGGAACCAACATACAGATTAATAATGGGAATTCCAGGAGAAAGCCACGCACTTGATATAGCAACTAAAAGCGGACTTCCATCAGAAGCAATCCAAAAAGCAAAAAATTATATTCAATCTGAACAAGCAGATATTTCTGCACTTATCAAAGGCTTGAGCAAAAAGCATAAAGAAGTTGATGAACTAATTCAACAATACAAACAAAAAGAGGAAAAAATTATCCTCAAGGAACAAAAAACATTCACAAAAGAACAAAATATTAAACGCCGTGAACATGATCTTAAAATTGCAGAAAATAAAAAAGAACTTTCTTTCTTAAAAGAAAGTCGAAGGAAACTTGAAAACTTAGTTCGACAACTAAAAGAAGGAGAGATTACACGAGAAAAAACACTTGCTGTAAAATCATTCATCACAGAACTAACAGATTCAATAGAAACTCATTCAAATATTCTCGAAGCAGAAGAAAAAAACTTACAAAAAACTGAACAAAAAATAAAACAACGACAAGAAAACATTTGCACAAATAGTTCACCAAATAAAAGCAAAATTCCTCTTGAACCAGGAATGGAAGTTCTTATGACGAATTCAAAAACAAAAGGAACCATTGTAAAACAAGAACGAAAAAGTATGTGGCAAGTACAATTTGGAAATATCAAAATGACAGTCAATGAACATGACTTAACCCCAATTGGAAAATCCGAAAAAAATTACACACCATCGATTACAATCGACCTTGCAGACCCAGAAACAATTCAGCAAAATTTTTCAAACTTTGCACCATCACTACAAGGACTACCGACCAATCGTCCAGTTTTTGAATTGCGCTTAATAGGAATGCGAGTAGAAGAAGCTATCAAATTACTTGAACGACAACTCGATTTATGTACAATGCAAAATTTCCACGAATTTTCTGTCATTCACGGAAAAGGAACTGGTGCATTACAACAAGCCGTAATCGACTATTTATCAACATATCCAGGAATCAAAGAATTTAAATTTGCTCCTCCAGAAGATGGAGGAAGCGGAAAAACTTATGTAAAACTATAATTTAGAATATTCACAAAAATGAAAAAATATGCAAAAATATAAATAAATATACATTTTCTAATTCTATTTTTACAAGGTGAAATTTTGAAAGAACGAGATTCCAGACTCAAAGCAATTCGTCGATTAATCAAACATAATAAAATTGAAAGCCAAGAAGAATTACTTTCTCTTCTTACAAAAGAAGGATTTGAAGTTACACAAGCGACTCTTTCTCGTGATCTAAAACTTCTTAAAGTTGGAAAAATTGCTGATGGAAGAGACGGTTATGTTTATACTCTTCCTACTGAAGAAGAAAGCAAGGAATCTTTAAATATTTTTATCCAAGACTTTTTGCGCGGATATATTAGTATTGAAGCATCAGGAAACATCGTAGTAATCAAAACTTTTCCAGGCCATGCAAACCCAGTTTGTAATGCCTTAGACAACATGAACTTTGAAGAAATTCTTGGAACTGTTGCCGGTGACAACTGTATGTTTGCATGTACAAAAGAAGGCGTTTCTGGAAAACAACTAATCGAAAAGTTAAAACAACTAATCCCTGAATTAGAAGAATAAACCACGGGGTTAATCACAAAAAAAATTAATTTGTGCTCGAACACGAATTTTAGGATACCCTTTTTCTACTACCACAAAATTATATAATTTGTTATATTTTAAACCTAAACAAATTTTATATTTGAGGTAAAAAATAATGATTACATGGTCAAACCTTGATTCACTCCCATCTTACAAAAAAATGCTTTCTTTAAAAGGACAAGTTAAATTACAAGATGTTCTTTCTGGAAACGACGCTGCAAAACGCGTTACAGAATATTCTGTTCCGATGGCAGCAGGTTTAAAATACAATTATGCTGCTAAACAAGTTAATGAACAGATTTTAGGCGTTCTTTCTGATTTAGCAAAAGAAGCTCAGTTAACAGAAAAATATGAAGCATTATACAATGGTGAAATAATTAATACAGGAGAAAAACGAATGGTTTTACACCAGCTTACTCGTGGACAATTAGGCAACGATGTTATAGCTGATGGAAAAAACAAACGCCAATTCTATATTGAACAGCAAAATAAAATCAAATCTTTTGCAGAAGATGTTCACTCTGGAAAAATCCTCAATGAAAATGGCGAAAAATATACAACAGTTTGCCAAATTGGAATCGGAGGTTCTGACTTAGGACCAAGAGCAATGTATCTCGCTTTAGAAAATTGGGCAAAAGCTAACAACACATTCAAAATGGAAGCTCACTTTATTTCCAATGTTGACCCAGATGATGCTGCAGCAGTTGTTGCTTCAATTGATTTATCAAAAACAATTTTTATTCTTGTATCAAAATCAGGTACAACACTTGAAACACTTTCTAATGAAACTTTTGTAAAGGACTTCCTTTCTAAAGCAGGACTTTCTGCTAGCCAACACATGATTGCAGTAACTTCAGAAACAAGTCCTCTTGCAAACAATCCTGATTACATGGCAGCATTCTACATGGATGACTATATTGGTGGTCGCTATTCATCAACATCAGCTGTAGGAGGAGCAATTCTTTCACTTGCATTTGGGCCAGATGTATTTTCTCAATTCCTCAACGGCGCTGCTGAAGCAGATGCAACAGCAAAAAATGAAGAACTTCTCAAAAACCCAGCTATGCTTGACGCACTTATCGGTGTTTACGAAAGAAACGCTCAAGAATATCCATCAACAGCAATTCTGCCATACTCACAAGCATGAAGCAGATGCCCTGCTCACCTTCAACAGCTTGACATGGAATCAAATGGTAAATCTGTAAACCGTGACGGGAACCCAATCAATTATGTTACAGGACCTGTTATCTTCGGTGAACCTGGAACAAACGGACAACACTCATTCTATCAACTTTTACACCAAGGAACAGATATTGTACCTTTACAGTTTATTGCATTTAATCAAAATCAAACAAAAAAAGATGTTGTTATCGAAGGTTCAACAAGCCAGAAAAAACTCTGTGCAAATGTTGTTGCTCAAATCATTGCTTTTGCATGCGGTAAAAAAGATGAAAATCCTAACAAAAGTTTTGCAGGTGAACGCCCTTCAAGTTTGATTTACGCTGAAGAATTAAATCCAAGTGTTTTAGGAGCTCTTCTTGCTCACTACGAAAACAAAGTTATGTTCCAAGGATTTATGTGGAATGTAAACAGTTTTGACCAAGAAGGTGTTCAACTTGGTAAAAAACTTGCACAAGCGGTTCTTGCAAAAAATACTGACGGAGCTTTAAAAGCTTTTGCAGGATTCTTCGGATTATAATTTTATAATTTAGAAAAAAAGTCTACCTACATTTAAGACAAATGGATGCACCCTAAAGTTGAATAAATGACGTTCAACAAAAGGGTGCATTTTTTATACATAATTTAAATTCTAAATAAATCTTTAATATTCTTATCTACAATCAAACTTAATTTTTCTACTTCAATTCCACGAATATCCGCAATAAATTTATATGTATTTTCAATTAATAATGGAGAATTAGTTTTTCCTCGGAATGGAACAGGTGCTAAATAAGGAGCATCAGTTTCAAGTAAAATTCTATCTTCTGGAACATATTGCAAAAGTTTTTCCATCTGCTCCATTTTGCTTTTTTTAGTATAAGTTACACCACCACCAAAAGCCAAATACCAACCTCTATCTAAAAATACCTTTGCCTCTTCAATCCCATAACTATAACAGTGAATAATTCCATTGTCATAACCAACATCTTTAATACATTCAACTGTTCCGTCAAATGCATCTCTCGAATGAACAATTACAGGAAGATTCATCTTTTTACTAAGTTCAAGATGCATCTTAAACATTTCCATTTCTCCGTCAAACAATTCCTGATCAAAATCACTTTCACAACGCCCATCAACACCACTTGGATTCCAATGATGATCAAGTCCACATTCTCCAATTGCAATAATTTTATTACTCAATTCTGTATTTAAATTTTTCGATTGCAGAATTTGTTCTTCAAGTATTTTCATTTGTTCAAAACGATTTTTAATTGCTTCGGGAGCTGGCCATATCCCTGCCGAAAAATAAATTAATTTTGTACCTTTTTCTTTTAGCTCTAAATCTGAAATTTGTGAAAGTGCTGTTTTAACCATTTTTTGACGAGAAATTAAATCATCACAATGAGTACCAATATCTAGTCCAAAAAAACATTCTTTTTTTGCAAGTTCAGTTAGAATCTCTGCTCGAAAGTTCTCATCCATTAAGTTAAAATGAAAATGAGTATCTGAATACATTTTTGTTTACCTCAAAAAAAAAGACTTTCGCAAAACGAAAGTCTTTGTGCCGGGAACCAGAATCGAACTGGCACGGCCGTTTAAATTGCCGAGGGATTTTAAGTCCCTTGTGTCTACCTATTCCACCATCCCGGCGGCTGAATAATATATTATACCAAATAAAAAAAATAATCAAGCACCATAGATTATTATTTTACTTGACTATAAAGATTTGCCATTTCTTCACGCCATGAAACTGTTTTAGACTTATCTTCATATTCAATAATTTTTTCAATTTTAAACTTTTTAAGTTCTCTTGGATTTTCGAATGAAACAACTGCAAATCTACCATTACCAATATAGGTAACCTGTTGTCCTGGTAATAATTTTTCATTTGACTTAATACTTTCGAGAACACAATCAAAATGAATTGGATTTCCATCGGCATCACTAATTGAACTTGCCAACTCTGTAATTACTTGTCCACATTTTGCACAAGTTACTGTCTTACTTTTAAACTCACGAATAGCAACTTCTCGTTTTTGATTTTCTTCATTATCTTCTACAATGAATCGACTTTTAAATTGAACGCTTTTATTCTGCTCATAATAATTTTGCGAATGCTGATGATTTTGATTATTCCAATTTTTATGATTATGTCTATTTCGACGATCATTTCTTCCCATGCTGACTCCACGTAAATAATCAAGAAGAAAAAATCATTAAACAGTCAATTTTAATTCTTCAGGATTTTCTACCAATTTTTTACTAATTACCTGTGCAATTCTTTGAATCGCATTATTCATGTAATCCTCGTCATGAATTTTACTTCTTAATTCTATCACTTTTGGGGATAAAATTTCTACTGGTTCTTCATCAAAAATAACATCAATATATGGAGTAATTGTTTCAATTGCAATCATTTTTTAGAACTCCGAAAAAGCATTTTCTATGTGATATACCGAAGGAAGTTCTGGCATATCAATAACAACCACATCAAATCTAATTATGTTGTTATTATATTTTCGATGGTTTAACAAAAAATATTTAGCAGTTTCTACAATTCTTTTTTGTTTTTGAGAATTTAATACTTTTTGGAGTAATTCTACATTGCCTGTCAAAAAAGTTTTTACTTCAACAAATACAATTATATCGTTTTTTGAACAAATTATATCAATTTCACCAAAGCGATTACGAAAATTTGTAGATAAAATTTGATACCCTTTAGACTTTAAATACTCTTGTGCCCGAATCTCTCCAGAAAAACCTATTTGTTTTCTTAGATTCTTTTTTTTAATCAAGTTCTTCGAGTTCTTCTAATTCTTCTACTTCTTCAAGCTCTTCAACATTATCATCCATTGCAAAACCAACAAAAGATTTTTCAAGATCAATGTTCGATTGTTGAATTACTTCGCCCATTGTTAATAAATAAGGAATTTTCCACTGTTGAATCGCATTAATATGATATTTTTTTACAGATTTACTTCGAGCCAAAAACATGTTTTTTCCATCATCGAAAAAAACTGGCATAGTAAATCTCATTCCTAATGTGATTGTAGAACAATCTACTTTTTTAAAATTTGTCATAAACATTTCTCTCCACAAAAACTATTTATGTATTTTTTATCACATAAGCAAAAATTTTTGCTACAGTAGACCAAACTTGTTCAGGAATACAACTTCCTATTTCTTGAACACTTAAAAAATTGACCAAATCTTCATTTTGAACAATTTTTATATCGTTTTCTTTAGCTACCTGAAGAACTTTTTTAGCTAATTCTCCTTTTGTATTAACTGTAATAAATGGAGCAACGGCACCTTCTGGATATTTTAATGCAACCGCCTTCTGATTTTTTTGCATCAGCAAATTCCCTCCACTAATGGAATTTCTGTACTACAATTTGCAAACCCAAATAAATTTTCTGGTTTCTCGTAACTCACTTGAACACAGTCAAATAATTGAGCCAAACTATTCTCTAAAAAAACCTTTTTTACTTGATTCTCTAAAGGAACAATTGTAAACTTTATTTCATCTATTACTTCTTTTTTATATGATACTACAAAACTCCAGTTTTTTCCATCAATACTATAATTTATTATCATTTTTTTTAAACTTTTTTTCTCAAAATCAAAAAAAACTCTAAAAACTCCAGTTCCATTACGAAATTTTTCATCTTTTTTAAATTGAAATTCAAAAGGAACTACAACCCATGAACAACCTTCAAGTTTTTTATTTTCTTTTCTTTCTGCTGAATTTGAATCTTTCACATACCTTGTTTTTTGATCTTCATTCTTTGCTATCATATGATTGAATATTGTCAAAAAACCATATGGCGTTTCAACAAAAGAATCATTCTTAAAATCTTCAGTAAATTGAATTTTCTCTTTTGCTTCATTTACTTGTTTTTTAGAATTTTCATTTTGGTCTAAAAAAGATTTATCATTTGGTACATTATTAAAATTATTTTTTTCTTGATTCACATGTTGAAGAGAATTCCAAAATTCTTTTAACTCTGACTCAATTTGAATTACATCATAAAAATTACTTTTCAAATCTTCCGAACTTGCTAAATTATTTTCAATAGAAAAACCTGTTAGCACATCTTGGATATTTTCTTCTGTTGGTTCAATTCCCTTGTCCATCAATATCAATGCAGCTTCACTTGCCTCAGCCTCATTTCCTTTAAATTTTAATGCAATATTACGAGCTTTATTCATTTTCGAAATATTAATTTTTACACCAGCCATAATCATTGTTTGAAGCAAAACTTTTGAAACATTGTCAGACGGCAAGCCGAGAGACATAAGTAAATTCGAAACCTCTGGCGAAAGAGTTGTAAATTGCTGAACTATTTTTTGATTATTTTGGAAAGAATCATTTTGCATTGACTCTTTAACTTTTGAAAGAACTAAGTTACCATTTTGAAATGATATCTTAGCCATAAAACGAGAGCCTGTTCTTAGTGGAATATTTGATTTTATAGGAAATCTTCCTCCACCAAATGCAGCTATGTATGAATTAGGGGCAGTTTGTTTTAATATTCTAACTAAAACAGAATTACCCTCCTTTAAGAAATTTGAATATTCTTTGGGGAGGGCAACTTGAGAATGTATAACAATACTAGAAGTATTCGTCATTCTTTTTTTCTTTTATGAATAATTACTTATCCATAAAAATTATTTGCTTTCTTCTGCCTTTGGAGTTTCTTTTGAAACAGCAGCGGCAGCTGCAGCTGCATTACGAGCAGCCATTGCTTCTGTAGCAGCAGCTCCAAGAAGTTCTTTAACTTTTGCAGCTTTACCAACTTTATCACGGATATAATAAAGTTTAGCACGGCGTACTTTACCAGGACGAGTTACATCTACCTTTACAATTCGTGGTGAGTTGTATGGGAATACACGTTCTACACCAACTCCAAAGGAGTTTTTACGAACTGTGAATGTTCTTCTTGCACCTTCGTTTTTCATAGCAATAACGAGGCCTTCGAATTTTTGAACACGTTCTGTTTTACCTTCAATAATTTTAAAATGAACAGCAACAGTATCTCCAATATTGAATGGCTGTGCACCAGCACGTTTTTGCTGTTCTTCAATTGTCTTAATAAGATCCATTATAGTCTCCAGTTTAAAGAGGCAGCTACTTTTTTCGCTTTCTCTTTTTAAGGCTGGCTTTTATGCTAACCTGATTTGTAATTTCCTCAATCATTTTTTCGGCTTCTGAAGTAAGTTGTCCTTTAAGCCTTGCTTGCATAATCAAATCTGGTCGATTTGCAAGAGTCTTTTCAAGTCTCTTTTTCAGCCGCCACTTCCGAATATTTTCATGGTTACCTGATAACAAAACATCAGGAACTTCCATGTCCTTGTACACTGGTGGACGTGTGTACTGCGGATATTCTAAAAGTCCGTCGCTATAACTTTCTTCTTCCAATGATTCCTGACTAATAACACCGTCAATCAATCGATACACAGTATCAACAATAACAGTGGCACTAACTTCACCACTAGACATTACATAGTCTCCGATAGAAATTTCATCATCAACATAGTAATCAATTATTCGCTGGTCTATACCTTCATAACGACCGCAAACAATTACAAGTTCATCTTTACGACTAAGTTCAATCGCTTTACTTTGTGTAAATTGCTTTCCACTAGGCGTTACATAAATAACATGCTTTTTAGAAGCCTTTACACTATCAAGCGCGCGTCCCAGAGGCTCTGTCATCATTAATTGACCGGCACCTCCTCCATACGGACTGTCATCACAAGTGTGGTGCTTATCAGTAGCAAAATCTCTGATATTCACCAAATCGTAGGCAATAATTCCCTTTTCTACCGCTTTAGCCATGATTGAGTTTTCAAAAAAAGCCTGAGGTATTTGAGGGAATAAGGTCAGCACAGTAAATTTCATGGAATTACTCCAGAATCCAGAGGTGCATCAGCTGAATTGTTCCGGTTTTCATATCAACATTTCCTATATGTTCCTTATTAAAAGGAACCAAAACTTTTCGAGGTTTTCCTGAAGAAGTTTTTTTGATATTATCTGCCAGAATATTGCAACTCTCGGAAAGGGAAACCTCTAAGAGATCACCTGCTCCGCCTTCCAATACGTCTGTAATAGTACCTATCTCTATAGGCCGGGTTTCATTCCCTGCCAATCCGTCTTTACTCTCATAAACAAGAGTACATTTTACTAAATCTGCAATATACCATTCATTTTCTTGTAACGGTAAAGCAAACTCTCGAGAAACTCTAATATCCCATCCATTAAGCTTTTTTGCTTCTTCGGGAGTATTAACGCCCTCTAATTTCATGTACAAGGTAGAATTTCCAAGCCGGGTAGATTCAACTTTATAAACCCGCTGCTCTTTTTCTTTCCTCAAAGTAACTTCTTTTAGAACTTCAATATGCTCATAAAAACCAGAAGCACTCTCTACTTTAAATTCACCCGTAAGCCCATGTGAACCACGAACGAAACCAACTGTCAATTGATCATCAAGATTAACATTAACTGCCATCAGTACGACTAGTCCAGAATTTCCAGGCTATAACGTTTTCCGTCTTTGCTACTAGATGCGCTTAAAACTGTGCGCAATGCCTTTGCAATACGACCGTACTTGCCTATGACCTTTCCAATATCACCTTCAGCTACTTTAAGTTCCAACACAGGACCTCTTTCACCTTCGGTTTCATTTACAGAAACTGCATCAGGATCATCGACCAAAGATTTTGCAATGTATTCAATCAGGTCTTTTTCCATGTTTACAAGCTCCTATAAATTACTTGGACTGTCCGTTTTTTGCTAAGCCTTTTTTATTCATAATCTTAGCAACGATTTCTGTTGGCTGTGCACCTACTCCGATCCAATACTTCATACGCTCTTCTTTAATTGCAATCTGCTTGTCTTCCTGAGCGATAGGCTGGTAAATACCGATTTCTTCGATACAACGACCATCACGAGGTTCACGAGCATCCATTACAACGATACGATAGCATGGACGTTTTGCAGCACCAAATCTTTTTAGTCTGATTTTGACCACTTTTATACCTCCATAGAACTCAACCTAGCTGAGCCAAGTTCTAATATATACAATTCTCACATAATACAATGTGAATTTGTAGTATATAGAAATATGTTTTCTTAGTCAAGGCGCGAGGTACCTACTTAAGACATTCCCTTTTTCAATTCTTCCTCGCGCTTCGAGTTTTATCAAAAAACTCTCTGTCTTTTGTGTTTGCTCATCTGGCGCGAGGTACCTACCTAAGGTTTACCCTTTACCAATTCTTCCTCGCGCTTCGAGTTTTATCAAAAAACTCTCTGTCTTTTGTGTTTGCTCATCTGGCGCGAGGTACTTACCTAAGGCTCCCTTTTTCCAATTCTTCCTCGCGCTTCGAGTTTTATCAAAAAACTCTCTGTCTTTTCTGTTTGCTCATCTGGCGCGAGGTACTTACCTAAGGCTCCCCTTTACCAATTCTTCCTCGCGCTTCGAGTTTTATTAAAAAACTCTCTGTCCTTTCTTTTTGCTCATCTGGCGCGAGGTACCTACTTAAGACTCACCTTTTTCAATTCTTCCTCGCGCTTCGAGTTTTATAAAAAACTCTCTGTCTTTTGTGTTTGCTCATCTGGCGCGAGGTACCT